>DLGG01000157.1:0-675 GCA_002482565.1 Solidesulfovibrio magneticus
GCCCGGGCTGTTCGCGGCCGCCGGCCTGACCGCCGGCGGCCCGGACGGCGGGCTGGCCGTTACCCGCCGGCTCAACCACCCGCTCTACCCGGAACTCTTCGGCGGCGGGGACTGCATCGATTTCACCCCTTGCCCGCTGCCCCGGGCCGGGGTCTACGCNNNNCCGGTGCTGGCCGCCAATCTGCTGGCCTCCCTGACCGGCCGGGAATTGACGCCCTTTTGCCGCGACGACCGCGACTATCTCTCCCTGCTCAACTGCGGCGACGGGAGGGCGATCTTGCGCAAGGGGAGGCTTGTGGCCCAGGGGCGCTGGGCCATGGCGCTCAAGGATCGGATCGACCGGGGATTCATGCGGTCGTTTCCGTTGCCGGAGCCGGGCAGGGCGGCGGCGCATGCAGGGGTTGGCCCAGCACCTTGACCAGATCGTCGAGGATTTTTTGCTTGTAGCTTTGCACCAGCGGCTCGTTGTGCATGATCATGTCGANNTGTGCATGAGCATGTAGCCGATGACGGTCAGCCCCCGCAGCATCTCTTCTTGCGGGCCGCCGTTGATGCGGGCGAACGAGGCGTCCTCGTTGACCTCCACCACAAATCCCTGAAGCTCCAATATCTCGCCCACGAACTGCGCCCGCCGCCGCCGCCGGGAATACTCGGCCGCGCCGCCCTTGAACTGGA
>DLGG01000157.1:697-16833 GCA_002482565.1 Solidesulfovibrio magneticus
TCCACGGTGCAGAAGTGGAACCCGAACCGGGAGCTTAAGCACATGTAATTGCGTGAGACCATGAAATAGTTGCGCTCGGCGAAGGACGAGTGGGAGGCGGCTTCCAGGTGCGGGTTGGTGGAGGCCTGGACGATGATGGACATCAGCCCCCGGCCGTCCACGGGCGGCGGCCCCTGCCAGGGGATGGCGATGATGCCGTCCCACAAGGCCCCCACCGGAATGGAGCAGATTTCCTCAAGTTTGACGTACTTGCCGGGCACGTCGCCGACAAAGCCGTCGTCAAGGTTGATGAACCACCACTTCATGGCCGTGCCCTTGTACTTGAGCTGCTTGGCCGCCCGCTTGGAGAAGTGGAACTCCTGCCCGAAATTGAACATCTCGGTGACGGATTTCTCGTGGCAAAAGCGGGTCACGTCGTGGAGCGTCTTGCAGTTTTCCGGAGCAAACTCCGGGGCGTTGGGATCAATGAGCGACAGCGGCGTGATCTGGTCCATGACCCGGCGCAGGATGGCGTGCATGGGGGTGACGCGTTCGGGCGCGGGCTGGCGCTGGGCCTCGGCTTCGGCCAAGAGCTCCTCCAGTCGGCCCGGGTAGACGGCCCGGCCGTCGGCGTCCACGGTGACCTCGGTCCCCGGGGCGAGGAAATGCGTGGCCCCGGCCAGCCCCATGATGGACGGCACGCGAAATTCCCGGGCCACGTTGGCCAGATGGCCGGCCGCGCCGCCCTTTTCCGTGACGATGGCCGCCGCCCGGTCGATGATGGAGGCGTAGCGCGGCGGGGCTTCCACGGCCACCAGCACCGCCCCGCGCGGAAATTGCAAAAGATCGGCCTCGCGGCGCACCACGAAGACCGGACCAAAGCCCGCTCCTGGGCTGGCCGTGACGCCGCCGGAGAGAAGCGGCGTGCCGTATACCCGGTCGCTGCCCCCCCCCGTCTGGCTCGGCAACTGCACCAGTTCCCGACATTGCAGGAATTGCAGGCCGCCCGAGGCGTCGATGGCCCATTCCACGTCCACCGGCGCGCCGTACATGGCCTCCAGGGTGACGGTGGCCTCGGCCAGGGCCAGGGCCTGATCGTCGGTGATGCTCGGGGCCAGCGCCCGTTCGCCCGAGGTCTCGGCGCGGCACACGCCTTCGCCGGGCAGACACAGGAAGGCCTGGTCCTTTTCCCGGATGTGCCGCGCCGTGAGACGGGGAGGGCGCTCGCGCTCGAAAACGAATTCGTCGGCGCCAACCGAACCGTCCACCACGGACTTAGGCAGGCCAAAGGCGCTGTGGATGTGGATGGAATCGTCGCGGATGTCCAGGGGATTGCGGGAATAGATGACCCCGCCGGCCGCGGCGTCCACCATGGCCATCACGCCCACGCACATGGCCACGTCCTCGTCCGGGATGCCCCGGTTGAGGCGGTAGGTCATGGCTTGGGGACTGTACTTGCTGGCCACGATCTCCTTGTAGGACTGGAGGATGTCCTCAGGGCCGACGTTGAGCTTGGAGGAGAACTGGCCGGCGAAGGTCTGGCCGGCCTCGTCCTCTCCCAGGGCCGAGCTGCGAAGCGACACCGACGCCTCGCGGCCGACCTTGCGGCACAGGTCGGCATAGGCCCCGAGGATGGCCTTGGACACGTCGGAGGGCAGCTCGGCCTCGGTGATCTTGTTGCGGATCTGGGAGCTTAAGATGAGCAGGTTGCGCTGGTCGTCGGGGCCGGCGGTCTGGAGCAGGCGGTAGATTTCGTCCTTGAGGTCGTTGTGTTCGATGAGGCGGTGGTAGGCCCGGGCGGTGACGGCGAACCCCGGCGGCACGGGCAGGCCGGTGCGGCGCACGATTTCGCCCAGCCCGGCCATCTTGCCGCCCACGAGATCGGCCTGGTCGCGGCCGGCCTGATCCAGGGGGATGACCAGATCCGGCGCGGTCTCCAGGGTGCACGAGCTGGCCAGGCATTCGCCGATGCGGCGCTGGATGTCCTTGATGCGGTTGTAGAGCTCGGCGTACTTGCCCGGCGCGATGGCGTTTAGGTGCTCGACGATCTTGTAGACGTTGACGGACACGCCGGTGGAATGGGCGCGGATGAAGGCCATGCCGAAGGTGCGCCGGCCGTTTAGGGCCTCTTCCATTTCGGTCATGAGCTCCAGGGCCTTTTTGTTGGCCGTGAGCAGCAGCTTGAAATGGTGGTAGCGCTTCTTGAACTCGGTCTGGATCTGCTCTTCGGTCAGGCCTTGGGGCGTCTCCGACTGGGTGTCGCAGAAAAGCCCCTTGACCGCGCGCGCGAGTTTGCCGAACACGTCGCCCCCGATGGCCGGAACCGGTCCGGGTTTCGATTTTTTGCCGTCGTTCCTTGTATCGCTTCGATACAAGGAAGGCAATGCAACCGAAGGCGCGCCCTGGCTTTTCCCGCCTCTTGGCAGGCCGGGCGGATTGCCGCATGGTGGCCTAAACGCCAGGGAGCCGTCCATGTCCCCACCCGCCGTCGTCGCCATGACCCCTCGCCAGTCCCTGGCCCTGGCCTGTCTCTATCCGGGCAGCGGCCTGCTGCCGGCCGACGCCTTCGGCAAGCTGCGCTTCGAGGCGATTTTCTATGTGGCCGGCATCGTGAGCCTGGGGGCGGTGGCCGACGCCTCGGGCCTGGGCGCGGCCCTGGCCCGGCAGGCCCTGGACGTGCTGCCGCTGTCCCCGGACGCGCCGGGGCTGGCCTTTGCCCTGCTGGCCGGGCTGGCCACGGTGGTGGGGCTTGGCGTCACCTTGCCCGGCGTGCCGCCGGTCGTAACGCCCCTGGTCCCGGACCTGGCCCGGGCCGTGGGCTGGACGCCCATGGCCGTGGCCATGACCGAAGTGGTGGGATTTTCCTCGGTGATTTTGCCCTACCAGGCCCCTCCGCTGGTGGTGGCCATCCAGTCGGGCTACCTGCCAGGGCGCGACGTCGCGCGCTTTTGTCTGCTCACCAGCGCCGTCACCATCCTGGCCCTGTGGCCGTTGGACTATTGGTGGTGGCGCTGGCTCGGGGTCGTGGGCTAGGGACGCGTCGCAAATACCTGCGGGAGTTGTGGGACGTGGCGCTAGGAGGCTCCCGCCGCCGCATTCCCGGCCCTGCGCCAGCCGTTGCGGCCGGCGTTTTTGGCCGCGTACATGGCCGCGTCGGCCAGCCGCAACAGCTCGCCGCCGCGCTTGGCGTCGTCCGGGAAAAACGCCACCCCGACGCTGCCGCCCAACCGACAGACCGCGCCCCGCGCCTCGAACGGTTCGGCCAGGGCCGACACCATCTTGGCGGCAATGGCCGCTGCGTTGTCCGGCTCGCCGATGCCCGGGGTCACGGCCACGAACTCGTCGCCGCCAAGACGGGCCACCGTGTCCGAACGCCGCACGCAGCCGGCGATGCGCTTGGCCGCCATGGCCAAAACCACGTCGCCCACTTCGTGGCCGTGCACGTCGTTGACGTCCTTGAACCGGTCCAGATCGATGAAATACACCGCCACCCGCTCGCCGCGTCTTTCGGCCTGGGCAATGGCCTGGCGCAGCCGGTCCATGTACAGCGCCCGGCCAGGCAGGCCCGTCAGGCCGTCGTGGAGCGAGAGCCGCGTGAAAAGCTCCTCGGCCCGCTTGCGTTCGGTAATGTCGTTGATGATGCCGTCATAGGCCACAAGCCGGCCGGTGGCGTCGAAACGCAACACCGGCGTGTTGCGCACATGGCGCACCGTGCCGTCCTTGTGGATGATGCGGTGCTCGAAGGGGCCGGTGTCCTCGCCGGCCAGCAGCCGGGCCGCGTTTTCCAGCACCAGGGGCCGGTCCTCCGGCGGGGCCATGTCCAGCCACAACATGGGGTTGGCCCGGTACTCCTCGGCCGTGTAGCCGGTGACCGCCTCGCAGTTGGGGCCGTGGTCCGTGCCCGCCGCCAGGCCGCCGCGCACCGTCACCGTGTACACGTAGTCCGTCACCGATTCGAGGAGCCGGCGATAGCGCTCCTCGCCCTGGCGCAACACCCGTTCCGTTTCCTGCAACCGGTCCCGTTCGGCTTCCAGATCGGCCACGCGACGCCGCAAGACCGCGACCTCGGTCCGCAACTCCGCCCCGTCGTCCACCATGGCGCACCTCCAGGCTGGGCCACACGACGCTAGCCCAAAAACATGCCGCTGTCACCGCGTCGCCCGCCGTCCCTTGCCAAGCCAGGCCCCAAGGCGTACCAGCAGGCAAAGGGAAACCTGCATCCCCGGAGCGTCCACCATGACCATCGGGTCCGATTACGCCGACGATCTCAAAAACGAAGTGCTCAGCGAAATGGCGGACAACTTCTTCTCCCGCCGCTGCCGCCTCGACGAACGCCTCGAAAACTTCGCCTCCCTGCTCGAACGCGTCAAACGCCGGGCCACGCCCGCCGTCGATGCCGTCCAGAACCTGCGACGGCTGCTGCTGTGCCGCCCCGAAGCCGACGCGTTCCTGCAAAGCCTCGGCATCGACGCCGCCACCCTCGCCCCGGCCTGCCAAATCCCGACCAGCGCCAAACCCCTGGCCCTGACCGCCGCCGGCCGCTACCGCAAGGCCGTGCTGCGCGCCTACGCCGTCATGCGAAACGCCGTCGAAACCTACAACGACGGCGGCTACGTCTCCGATCCCCGCCAGCCCGGCCGCAAAATGCCCGCGCCCGGCTACAATCTTCTCCACAGCACGGCCGAAAGCATCAACGACGAAGTCCAAGTCGTCAACGCCAGCCAATGCCCCTCCGACATGCTGCGCTTCTCCCGGTCCCTCGACCCCGCCCGCCTGGACCAGGAAAGCGCCTGCGGCTGCGTCGGCGACCTGTGCAGCCTAAACGACGACCTCGCCTACAAACCCCTCGATCCCGCAACCTTCAACGTGCCCCACCTGCCCACGCCGCCGCCGCTCGAAGAGATCGAGGAGCGCCTGACGACCCTGGCCGACGCCGTGCGCCAAAGCGACCCCAAGGGCGCGGATGCGGCGTTGGGGTAAGGGTTAGGTAGAAGCGGGGAGGGGGAAGACAAGGCGAAGAGTGCCTCCGGCGGCCGGGGGGCTCAGCCCCCCGGACCCCCGACATGGGGGATGTTCGGTTGGGCGGTCGGTTGGTTGGAAGCATGGTCGGCGGGCGGCAGGCCCGAGAGAAGAGGGGGCTGGAATTTCGGGGGTTTCCCCAGGCGGAAGCCGCCCGGGAACCCCCCCGAAATTCCAGCCCCCACCTCGCCAGCGAAAACGGGTGATTTTGGCGCGATCAAAGCCTCGCGCCAAAATCACCCGTTTTCGCATTTCCAGAGGGAAAGCAAGGGATGCCCGGGATAGGCTCGTCGCCTAGGCAATCGGTTTCCTGCCTCTGCTTCGGGCCGGGTAACCCCGGGCGAACCGGGTCGTTGAAATTTCCTGGCCGNNCGGCCAGGAAATTTCAACGACCCACGCGGCGCAGCCGCAAGCGCATCCGCGCCCAAGGGGGCTTGACGCCCTGCCGCCCGCCGAAGCGTTACCTAACGCCGCCCCCAAGCGGGGTTTCCAAAGGGGCTCAGCCCCTTTGGCCGCCGGAGGCACTCTTCGTCTTTGTCTTAATTTATACGGCCTATTACAGGTCGCTGGCCAGGAGCAGTTCTTCCTGGTCCATGTCGGGATGTAAATCGTAGGCGATTTGAAAAAAGGCGTGCAGGTCGCGCAGCCGCAGTTCATCGGCCACGGCGGGGCAGGGGTTGGCCAGGATGAGGCGGCGGCCTTTGGTGGCCAGCGCGGTTTGCAGCCGCACCAGCGCGCCGACGCCGCTGCTGTCGATGCTGGGCGTCTGGGTCAGGTCCAGGACGCTCACGGCGTAGCGGCCCATGGTGGCGGCTTCGAGGACGGCGGTTTCGAGTTCCAGGGCGGCGGGGTTGCCCAGCGGTCCGTCGGAGCGGGCCCACAGGACGCCGTGGCGGTTGGTGATGGCTATGCGGCTCATGATCTGGGTATGTCCGTGGCTGGCCGTGTCGGCCGCGTCGATGGGGCAGGATAGCCGCAAGCCGGCGCGGCGCGCAAGGGGAAAGGCCGGATCATGAAAGAGTGTTCACCTGGGCTGGTGGGGAGCCGACCGCCGGCCGGGCCGGCGGTCGCCTTAGAACTTGTACCAGGCCAGCAGGTTGAAGGACTGGTAGCCGTTGTCCGGGTCTTCGGCGTAGCGGCAGCCGAGGCTGTTGTCCTCGTCCTTGTGGCGGATGTCGCAATTGGAATTGCGGAAAAAGGTGCATTCGTTGTTGTTGCACACGAGGATCTCGCCCCAGCCGGATTCCGGCGGTCCGATCCAGGATTGGAGTTTGGCCTGGCAGTGGGGGCAATAGCGGTCTTCAAGCATGTGTTGTCGCTCCTTGGCGGCGTGGCCCGGCGATTGCCGTAACCCATGGGCACAATAAGCATGATCCCGCCGCCGTCAACTGTGGGCGACGGCGGCGGGACCGGCTGGCTCGGGCGGCAAGCGTGGGGGCTTACATGACGTCCTTGGCCCAGTAGAGCAGGTTGTGGTTGGCCTTTAAGCGAGCGACCACGTCCTGGGCCTTGGCGTCGTCCATGGGGCGCACGCGGATGTAGACCTTGCGGGTGTCCGGGGCGTCGTCGTCGTAGTTGGTGAGGATGCTTAAGATGCGCACGTCGTGGGCCTTGAGGTCGTCGAGGATGGTCTTGAGGCTGCCGGCGACGTTGGGCAGTTCGAAGGCGAACTGGAGGCCGCCGCTTAAGACGCCGGTGATGCTGACGAGGACCTTGAAGATGTCGCTGTCGGTGATGACGCCGACGACGAGGCCCTGGGCATCGACCACGGGCATGCCGCCGACGTTGTGGCGCAGCATGAGCACGGCGGCCTTTTCCACGGTGTCGTCGGGGCTGACGCTGATGACCGTCTTGGTCATGATGTCGCCGACCTTGATTTCGGACAGCAGGTAGTACAGCTCGTGCATGTCCAGGGTGGTGGCCTTGGAGGGCGAGGCCTCCTTGACGTCGCGGTCGGTGACGATGCCGACGAGGCGGCCGTCGTCATCGACCACGGGCAGCCGGCCGAAACCGTTTTCCTTCATGAGCTTGGCGGCCTTCATGATGGAGGTGGCCGCCTTGGCCGTGACCGGGGTCTTGCTCATCCAATCCTTAATCAGCATGTGCGTCTCCTTGACGGTCCCTTGAGGGCGGGCCGTTTGTGGTATAAGGCCCGGAGGTCGCGCGACGCGGCGGCGTCGGGACAGTTGCTTTGAGCTATACGTGTTTCCGCCATTATTTCAAGCTATTCCAGGCAGCCCAAAAAGGAAAATATCCATGCAGGCCCTTGTTTATCGTCGCAGCGTCTGGCGCTATCTGGCCTGCGCCGCCGCCGCCAGACTGGCTCCCCGGCGTTTTTTCCCTTCACTGGCCCCGCTTTCCCTGGAAACCGTGCCCTTTGACCCGCCAAAAGGCTGGCTGCCGCTGGTTCCCCGGTTGTGCGGCATTTGCGGTTCCGATTTGGGGCTGTTGCGCGGGGCCGAGTCGCCCTTGCTCGAACCTTACGCCAGTCTGCCCTTTATTCTGGGCCACGAGATGGTGGCGACCCTGGATAGGAACGCGCCGGAGCTGGGCCTGGCCGCCGGGGCGCGGGTGGTGGTGGAGCCGGGGCTGCCGTGCGAGACGCGAAACCTGCCGCCCTGCCGCAGTTGCCGGGAGGGGCGCTACAACCGTTGCGAGCGTTTTCTGGACGGCGATCTGCCGCCGGGGTCGTTTCTGGGGTTCACCAACCGGGCCGGTGGGGCCATGGCCACGCGCACGGCGGCCCACCCGTCGCGCATCCTGCCCGTGCCGGAGGGCCTTGCCGACGAGGAAGCGGTGCTGACCGACTCCCTGGCCTCGGCGCTCCAGCCCGTGCTGGACCATTATCCGGCCGACGGGGCCACCGTGCTGGTCATTGGCGCGGGCATCGTCGGGCAGCATGTGGTGCGTTGCTTAAAAGCCCTGGGCGGCGATTTCCGGGTGCTGGCGGCGGCGCGCCACGGCAAGCAGGCCGAGCTGGCCCAGGCCGGCGGGGCCGACGGGATCGTCGTCGCCCGCAGCCGCCGGGAGCTGGCCGAGGCCCTGGGCGCGCGCTATCTGCCGACCACCCTTGGCGGCGGCAACATCGAGGGCGGGGCGGATGTCGTGTTCGACTGCGTGGGCGGTTCGCGCACCTTTGCCGACGCCCTGGTCGCCCTGGCGGCCGGCGGGCGCTACGTCATGGTGGGGGCCGGAGCGCGGCTTGCTGACGTGGACGTGTCGAGCCTGTGGTTTCGGGAGCTGACCGTGGCCGGCTCGTCAGGCTGCGCCATGGGGCCGGACCCGCGTCGGGGCGGGGCGCGCGTGCGCACCTACGCCCTGGCCCTGGAGCTGCTCGCCTCGGGGGCTTATCCCACGGCCGGGCTTGTGAGCCATCTGTTCCCGCTGGCCCGCTGGCGCGAGGCTTTTGGCGCGGCCTTCGACAAGCGCGCCTCGGGCAGCGTCAAGGTGGCTTTCGACCTGCGTTGAGGCTGGGCGGGAAGTGGCTCTTGGGGCCTTGAAGGGCGGCGGAATAGCCGCCTGGGCCATTGGGCCGGGGCCGGCAGGCACGCCCCCGGGCTGCCCAGGGCCGGTAGGGTTCGCGTGGCAGGGCAGGAGCATCACTCCGGCGGGCAGCGCCAGCCGTCCCAGGCCTGGCGGGTTTTCTCCCACAACTGCTCAGTATCGTCCAAAAGGGCGGCAGTTTCCTGCCGCCGTCCGTCCCGCAGGGCGTCTTCCAGGGCCTTGGCCGCGTTGCGGGCGGCAAAAGCCCCGACCGTGGCGGCCGTGGCCTTGAAGGTATGGGCGGCCAGGGCGGCTTTGTCCCAGTGGCCGGCCGTCATGGCCTGGCGGATATCGTCCAGCCGCCGGTTCGCCTCCTCGAAGCTCGTGCGCAAAAGCCCCTGGAACTGCGGCCAGGTCAGCCCCATGTTGTCCTTGGCCTGGCTTGGGGCGAAGAGTGCCGATTCCGGAGGCGAGCCGGACGGCGCAGACGGCATCCGGGCCGGGAGCCGGGGCGGTTCGCGGCGCAGGGCGTCCAGGGTGGCTTCCAGGGCGCGGTAGTTGACGGGTTTGGTCACGAAGCTGTCCATGCCGGCCTCCAGGCATTGCTGGCGCACGTCTTCCACGGCGTGGGCGGTGACGGCGATGATGGGCACGGTGGGGTCCAGGACCGGCGTCCCCAGGGGCGCGCCGGCCCGAATGGCGCTGGTGGCCTCGATGCCGTCGATCTCCGGCATCTCGATGTCCATGAGCACGGCGTCGAAGCGGTCCTTGGCCAGGCAGGCGAAGGCTTCCCGGGCCGATTCGGCCACGGTGAGGTCATGGCCCATGCGGCCCATGTGCAGCCGGGTGACGGCGGCGTTGAGGGCGTTGTCTTCCACCAGCAAGATGCGCAAGGGCCCCGGGGCGGCCTTGTCGCTTGTGGTCTCCAGGGGCGCGGGCGGCACGGCGGCGGCGTTGCCTGGCAGCAAAAAGACGGTGAAGGCGAAGCGGCTGCCGGCCCCCTGGCGGCTGGTGACGCCGATATGGCCGCCCATGCGTTCCACCAGTTCCTTGGAAATGGCCAGCCCCAGGCCCGTGCCGCCGAAGCGGCGGGCGGCGTTGCCCGGCCCCTGGTTGAAGCGCTCGAAAAGTTCCGAGGCCCGGGTCGGGTCCAGGCCGATGCCGGTGTCGGCCACGGCCACGGCCAGCCCGACCCGGCCGGGCGGGGTCTGATCGGCCGGCACGGTCTCCACCGTGACGGACACCGAGCCGTTGGCGGTGAATTTGACGGCGTTGCCCAGAAGGTTGAGCAGGATCTGGCGCAGTCGGCCGGGATCGCCGCGAAGGGCCGGGGGGACGTCCGGGGCGACGTGGATGCTGAGAGCCAGGCCTTTTTGGCCGGCGGGCAGTTCCACGGCCCGGACGGCCTCGGCCATCAGGGCGCGCACGTCGAAGTGGCGGCGTTCGAGGACGAGCTTGCCGGCCTCGATCTTGGAAAAGTCGAGGATGTCGTTGACCACGCCGAGCAGATGGCCGGCGGATTCGCGGATGGCCCGCAGGTGGTCGATCTGTTCCGGGGCGGCCTGGCCTTCCAGGAGCGCGTCGGACAGCCCGATGACGGCGTTTAAGGGGGTGCGGATCTCGTGGCTCATGACGGCCAGGAAGGCCCCCTTGGCCCGGGAGGCTTCCTCGGCCTGGTCGCGAGCCTGTTCCAGGTGTTGCTGGCGGCGTTTTTCCTCGGTGATGTCGTCGAAAGCCCAGACCACGGAAGTGGTGGGGTCTTCGGGCCGCACGGACTTGCCGTGCAGGCGCAGCCAGATGGTTTCGCCGTCGCCGCGTTGCACCTGGCATTCCCGGCGGGTGAAGCCCTGGGTGGTGAAGTCGTGGTCGCTTAACTCGGCCAGGCTTTGGTAGACGGCGGCATCGGGGATGAGCACGGCGATGGGTTGGCCGAGGAGCGCTTCGCGGGCATAGCCGAGCAGCGCCGCCCCTTGGGCGTTGATGTCGGTGCAGATGGTGTTTTCCGTGGTGGCCAGGCCGATTCGCGTGTTGCCGAGCAGGGCGTCGCGCTGGGCCAGGGTCTGGCGCAAGGCGGCCTCGGTGCGACGGCGGTCGGTGACGTCCACATAGGAAAACACCCGGCCGATGTAGACGCCGTCCTGGAGGATGGGGCCGCTGCGGCGTTCGATGTAGCGGCCGTCGGTGGTGGCGTGGCAGGTTTCGGCCATGGACTTGC
Organism: Solidesulfovibrio magneticus; assembly: GCA_002482565.1. Classification (GTDB taxonomy): domain Bacteria; phylum Desulfobacterota; class Desulfovibrionia; order Desulfovibrionales; family Desulfovibrionaceae; genus Solidesulfovibrio; species Solidesulfovibrio magneticus_B. Next base: position 11,394 of record DLGG01000157.1, read on the forward strand.
CGTCGAGCATGAGGGTGCGAAAGCCGCTGGCCACGGCGTCCGGCGTGGCCAGTTTCTCCAGAAACGGCTGAAAGCGATCCATGGGCTCAGGGCGTTGCGCCCAATCCTCGGGCAGGCCCCAGAGGTCGAGGAAGCGGCGGTTGCAGACCAGCACCTCGCGGTCCGGGTTGGCCGACACGCACAGCACGGCCTCGGCCGTGGATTCGAGGATGGCCCGGTACAGGGCCAGATGGCGCGAAAGACTGTCCTCGGCCCGGGTGCGGGCCGTAATTTCCGTGGTCAGGCGGGCGTTGGTCCGGGCCAGTTCGGCCGTGCGCTCCTCCACCCGGCGGGCCAGCAAAAGCCGGTGTTCCTCGACCTCGGCCCGGGACTCGCCCAGCCAGCGCGAGGTCTCCCGCAGCCGGGCCGACATGGCGTTAAAGGCCGCGCCCAGCCGGCCCAGGGCGTCGCCGCCGGTCACGGGCACGGTCTGGTCCAGGTCGCCGGCCTCCATGGCTTCCAGGGCCTGGCGCAGGGTGTTGACCGGCCGCAGCACGAACAGGTGGAGCATGGCGTTTAAGATCAGGGCCAGGAAAACGTAGGCCCCGGCCACGGCCAGGCCGAAAATGGTCCAGACCCGTCCGCCGGCCAGGGCGCTGTCTTTGAGGGCATAGCGCAGGCGCAGGAAACCGGCGATCTCGCCTTCGCCGTGGATCGGTTCGATGAGGGTGGCCAGCAGGCGGTCGTTTTCCGCCGTGACGCTGAAAACCCGGGCCTCGGGCAGGTTGTCGCCGGGCTGGCTGGTCAGGGGGGCGGGCGCGGTCGTGCCGGCGTCGGCCAGAAGGACGCCGGCGGCGGAAAACAGGCTGGCCTCGATGACGCCGTCCACCTGGACCATGCGTTCCAAAATGACCTGGGCGGCGCTTATGGCCTGGGCGGTCTGGAGCAGCGGGGCCAGGGCTTCCAGGCGGTGGGCGGCCAACACCCCGAGCAGGGTGCGGGTGCGGGTGCGGGCCGCCTCCAGGCGGTCCTGGACGGACAGGTGCAGCACGCCGCCAAAAGCGGCGGCGGCGGCCAAGAAAGCGAGCAGGATGGCTGCGTTGAGTTTGAGTCGCAAGGATGCGCGGCGCATGGGCTTCCCGCCGCCGGCCCGGAACCCGGGAGCCTGGCGGCGGACCGGGCGCGCCGTGGCGGCTGGCAGTATGAATTTCTAGCTTTCTTAAAGACAAACCAGAAAAGCTGTCAAAGGCTTTCCCGGTTGTCCAGGTCGTTACTGTGTTACCCTGTTTGCCGCGTAATAACTGGATTTCCAGTACGGTGCCCAGATCGTCTCCTGGCGCACCCGGCCGCCCCGGGAGGGGCTGTGGATGAACCCGCCGTGGCCGTCGAAAATGCCCACATGCAGGCTCGAAAGCGCTCCGGAAGGGGCGAAAAAGACCAGATCCCCGGCCCGGAGCTCTTCCTTGCGCACCGGCCGGCCAACCATGAGTTGGTCCTGGGTGCGCCGGGGCAGGCGGATGCCGTGGCGGGCGTAGACCCATTTGACGAAGCCCGAACAATCAAAGCCGTCGCTTGGGGTTTCCCCGGCCGGGCGGTAGGGCGTGCCGATGAGCTCCCGGGCGGTCTCCAGCACCGTGCCCGTGGCCGGCGGCGGCGCGACGGGAGCCCGGTCGGCCACGGAAAAGGCGCAGCCGCCAAGGAACAAGACGCAGCAAGCGAGCAGGGCGAGACGACAAACAACGAACATGGTCCCGGACCTCCGTCCCGGGGAACAGCAAATCCCGTGCCGTCATCCGCCTCGGTCGCGCTCCGGCCGTTGTCCGGGGCCGGCCTTCCGGCCGGGACGCCTCGTTCCCCCGCCGCCCCGGCTCGGCCGGGCGACGTCCCGGACGCGCCCGGGAAAACCGTTCGCCTGCCTGCGTCCACGGCGTGCTGGATCTGCGCGGCGGCCCGGTCGCGCCCGGGAAATCCGCCTTAGCGCAGTTCGCGCACCCGCACCTCGATGCCCGAGCCGGCCAGCAGCTCCACCAGCCGGGCCGGGTCGGTGTCGCCGTAATGATAGGGGTAGAGCGCCTTTTTCGGCTTCAAGGTCCGGCCGGCGGCGGCGGCCATTTCCGGCGTCATCGTATAGGGCAGATTCATGGGGACAAAGGCGACGTCCACCCCGGCCAGGGCGGCCATCTCCGGGATGTCCTCGGTGTCGCCGGCCACGTAGACCCGCACGTCGCCGAAGGTCAGGACGTAGCCGTTGCCCCGGCCCTGGGGATGGAACGGCTCGCCGGTGTCGCGATGGTGTTTGATGTTGTAGGCCGGCACGGCGGCGATGGGGAGGCCCAGGATTTCGGTTTTCTCGCCGTTTTTAAGCGCCGTGCCCCGGCCGAGCTTTTCCCGAACGGCTTCGCTGACCACCAGCGGCGTGTCCGGCCCGGCCACGGCGGACAGCGCCGCCGGGTCCAGGTGGTCGCCGTGCTCGTGGGTGATAAGCACCAGATCGGCCTTGGGCATGGCCGCGTAGTCGCCGACCTTGCCGTAGGGGTCGACGTAGATGGTCTTGCCGGCAAAGCCAAAGGCCAGTGAGCCGTGGCCGATAAAGCGCAGGGCGAGGGGGCCGGCGCTGGTTTCGATGACGTCTTCCTTGGGCAGGGGCGCGGGCTTGGCGGTCCCCGGGGCGTCGGCCGGGGGAACGGCCACGGCCGGGGCGCTCAGGGTCAGGACCAGGGCCAGGGTCAGCACGGTTTCGAGCAGCATGGCGGACCTCCTTGGATGCTTGGCTATAGATCGCCCCGGGGCCGGGGGCAAGCCGCCGCCATCGGCCGCCGCCGGTTCGTCGCCTGGCCGCCTCGCCCCCGACGCCCGGCCCGGGCAGGGGAAAAAGGCGTTTTGGGGTTGTGAACAGGGCGGCGTTTGCCCTAGTGTTGTCCGTAACCTGCCAAAGGAGGCGGCCCGTATGATCCAAGCCATCACCGGATACCTCGGCGACTCGGCCGAGAGCCTGCTTGCCCATGTTTGCCGGACCATTCCCAAGGATTCCCTGCACCTGCCCGGCCCGGACTACCTGGATACGATTTTCGCGGCCACCGACCGGCCCGTGCCGGTCATCCGGTCCATGGCCGCCATGTACGGCCACGGCCGCCTGGCCGGGACCGGCTACCTGTCCATCCTGCCCGTGGACCAGGGCATCGAACATTCGGCGGCGGCCTCGTTCGCCCCCAACCCCATCTATTTCGACCCGGAAAACATCGTCAAACTGGCCATCGAGGCCGGCTGCAACGCCGTGGCCTCGACCCTGGGCGTGCTGGGCTCGGTGGCCCGCAAATACGCCCACAAGATTCCCTTTATTCTCAAGATCAACCATAACGAGCTGCTGTCCCTGCCGGCCATCCACGACCAGACCCTTTTCGCCTCGGTGGAGCAGGCCTACGACATGGGCGCGGCGGCCGTGGGGGCCACCGTCTATTTCGGCTCGCCCGAATGCCGCCGCCAGATCCAGGAGATTTCCGAAGCCTTTGCCCGGGCCCACGAGCTGGGCATGGCCGCCATCCTCTGGGCCTATCTGCGCAATCCCGCCTTCGTCAAAAACGGCGTGGACTACCACACCGCCGCCGACCTCACCGGCCAGGCCAACCACCTGGCCGCCACCATCGGCGCGGACATCGTCAAGCAGAAGCAGCCCACCAACAACGGCGGCTACACGGCCGTGGGCTTCGGCAAGACCGACAAGCGCGTCTACAGCGAGCTGACCACCGACCACCCCATCGACCTCACCCGTTATCAGGTGGCCAACTGCTTCATGGGCCGCATTGGGCTGATCAATTCCGGCGGCGCGTCCGGGGCGGCCGATTTCGCCGAGGCCGTGGCCACGGCCGTCATCAACAAGCGGGCCGGCGGCATGGGGCTCATTTCCGGGCGCAAGGCCTTCCAGCGGCCCATGGCCGAGGGCGTCAAGCTCTTAAACGCCATCCAGGACGTCTATCTGTGCCCTGAGGTCACCATCGCCTAAGGGCTCCGTCCGTTTCGCGGGCCGGGCGCGGGTTTCTCGGGAAACCGCGCCCGGCCGTTGCCGACCAAACGGCTGGGGCTTGGCCACGGCGCGGCATGAGCCGGAAATGCTTGCCGCGTTTGGGGCGGGCCGCCGGAGCCGGCCCGGATCTGTAACCAGCCGGACGCTCCCCCCGACCAATCGCGCAAACGGACGGCCCTGCCGTCCCATCCCACGCGGGAGGTCATCCCCATGAAGAAGCTTTGTTACGGACTGCTCACCCTGTCCATCCTGGTCGGCTCAGCCTTTGCCGTGGCCGCCGGCCCCGGTCCGGGCGGTCCCGGCGGCCCCGGACCCGAAGGATTGCTTGACCGGCTGCTGTCGCTTAAGCTGACCGACGCCCAGAAGCATGACGTGGCCGTGGTCCTCAAAAACAACCGCCAGGCCTTCGATGCCGCGGCGGCCTCCATGCGCGAGGCTTTCGACGCCATGGGCCTGGTCATGCGCACCGAACCCGGCAACGAGGAGCGGGTGCGCCAGGCCAGCCGGGCCGTGGCCGCGGCCGCCGAGGACATGGCTGTGTTACGGGGCAAGGTCGAAGCCTCGGTGCTGGCCTTTTTGACCCCGGAGCAGCGCAAGCTGTGGGAGGAAACCCTGCCGCCGCGCCCGCCGCGCGATGCCAAGGAGCGCTTTCATGCCGGCCATGAGCTGTTCAATGAGTGGATTGATTCCCACGCCGGCAGGAACAGCTAAACCCCGGGGCGTTATGGGCGAGGCGGTGTTGGACATCGAGGATGCCCGGACGCTCAAAGCGATCCGGGCCGGCGAGGTGGACGCCTATGCCGCCATCGTGACCAAGTACCAGGGGCGCGTGGCCGGGATCGTTTCCGGCCACGCGCCCCGGGACCGGGTGGGCGAACTGACCCATGAGGTGTTCGTGCGGGCCTACCGATCCCTTGGCGGCTACCGGGGCGAGAGTCCCCTTGGCCACTGGCTGGCCAAGGTGGCGGTGCGCGCTTGCCACGACTTCTGGCGGGCCCAGTACCGGATCAAGGAACGGCCGGAGTCCGACCTGTCCGACGAGTGCCGGGCCTATGCCGAAGAGGTGTCGGCCCTGGCCACGGGCGAGGCGGCCGAGGAGACGGCTTCCCGGCGCGAGGCCGAGGAACTGCTGCGCTGGGCCCTGGACAAGCTTTCGGCCACGGACCGCATGGTGGTGACGCTGACCCACCTGGAAGAGCGGCCGGTGGCCGAGGCGGCAGAGATGTTGGGCTTAAGCGTCCCCAACGTGAAGGTTCGGGCCTTTCGGGCCCGCAAGAAGCTGCGCGAACTGCTCGGCGACGTGATCGGCGCGTAAGGAGGAGGTAGCCATGGACGGAAACGATTCCCGGCGCATTGACCGCCTGGAGGCGGCGCTTCGGGCGGCTCACGCCCGCCGTCAGGCTCCGGCCCCGGCTCCGGCCGAGGGCGCGGCCATGGCCG
>DLGG01000189.1:0-168 GCA_002482565.1 Solidesulfovibrio magneticus
CCGCCGCCGCCCAGCGCCGGGGAGCGCTCGACGCCGCCGCCCGCATCGAGGACGTGGCCCGGGCCGTGGCCGCCGCCTCATCGGACCTGGCTTCCCAGATCGACCAGTCCAAGCAAGGGGCCGACATCCAGCGCCAGCACGCCGGGGAAACGGCCACGGCCATGGAAG
>DLGG01000189.1:236-375 GCA_002482565.1 Solidesulfovibrio magneticus
CGGCCCGGGACAAGGCCCAGACCGGGGCCGACGTGGTGCGCCAGGTGGTGACCGCCATCGGCGGCGTCCAGGAGCGGGCCGCCGCCCTGCGCGGCCACATGGACGAGCTCGGCCGCCAGGCCGAGGGCATCGGCAACAT
>DLGG01000189.1:504-21739 GCA_002482565.1 Solidesulfovibrio magneticus
AAGCTGGCCGAAAAGACCATGACCGCCACCCGCGAGGTGGGCGACGCCGTGCGCTCCATCCAGGCCGGAGCCCGGGCCAGCATCGAGGGCGTGGAGGGCGCGGCCCGGGCCGTGGACCAGGCCACCGACCTGGCCGGCCGCTCCGGGCAGGTGCTTGGCGAGATCGTCTCCATCGTGGAGCGCTCCGCCGATCAGGTGCGCTCCATCGCCACGGCCTCGGAAGAACAGTCCGCGGCCAGCGAACAGATCAACCGGGCGGTGGAGGACATCAACCGCATCTCCGACGACACGGCCCAGTCCATGGCCCGGGCCGCCGGTTCGGTGGAGGACCTCGCCGAACAAGCCGAAAGCCTCACCCGGCTGGTGGATTCCCTCAAGGCCGGCTAGCGCGTCATCTTCCGGAATCGAACAGCATTGGGAGGCGGCCTTGGGGTCGCCTCCCATTTTTCTTGACCGGACCCGGCCAAGCCGGCACAACTCCGCCGGGCGCGTCTTGCCCATGGCCTGGGAAGGCCGTTTCATGCTAGGCCCGGGAAGCGATAACGCCGATCCGGCCCCGTCCCACCCGTAACCCAGGAGCGCGTCCATGCCCGTCACCGTCGTCGACCACCCGCTGGTGCGCCACAAGCTCGGCTTGTTGCGCGAAAACAACATCAGCACGAAGAATTTCCGCGAACTAGCCAACGAAATCGGCCGGCTGCTCACCTACGAAGCCACCAAGTCCCTGCCAACCGAAAAAAAGACGATCCACGGCTGGGCCGGCCCGGTGGAAGTGGACCAGCTCGTGGGCAAGAAAATCACCGTGGTGCCCATCCTGCGGGCCGGCCTTGGCATGATGGACGGCGTCGTGGACATGATCCCCGGCGTCAAGGTCAGCGTGGTCGGCATGTACCGCAACGAGGAAACCCTCGAACCGGTGCGCTACTACGTCAAGCTGGCCAAGAAGATCCACAAGCGCCACGCCATGATCCTCGATCCCATGCTGGCCACCGGCGGCACGCTTGTGGCCACCATCAACCTGCTCAAGGAAGCCGGCTGCCGCCGCATCATGGGCCTGTTTTTGGTCTGCGCCCCCGAGGGCCTGGCCCGGCTGGAAAAAGAGCATCCCGACGTCGAGGTCTACACCGCCGCCATCGACGAGCGGCTCAATGAAAACGGCTACATCCTGCCCGGCCTTGGCGACGCCGGGGACAAGATTTTCGGCACCAAATAGGGGGCGCGCCCGGGCGCGGCGCAAGGAGGGAGACATGGCTTTGGACACGGGCAAGGACTACCAACTGCGGCTGCGGGATTTTCCCGTGGGCGCGCAAATGCTTTTCGTGGCCTTCGGGGCGCTGGTCCTGGTGCCGCTTTTGACGGGCCTTAATCCCAACGTGGCCCTTTTTTGCGCCGGTGTGGGCACGCTCATTTATCAGGTGCTGACCAAGTTTCGCATTCCGATTTTTCTCGGTTCCTCGTTCGCCTTTATCGCGCCCATCATGTTTTGCGTCAAAACCTACGGCGTGCCGGCCACCCTTGGGGCCCTGGCCTGCGTGGGCCTGGCCTACGCCGGGGCGGCGGCGCTCATCAAATGGCGCGGCGTGGGCATCCTCATGAAGCTTCTGCCCACCATCGTCACCGGCCCGGTCATCATGGTCATCGGCCTCATCCTGGCTCCGGTCGGGGTGTTCATGGCCATGGGCAAGACCGGCGACGGCGCGGCCGTGCTCTATCCCCAGGCCACGGCCATGGGCGTGTCGTTTTTCTCCCTGGCCGTCACCGTGCTGGTGGCCATCCGGGGCCGGGGGCTTTTGAAGCTCGTGCCCATCCTGTGCGGCATCGGCGCGGGCTATGTGGCCAGCCTGTTTTTGGGGCTGGTCGATTTCGCCCCCGTGGCCGCCGCGCCGTGGTTCGCCATGCCGTCCTTTGTCGGGCCGGAATTCAACATCGACGCCATCCTGGTCATTGTGCCCGTGGCCATCGCCCCCATCATCGAGCATTTCGGCGGCGTCATCGCCATCGGCCAGGTGACGGGCCGCAACTACCTGGAAACCCCGGGCGTCCACCGGTCGCTCATGGGCGACGGCGTGGCCACCTTCCTGGCCGGCTGCCTGGGCGGACCGCCGCTGACCACCTACGCCGAAGTCACGGGCGCGGTGTCGCTGATCAAGATTTATAATCCGGCGCTGATGACCTGGGCTGCGGTCACAGCCATTTGCCTGGCCTTTATCGGCAAGCTCGGGGCGCTGCTCCAAACCATCCCCACCCCGGTCATGGGCGGCATCATGCTGCTTTTATTCGGGGCCATCATGGTGGTCGGCCTCAACTCCCTGGTGCGCGAGGGGGCCGATCTCATGGAGCCGCGCAACATGGCCATCGTGGCCCTGGTCATCGTCCTTGGCATGGGCAAGATGGCCTTTTCCTTCGGCGGCATCCATCTGGAAGGCATCGGCCTGGCCGGCGTGGTCGGCGTGGTCTTAAACGCCGTGCTGCCGCGAACCGCCAAGGACGCCTGAGCCGGGTCGTCGCCAGGCCGGCGAGGCGGCTTCGTCACTCGGCCCGGCGGCCGTATTCATGGCTTTGCCGTGCCGTCGCCGGCGAGCGCAGGGCAGGGGAGGCCTCCATGTCCCCGCTTCGGGCCCCTTGAGGCCTGGGCAATGCCACAAAAACGCGCCCCGGAAGTTTCCGGGGCGCGTTTTTTGGTGGCGCAAAGTGGCACGGAGGTTGCTGCTTGAATCGGCAATCGGAGGGTATACCCATGTTTGTCGAAAAGCTTGTCCTGGTTTCCCTGGTGGTTGCCTGTTGCTTTGCGCTGTCGCGCCTGGCCGACGCCGTGATCAAACCCCGGATTGCCGATTAACGAAATAAGAAAGTGAAACGCCAGGCCGTGCGCCGGGCCGCCAGACTGCTCGCGAAACCGCCCCCAGGGGGCGGTTTCGCTTTTTTTGCCCCGCCCGCCCAAGGGCATTGCCTGGGAAAATAAATTCCCTATAAGGAAAGAATGAAACACGGGACCCACGGCTCCGACCGACTTCGCCACGCTGGCCGCTGCTTTCTGGCTCTGGGGGCCGTCCTGGCCCTGTGCCTGGCCGCCGCCGCCGCCAGCGCGGCCACTTGGTACGTGGACGCCGCCGTGGTTTCCAGCGGCAACGGCGCGTCCTGGGCCACGGCCTTCAAAACCATCCAGGCCGGCCTTAATGCCGCCGCGTCAGGCGACACCGTGGAAGTGGCCGGCGGGACCTATGCCGAATCCCTGGCCACGGTCACCGCAGGCGTCACCGTGGTCGGCAGCGAGACCGCAGGCAAAAACGGGACGGTGCGGGTGCTCGGCCCGGTCGACTCGGTCGTGCTGACCTCGGCTCATCAGACCGTCTGGCGGCGGCTGACCTTCGACGGATCGCAAAACATCGCCGCTTACTACACGGTTTCCATCTCCGGCGGCGCGCCCACCTTTGACCAGTGCGTCATCGGCCCGGGCCAGAAGCTGCTTAACGTCGGCACGGGCGGCGCGACTTTTTCGCGCACCACCATTCAGGAAGCCCGCCGGGGCAACCGGTCGTACTCCGCCGTCATCCAGCTCAACGCCGGAACCGGCGCGCCCATCGTCTTTGACTACTGCCTGCTTGGCGACATGGAGTACGGCTACATCAACGTCGTGACCGCCTCGCGAGTCGATTTCAACAACTGCCTCCTGGCCGGATTTTGGGGCGACGTGCTGTACCTCAACTCGTCCAGCGACTATGTCGCCACCGTGCCGGACGGGGTTCATCTGAGCAACTGTCTGGCCCTGGGCAACGGCTTTGCCGCCAATGCGGTGATCGAAAATCAAAGCGCGGTCGCCCCGGTGACCCTGACCAACTGCCTCATCCAGGACAAGGCCCCGGTGGATATGACCGGCGTCAAGTACATCGGCGCCGTCACCGAAGTTGCCCCCTTGACTCCCGGGTCGCCCATGCTCACCCACGGCCGTCGGCCGGCGCTGCTCAATCTCGGCATCGACGACGCCGTCAACGTCGGTTTTTTCGCCCAGCTGGCCGCCCTGGCCAACAACAGCTACGGCATGAAAATGACCTCGGCCGTGGACGCCGCCGACGCGACCTCCGGCGACTGGTCCACGCTGCAGCCCCTGGTCAACGCCGGCCACGAAGTGGCCGCCCACAGCGCACGGCATGTCTATTTGCCCGAAAACAAGCTGATGAAGCTCACCTATTCGGGGTCGGGCACGAGCGCCGCCGTCACCATCAGCGGCGGCGGCCCGGGGACGCCGGCCACCTCGCTGGCGGTTTCCGCCGTCGGCGATCCTGTCGCCAACTTCAGCCTGAACCTGAGCGCTGCCGCAACCGACACCATCGGCGAGGTTTGCACTGCGATCAACGCCAAGTCCGGTTTCAACTGCGAGCTGATCACCATCTCGGGCACCACCTACACCAGCGCCCCGGTGCTGGCCCGGGATCTGGCCCAGGTGGCCGGCGTATCCATTCAAAACGTCACGGCGAACCTGCTGCGCGACGACGCCCAGTTTTTCGCTGATGAAATCACCGCGCCCAAGGCAACCATCGAGGCCAATCTCTCCGCCGGCGGCGGCTCCTATGTCTGCAAGAGCTTCGTCTATCCCTTCCTTGGCGAGGACGCGACGGTGCGGGCCGCCGTGGCCGGGGCCGGCTACAGTGCCGCCCGCAGCGGCTACAACGGTTCCAGCGCCATGGGCGGCTTCTATTCCGGGACCACGCCGGGCGGCTACGACGCCCTTGACATCTGGGCCGTGCAGCCGGGGACCGTCTTCGGGCGCAACCTCGACGCCACGACCTTGGCCCGCCGGGTTTCGGCCTTTTTGGAATGGGCCAAATTCAACGGCGCGGCGATCTCGCTTTTCAGCCACGGGGCCAATGAATACTCCCTGTCCGAGTGGTCGGCGCTGCTGGCGCTTATCGCCGCCGACCAGGACATCACCGTGGCCACCCTGGCCGACATTCAGGCTTATCTGGCGGCCAACGCCCAATCCGCCGCGAACTTCGTCTATACGCGTACGGTCTGGCCCGACGTGGCCGACTATCGGCCTCTGGCCGACTCGCCGCTTCTGGCCGCCGGCGCGGCCTACGCCACGGCCAAGACCGATTTCGGCGGCCAGGTCGTGGCGGCCGGGACCATCCCCTCGGTTGGCCTCTACCAGTGCGCCTCTGCCACGACCGGCTTTTCGCCGGGTGTCTTCCTGCCTTTGCTGCTGCAGTGATCCCGGAGCGCGACGCGGTTTCCTGTCTGCGGCGAATGCAACTTCGCTGCAGTATTCATTGCAACGACTTGATTTTGTCCCTGGGAGAGCCCGGCACTGCCGGGCTTTTTCTTTGGCGTCGCTTTTGCATTATTGAGGCGTCGACTGACGAGACAGCCGTCGGAGTCGGTCGGTGTGCTCCGTAAAAGTGAATTTTTTTAGTAGGATAACCGGCCGCCCGAAGCTGGCTGGAAGGCCTCTGCCGTAGGCAAGCCCGATGCCGCCGCCGGCTGATCGTCGCAGATTGTAACAAAGTAAAACGCCGCGCCGGCGACTGTGCCCGGAGAGCGGTTCGGCCGGAACCAATATATCGACACTGTGCAGCTTTGGAGGTCGCATCCATGACGGAAGTATTCCCCAGACAAAAACCTGATCGACGCTTCCTGCCGGACATACCTTCAAAGCAACACACGCGGCGTCTTTCGGGGCCACGTTATTTCTCCCAGGGACAAGCCGACATTTACAGCGCCGATGGCAAGTATCGCTATACCTCCGGCCGGACCGTGGACATTTCCGAGGGCGGCATGTTGCTTGTGCCGGACAAGCCGCTTCGGGTCGGCGACAAAGCCGTCCTACGCTTTTTTTTGAGTGCCGGCACCATGCCCGAGGGCTTTGAGTCCTTCGTCAAACTGCCGGCCCGGGTGGTGCGGGTGGATTCGGCTTCGGGCCATGTCGGCTTCGAGTTCGTCAATCCGCTTTCGCAGTATCTGCGCCGCAAACGCTGGCGCTATTTCGAGACGGGCTCGCTTTTGGGCATCTTGCTGGCCCTGATCGGGGTGTGGTTCATCAAGAAGGAGAGCATCTTTTATTTCTGGTTCGACGTGCCGGTCTTTCTCTACGGCTTGTGCGCCATCTTCTATCTGCTCTCGCGGTTTTTCTTCGCCGCCCTCTACCGGCCCTACAAGATCACGCCGGGATACCAGCCCAGCGTCACCATCGTCATCCCCTGCTTCAATGAGGAAGAGTGGATTGAAAAGACCATCCACGGCTGCCTCAACCAGCTCTATCCCGAGGAACTGCTGGAAGTCATCGTGGTGGACGACGGCAGTTCGGACAATTCCGTGGCCGTGGCCCGGGCCGTGCGCGACAAGATCTACGACGAAGCCGGCGACCGGCTCGTCGTCCACGCCTTCCCGGAAAACCGGGGAAAACGCCATGCCCTGGCCGCCGGCGCCCGCATGGCCAAGGGCGAACTGGTGCTCTTCGTCGATTCCGACAGTTTTCTCCAGCCCGACGCCGTGCTGCACGTGGTCCAGCCCTTTCACGATCCCCGCATCGGCGGCGCGGCCGGCCGTTGCGAAGTGGAAAACAAGTGGACCAACGTGCTCACGCGAATGCAGGCCGTGCGCTACTTCATCGGCTTTCGCATCTTCAAGGCGGCCGAGAGCATCTTCGACGTGGTCACCTGCCTGTCCGGCCCCCTGGCCTGCTACCGCCGGACCGTGCTCATGCGCTACCTCGACGCCTGGGAGAGCCAGACTTTCCTGGGGCGGCCGGCCACCTTCGGCGATGACCGCAGCCTGACCAACTTTGTCCTAGGCAGCCACTACGCCGTCTACCAGCACACCGCCGTGTGCAACACCATCGTGCCTTCCACCTACGGCAAGTTTTTCACCCAGCAGATGCGCTGGAAGCGTTCCTGGCTGCGCGAGAGCCTGCGGGCCTGCAAGTTCATGTGGCTCAAGGAACCCTTCATGGCCATTTCCTTCTATCTGGGCCTCGTCCTGCCGGTCATGGCCCCGGTGGTGGTGCTGCGGGCCTTTGTCTTCATGCCCGCCGCCTACGGCATCTGGCCCACCATGTACCTGGCCGGCGTGCTCCTCATGAGCATCCTCATGTGCACGTCCTATCTGCTGCTCAAGCGGTCCAATCTGTGGCTTTACGGCGTGCCGTTCTGCTTTTTCTACCTCTTCGTGCTCCTGTGGCAGATCGTCTGGGCCCTGCTCACCTTCTGGAAGTCGGAGTGGGGCACACGGGCGTCCAAGTACGACAAGTCAACGGCCATGGGCTAGCCGCCCCGGACAAGGCAACAATCCACAGACACGGGACGTACGCCATGAGAAAACTCTTCCGCTACTTCTTCCAATACGCCTTGCTGGCCGCCTTGGGCTACGGCATCTACCAGACGGCTTTTCGGCGCGAAGCGCCGCCCGTCCATGACCGGGCTGCCTGGACCCAGCGCGACGGCTTCGTGGCCTTAAGCTACGGCGGCATCACCATCGACGAACGCGTCCATTCCCTGGTGACCAAGGAGCGGTTGCGCGAACAGCTCGCCGCCTTGGCCAAGGCCGGATACCAGACCGTCACCACGGCCGATCTTGTCGATTTCTATACCAAAAACAAGCCGCTGCCGGAAAAGGCCCTGTATCTGATGTTCGAGGGCGGCCGCAAGGACAGCGTGCTGTTCAGCCAGCCGGTGTTGACCGGGGTCGGGTTTAACGCCGCGCTCTACCTCTACGGCGACCATCTGACCGGCTGGAACCGGTTTTTCGTGCGCCAAAACGAGCTGCGCAAGATCGCCGACAATCCCTTCTGGGACGTCGGGGCCATGGGTTTCCATTCCGAACTCATCAACCAGACCGCCTCGGGCGGCTACGCCTACTATCTGACCGAACGCCTGGCCGCCGCCCCCGGCCGGCCCGAGGAGAGTCTGGAAGCCTTTGGCGTCCGGGTGGCCGAGGATTTCACCCTGGCCCGGACCTCCATCGAGACTCACGGCAAGGTCACGCCCCAGGGCTACGTCTTCATGCCGGCCAACACCCTGGGCGGCAGCCTGCCCGAAGCCCTGGCCCGGCCCAACGCCGAGGCCCTGGCCGCCAACTTCCCCCTGGCCTTCACCCGCATCGGCGAGACCTACAACAGCCGCGACGTCGATCCCCGGCGGCTGACCCGTCTGCAGGTCGGCCCGGACTGGAGCGCCGAGCGGCTGCTGCTGGAAATCGAATCCCGCCAGCCCCGCTCGCGCTACATGGACTTCACCCAGACCGTGCGCCAGGGCCTGTGGCAAACGACCCTGGGCGAGCTGACCGCCCTGGGCGACACGTTGGCCCTGACCCCGCCCGCCGGCAAGGACGGCTTCGCCCGCCTGCGCGGCACCGAGAGCTTCGAGAACTTCACGGCGACGCTCAAGGTCACGCCCCCCGAGGGGGAGGGCGCGGCCCTGGTCTACCTGCGCTACCGCGACTTCGAGTCCTTCCTGCGCATCCGGGTCACGGCCCAGCGGGTGACGGTCCAGGAAAAGACCGGGCCTTCGCTTAACACCATATTCCAGTACGTCCTGCCCCTGGACCACGCCGGACCAGTCGGATTGGACGCCTGCGTCAAGGGCAACCGCCTGCTCTTGGCCGTGGACGGCAAGGCCGTGGCCAACTATCCTATTCCGCTCACCGCCGAGACCCGCCGGGGCAGCCTGGCCCTGGGGGCCAGCGACGAGGGCGACCCCAATCCCCAGGCCGCCGGCTTCTCGGACATGCGTCTGGCCACCTTCCCGCCGCGTTGGATAAGCGCCCGGACCATCGCCGACGTGCCCCTGGGCGACGCCCGCATGCTCACCGCCGTGGTGCTGCCCACGGACAGCCTGGAGGCCGATCCCCTGCGCGACGCCGCCGCGCTCATCACCGCCGCGGCCAGCGGCGTGGAGGTCCATCTTGATCTGTCCGGCCAGGACCCGGCCGTGGTGGAGCAATCCCTGGACCGGGTGGCCGACGCTCCGGCCGGTCTGGTCTTCTCCAGGCTCCTGCGCGGCTTCGTGCTGACCCTGGGCAAACCCGAGGATCTGGGCCGGCTGATCCAGGCCGCGACCAAGCTCAAGGCCAAGGGGTATGCCGTGGCCCTTCGGGTGGAAGCCGGGGCCGTGTCCCGGCTGCAGGAAGCCGACCTGGGCCTGGCCCCGGATTGGTTGCTCTTCGACATGCCGCCGCCGGCCGACGACGCGGCGACCACCGCCCTGGAAAACCGGTTCGACCGCTCCCGCATGCTCTACCGGGCCGCCTCCCTGGCCGGTTCCGCAACCGTCTCCTACGAAGTGA
Organism: Solidesulfovibrio magneticus; assembly: GCA_002482565.1. Taxonomy (GTDB): domain Bacteria; phylum Desulfobacterota; class Desulfovibrionia; order Desulfovibrionales; family Desulfovibrionaceae; genus Solidesulfovibrio; species Solidesulfovibrio magneticus_B. Next base: position 9,781 of record DLGG01000189.1, read on the forward strand.
AGAGGTAGCGCCATGGCACTGAAAGGCATTGTTCTCACCCTGGCGCTGACTCTGGCCGCGCCGGCCACGGCCCTGGCCGCCGACGCTTCGGTGGTGACGCTGTTGCGCCAGTCCCAACAGGCGGCAGCCCGGGGCCAGCTCGACCAAGCCATGGACATGGTCAATCAGGCCCTGTCCCAGGACCCGGCCTATCCGCCCCTGTGGAACCAGAAGGCTTCCCTGCAAATCAAAGGCAAGGACTACGCCGGGGCCATGCAGACCCTGGCCGTGGCCCTTAAGGTCGAACCGGAAAATATCGAAACCAATGTCCTGGCCCTGTCCGCGCTCCTGCGGCTGGACGAGAAGGCCGGCGGCAAGGACCCGGCCCTGGCCCGCTTCGTTTCCGGCATAAGCGACGGCACGGCCGGGGCGCTTATCACCGACTTGCTGACCCGGCCCGGGGCCAAGGCCGATCTTCGCCGTTTTCTGGCCGCCTGGAATCCGGCCTCGCCCCAGGGCCAGTCCATGGCCCGGCTGGCCGCCGGCTACGCCTCGGGCGACCCGGCCGCCATGGCCGAACTGGCCGGAGCCGAGGCCCAGGGGCCGGCCAAGGCCGTGCTTGGGGCGCTGCAGTTCTACGCCGGCAAGGACATGCTGGCCGAGAAGAAGCTGGCCGTGGCCCAAAAGCTCCTGGAGCAGTCCGGGGCCAACGGCTACGACAAGGTGGCCGTGGCCGGCGAACTGGGCTGGGTGCTCTACAACCAGGGCCATCAGACCGCCGCCGCCGATCTGTGGGAAAAGGACTGGCGCAACGCCCCCGACGTCGGCCGCTGGGCCGCCTGGATCGCCGACGCCCGCCTGGCTTCCAAGGACTACAAGCGCGCCGCCGACTTCCTGGAAAAAAGCCTGCAGTTCGATCCAAACAACGCCGTGCTCCAAGGCCAGAACCTCCTGGCCCTGACCGCCTCGGGACAGGCCGAAGCGGCCGAGAAGTTCGCCGCCTCCCTGGCCGACGCCCCGGACCAGGACGGCCTCAACTTCGGCAAGGCCCTTATCGCCTTAAGCGGCGGCCGCTACGGCGAAGCCGCCGAGAATCTGGCCCGCATCAAAAACCGCCGCCCTTTCCGCGACCAGTTCATCGAACTGGCCAACCTCATGGTGACCAAGCTCGGCCAGTCCGGCGATTCGGCCAAGATGGTCGCCGATCTGCGCGCCCTGGTCGAGGGCATGGACATCAAGCCCGAGATCATGCGCGACGTGGGCTGGCGCATGTGGGCGGAGCGCCGCTACGACGCCGCCCTGGCCTTCTGGAAGGAAGCCCTGGCCGACGGCCTGGGGGCCAATGATCCCCTGGTGGCCCGGGTTGTGCCGCTTTTGATCGAGCAGGGCAGGGTGGGCGAGGCCATGGCCATGCTCAAGTCCCAGGCCCCGGAAGTGAGCCAGCTTGGGCTGGCCTGGAGCCTGGCCGCCCAGAACCGCTGGGATCTGGTGGCCAAGCTGGCCCCGGGACTGCCGGCCGGCCCCTACGCCGATCTGCTGGCCGCCATGGCCGGCCTGCAAAACGGCCAGGTCTCCATGGCCCTGGACAAGCTGCGCGCCCTGGCCGGACTGTCCGCCGCCGGACTGGGACAAGCCGCCGTGGCCGGATTCAACGCCGACGGCCAGCCGGTCAAGGGCGCGCTCACCCCGGCGATTGCTCGCGAACTCTATCTGCGCATCAGCCGCACCCTGGCCGAACAACAAATCCTCGACGGCTTTTTCTTCCTGACCCCGCCGGCCTGGGCCGCCGGTGTCGCGCCCAAGGCCCTGGCCGCCGTCCAGGCCGAGGCCGGAAAGGCGCTGTGGCGGGCCGGACGTCTGGCCGAGGCCTCGACCATGTTGACCGCCGCCCTGGGGGCCGATCCGTCCCTCAATTCGGCCCGGCTCTACCTCGCCCTGGTCAAGAAACGCCAGGGCCAGACCGCCGAGGCCCAGGCGCTTTTGTCCCAGGCCCTGGCCGGCGCGTCGCCCTTTGACCGTGACTACGCCCTGGGCGAATTTGCCTATCTCGACGGCAACAAGGCCCAGGCGCTGACCCACTTCCAGCGCTGCCTGGCCCTGGCCCCGGCCGACGACGCCATGCGCCTTCGGGTCATAAGCCTGCTTGCCGGCGAAAACCGTTTCGCCGAAGCCCGCCAGTACGCCGCCTGGTACGACGCCCAAGTAGCCAAGGGCGACCGGGCCGTTTTCGGAACCGCCGCCGTGGTGCGCCTGGAACTGGGCGATCCGGCCGGAGCCGAGGCCCTGTACCGCAAGCTCCTGGCGCAAAATCCCAATTCCCTCGACTACCTCGGCGGGCTTGGCCGGGCGCTTTCTCGTCAGAGCCGCTACGCCCAGACCGTCGCCGCCCTTGGCAACGCCTACGCCGCCTCGGCCGATCCGACCCTGGGGGCGCTTTTGTGCGAAGCCTCCTCAGCCCAGGGAGACTACCCCGAAGCCATCCGGTTGGCCGAAGTCGGGCTGGCCCGGTCGCCCAAGGACCGGGAGCTGCTGCGCCTGGCCGCCGAAGCCGCCGAATTCGCCAAGGACCTGCCGGCCTGCGAAGGCTACGTGCGTCGCGTCCTGGAACTCGATCCCGATTCCCTGACCATGCAAAACATGCTTGGCCGGGTGCTCCTGGATCAGGAAAAGTTTCCCGAGGCCGAGGAGCATTTCCAGGCCATCCTGGCGAAAAACCCCCGTCAGCTCTCGGCGCTGCGGGGACTTTTGAGCGTCTACCAGCTCTCGGGCAAGGCCGACAAAGCCTACAAGGTGGCCAAGGCCCTGCGCGAGGCCGCGCCGGACGACGCTTCGGCCCAACTCAAGTTCGCCATCGCCGCCGCCGGCGACCACGCCTTCCGGCCGGCCTATCCGATGCTCGAAAAGCTCCACGAGTTCGGCCCGGGCAGCGGCGTGCTGTGCCTCTATTACGCCGACGTGCGCGACGCCGAAGCGCCGGGCAAGGTGCGTCTTTCCCAGATTACCGATCACATCCGGGCCGTGGCCGGCGTCGGCGGCATGTTCCTTGGCGTCGAGGAACTGGCCGCCCGGCCCGTGGGCGACGCGGCCCGCAAGGAAAAAACCGGCAACACGCCGCCGGCAGTGGTGCTTATCGTAGACCGCACCGACGCCGCCGTGCTGGAAAAAATCGACCGCGAACTGGCCGCCGTGGGCGGCAAGGCCGTGCTGGTGGTCGGCGGCGAGTCCCTGGCCCCGGGCACGCCCTATCTGCCCGACGCCGCCCTGGTGGCCCGCCTGCGCCAGACCGGCCGCTGGTCCCTGGCCCTGACCGACCACAATCCGCCCAGCGTCACCGCCCCGGGCGGCGGCAAGATGAGCCTGTGGTACGCCGCCGGAGCCGAAGCCGGCGAAGCGGGCGATGCCGGGGCGCGCCTCAAGGCCCGGCTGGCCGCTCTGGACCCCAAGGGCGAGATCCTTGGACAGACCCGGCCGGTGTTCTTCTACCCCGGCGGAGCCGCGCCCGAGGAACTGCTCACCGGCCAGTCCGAGGCCTATCAGAACGTGGTGGCCGAAACCTTCCCCATGGCCTTTGAACTCGGCCCCGAAGGCTTCTGGACGCCGGTGGCCAACCCGCGCCAGATCGGCTCCAAGGCCGTTTCCCCGGCCATGGACGCCGCCGCCCTGCAAACCTGGCTGCGTGAGGCCGACCCCATGCGCCAGGTCTCCCTGGAGCTGGCCAAGGTCTATTCCTGGCAGGAGCAGACCGGACAGGCCGAGAACTACTTCGAGGAAGCCGCCTCCCTGGGCCTTAATCCCTCGGAAGTGACCTTCAACCGGGCGGTCAACGCCTACTACGCCTACGACGACCCCACCGCCCTGCATCTGGCCCAGCAGGCCATGGCCCTGGCCCCGGACAGCCTGCGCGCCGCCGAGCAGCTCTTCCGGGCCGAACTGCGGGTGCGCCCCAAGGCCGAAGCCATGGCCACCACCTGGTGGGACAGCGACAACCGCCGCTACTGGTGGACCGGCCTTGGCGGCAACTACCACGTGCGCGACGACCTCATGGTCTTTGCCAAGGTCGGGTTGGTCGAATGGTCCATCGTGAGCTACCAGCGCCGGGGCTACATCCTCAAGGCTTACGCCAACGCCTTTGAAAACGGCGAAGTCTCGGCCGAGGACCTCTACGACATCGCCAACTCGCGCTACACCCAGTCCCTGGGCGGCCAGGACGTCACCGTGGGCGGCCGCTGGTTCTTCCACCCCGAATACTGGCTGGAAGTCCAAGGCCAGCTGACCACCACCGACGGCGGCCCCAGCGGCTGGGTCAACGGCCAGGCCACCGTCCACGGTCCCATCGCGCCCAAGGGGGCCAAGATCGACGGCACCTGGGAGATTCAGGCGGCCCACGAGCGCATCGACACCGTGGAAGCCATCACCGACCAGATCATGGCCAACCGCCTGAGCGTCTTCACCCATACCCGCATCCTCGACTTCTGGGATCTGTTCGTGAACGCCCACGGCATCTCGCGCACCGACGGCAACAATACCGGCTCCATCGACGGCCGGCTGCTGCGTCGCCTGTTCGAGTACCCGCTGTTCTCCCTGGGCTACGCCTTCCAGTTTGCCAACAGCGACCGCAACCCCATCCAGTACTGGGCTCCCCAGGATCTGGCCACCCACCTGGCCTACGGCTCGTTCGGCTACGCGCCCAGCAAGTGGTTCAACGTCAACGGCAGCGTGGGCTACGGCCTCTCCAGCGACCGCAACAACAGCTGGCGGGAAGTCTGGCGCGCCAACGCCGGCATGGACATCACCATGCGCGACAGGTTAAAGCTGTCGCTGAAGTACTCCTACTTCAGCACGCCGGACTATAACCTCAGCGAAGCATGGGCAGGAATAAGCTACACCTTCTGATGATCAAACGGGCCATGCGCCAGGGGTTTTCCCTGGCGCTGGCTCTTTTCGCGGCCGCTTTTCTGCTGGCCTGCGTGCGCCCGGCCGGCCCGGCCTCGGCCCAGTCCCGGCCCGCCGCCCAAACGAGTCCTCCCCTCGCCAACGACCGCCTGTCCTGCTGGATCGCCGACTGGGATCTCGCCCGTGGACTGGCCGAATGGCGCGCCCACCCCGGACTCTTCGACACCGTGCGCGTCTTTGCCGCCTACTTCGACGAAGCCGGCAACCCCGCTCTGGCTCCGGCCTGGGCCGCCGCCATCGGCTCGGACGTGTCCCGGGTCTTCGGCCCGACCCCGGCCTTTCTCACCGTGGTCAACGACATCGCCACCCCCACGGGCAAGGGCAACAAGCTCAAGGACCCCGAGCTGGTGCGCCGGCTCGTCGGCTCCCCGGCCGCCCGAACCGCCCATGTCGCCGATCTCCTGGCCCTGGCCGTCCGCTCTCGCTTCGCCGGCATCGAGATCGACTACGAAAACGTAGCGGCCGCCGACTGGCCGGAATTTTGCGCCTTTATCAGCGAACTCTACACGGCCGCCACGGCCAAAGGGCTGGCCGTCTCGGTGGTGCTCCAGCCACAGCGCCGCTTCCTGGCCGCGCCTCTGCCGGCCGGTCCGGCCTACGTGCTCATGGGCTACAACCTCTTCGGCTCCCACTCCGGCCCCGGCCCCAAGGCCACGCCCGCCTTCCTGGCCGAACAAGCCAAGTCGCTGCGCGCCATCGGCCTGCTCGACGCCACCGCCCTGGCCCTGGCCACCGGCGGCTTCGACTGGACCGAGGCCAAGGCCGCCAAACAGCTCACCGAGTCCGAAGCCGCCAGCCTCATCGCCCAGAAAGGGGCCGCCCCGACCCGCTCCGATCCCGACGGCTACCTCGTCACCCGCTACCGCGACCCGGCCGGCAAGGAACACGAAGTCTGGCACGCCGACGCCGCGACCTTCGCCACCCTCTGGCAGGCCGCCCAAAACGCCGGCTTTTCCCGTCTGGCCGTCTGGCGGCTGGGCGGCAACTCCCCGGCGCTTTTCACCTGGCTCGCCACCCTCAAACACTGATCTTCGGAGGTCCGTCCGTGTTTCGCATCGGCCACCATATTCGCGGCGGCGTTCTCGCCTGTTTGCTCCTTCTCGCCTTGGCCGCCGCCGCCCCGGCCCAAGGCCTGTCCGACGCCACCCGGGGCGTCCCCCTGCCCGGCAAAGGCCCCCGCGCCTACGTCAACCTCATCATCGACGATCTGCCCAATCTCGACCTCTGGGGCCAGCTCGCCGACGACGCCGACGCGTTCGGCATGAAGACCACCCTGGCGCTCAATACCGCCAAGGCTACGCCGGCCGACTACGCCGCCATGGCCGCCCGCGTCGCCAAAGGCCACGAAATCGCCAACCATACCCGCGACCACGTGCCCGTGGCCCCGTCCGGCGTCATCAAACTCCGCTTTTTCAGTCCCCAGGCCAAATCCGCCTACGCCGCCGTGGACAGCCAGGCCAAAGTCCTGCGCATCATCGTTGACGAAAACCCCAAACCCCTGGCCGAACTGGATCTCGCCGAAAATGGCCGCCATCCGACCCTGCGCCAGCTCACCGATGCCCTAAACAACGTGCGCGGCGTCGCGGCTGAACTCGGCGACCCCTACTACGCCAACATCCAGTCCCGGTTTCTGGCCGAGCGCGACAAGACCGACATCTTCTTCAAAAACGGCTTCGCGCCGCTGTTCGTCGATATCCCGGCCCACGCCCGCTACGAAATCCAGGGAGCCGACGAAGATATCGCCGCCGGAATGCCCGGCTACGTCGTCAAATCCATGGTCTTCCCGTTCCTCGTCTCCGACGCCGCCTCGCGCCAGGTTACCAGAGAACTGGGGCTGACCTGCGGCCGCGTCGGCACCGCCGGCAACGCCGCCCTGGGCGCGCCCGGCGGCTACGACCTCTACCGCATCTACGCCGTCAAACCCCGCGACGCCTTCGGCGCCGACCCCGCCTCGCCCCAGTTTGCCGCCAAGGTCGCCAGCTTCCTCAAAAAAATCAAAGAAGTCGGCGGCGTCCTGTGCCTCTACTCCCACGGCCCCGACGAGTTCACCAACGAACAATGGAAGGCCCTGCTGCCGCTGCTCGCCGCGGACAAGGAAATCGCCTACGTCACCCTCGGGGAATTGGGAGATTTTGTTCGTAAAACAAGTGTGTTGCGCGACGGGAAGTACTACCTGCCCCAGGGCAAGTAGGGAGCAGCGAAGAGGGAAGAGTGCCTCCGGCGGCCAAAGGGGCTGAGCCCCTTTGGAAACCCCGAATGGGGATGGCAAGGGAAGGGACCGCGTCGGTGGCCGCAGGCGTTTGCGGCTCTTTGAGCGCTTGCGCGCTTGGCGGCTGCGCCGCATGGGTCGTTGGAATTTCACGGGCTTCGATGCGCCCGGCTGTCGCCGGGTGCTCGAAACCCGCGAAATGCCAACGACCCGGTTCGCCAGGGGGCTACCCGGCACGGGACAGGCGGGGATTTCCTGGGAAAGGACTGTGCGTCCTGTTGAGCGCAAGAACATGCGAAAAGCGCGGATTTTGGCGCGAGGCTTTGATCGCGCCAAAATCCGCGCTTTTCGCTGGCGAGTTGGGGGCTTGAAATTGGCGGTTGCNNGCAACCGCCAATTTCAAGCCCCCGTCTTCTCTCGGGCCGCCGCCCGCCGATCAAGCCTCCGCCCGACCGTCCACCCCCATGTCGGGGGTCCGGGGGGCTGAGCCCCCCGGCCGCCGGAGGCATCTTCAAATACTACTACCAATTCTCGGGCGCGATCTCGAAGTAGGCCTTGGGGTGTTCGCAGGCCGGGCATTTGTCCGGGGCGTGGTCGCTTTCCATGGGGTAGCCGCAGTTGCGGCAGCGCCAGAGGATTTTGCCGTCGCGCTTGAAGACCTTGCCGTTTTTGATGTTGTCGGCCAGGGCGGCGTAGCGGCGTTTGTGGAAGCCTTCGGCCTTGGCGATGTGGCGGAAGGTGTCGGCCACTTCGGGGTAGCCTTCTTCGTCGGCGATGGCGGCGAAGGAGGGATACATGTCGTTTTCCTCGTAGGATTCGCCGCCGGCGGCTTCGAGGAGGTTGTCCACGGTGCTGGCGATGACGCCGGCCGGGAAGGCGGCGGTGATTTCCACTTCGCCGCCTTCGAGGTATTTGAACAGGCGTTTGGCGTGTTCTTTTTCCTGGTCGGCGGTTTCGGTGAAGATGGCGGAAATCTGTTCGTAGCCTTCTTTTTTGGCCACCGAGGCGAAGTAGGTGTAGCGGTTTCGGGCCTGGGATTCGCCGGAGAAGGCGATGAGGATGTTCTTTTCGGTCTTCGAGCCTTTGAGCGATTTCATACGTCCTCCATTCCTTTTATGCGATGGTGCGGGTTCCCCTCACGCGGGGACGGTCGGCATGTTGGTCAACGCCGGTCTGGAGTTGCGCCGCCGGAGGCAAGCAGCGGGGCCTTGGCGGTCGGCCGGTGGTCGCAACGTCTCGGCCGAAAGCCGGTCGATGGTTGGGCGCGGCCGTTATTTCTCGGCGTGCACCTTGGCCATGGCTTCGAGCAGCGGGCCGAGGTCCGGCCTGGCGTTGATGTCGTGCACATCAATGAAACGGATCACGCCTTTTTTGTCCACCAAAAACAGCGCCCGTTCGGAGACGCCGTCGCTACGCAGGATGCCAAGTTTTTGGGCCAGGCCGCCGTGGGGCCAGAAGTCCGAGGCCACGGGGAACCACAGGTCGCCCATTTGCCGGGTCCAGGCGTAGAGGGTGGGGATATTGTCCAAGGTGATGCCGATAAGGGCGGCATCGTTGTCCTCGAAGATGTCCCGGGCGATGTTGTAGCCGGGCCATTGGCCGGAGCAGACCGGGGTCCAGGCGGCGGGCACGAAGGTGATGACGAGGTTTTTCTTACCGAGGTAGTCCGAGAGCTTGACCCGGCCGCCGGTTATGGTCGGCAGATCGAAGTCGGGCATGGGGCTGCCCACGGCCACGGCGAGTTGGCTGTCGGTGGGCGGCAGCGTGGGCACGGGATAAATGTTGCCGGCCAGTCCGCCCGGGATCGGGTCGGCGGCCATGGCGGGCGCTATCCACAGCAACGCGGCCAGGGTCAGGAGCGGGACGATGCGGCGCATGGCGGTTCCTTGAGGGCGAAGGGTTTTGGGCATGGCCATTGCTGAGCGGCAAGGGAGCAAGGCAACCAGGCAAGATGAGGTGAGGTGACGCGCTACAGGCCGGCCTTGGCGACGACGTCGGCCAGGAAATCGGCCGGGGAATGGATGAGGCCCAGGTGGGCGGCGACGATGGTGAAGCCCTGGGGCGTCTTCTTAAGTACATAGTAATAGGGCGTGCCGACCTGGCCCACGGCGCTGTGGACAGCGAAGGTGGCGTCGGAAAAAAGCGCGAACGGGACTTTGAACTTCTTGCGGAAGATGTCCACCTCGGTGTCGGAGTTGCCGGCGCCGATGCCGATGATCTTGACCCGTCCGGCCAGCCCACGCTTGTCGATGAGCGCGGCCAGTTCGTTGACGGTGGGGGTGTCGCGTTGGCAAAACGGGCAGTACATGCTGAAGATTTCGACAATGAGCGCCTCGGCCTTGACCTTGGCGATGGGCGTGGGGCCATTTTGGGGGATGCCGAGGCTGTCGGCCAGTTCCGGGCTGACGGGGCCAATGAGCGGCACGTCGGGGAAGGCGGTCCCCACGGCCAGGGGCTTGGCCCCCGGGGCCTCGGAAGCTTCGGCGGCCAGGGCCTGGCTACCGGGTGCGGTCAACAGGATGAGCGCGGCGAGGATGCCGAGGGCAAGAGCTTTCATGCGGCCTCCGAAGGCGTTTGGCGGCCTGGAACGACGGCCTGGGTGACGGAAAGGGCGGCCCCGCGCCGCCCTATGCTTGTATAAGCATTTCGCGGCGCGGGGCAAAGGGAATCAGGCGACGCCGGCGGCGTCCATGGCCTGGGCAAGGTCGGCGATGATGTCGTCGGCGTCCTCGCAGCCGACGGACAGGCGCACCAGCGTGTCGCCGACGCCGATGGCCAGGCGATCCTCGCGCGGCATCTTGGCGTGGGAGGTCACGGCCGGGAAGCAGGCCAGGGATTCGATGCCGCCCAGGCTCACGGCTTCCAGAACAAGCGTCAGGGCGTCCATGAAGGTCCGGGCGGCCTTGGGGGAACAGTCCAGGGCAAAGGACATCATGCCGCCAAAGCCCTGCATCTGGCGCTTGGCCAGCTCATGGCCGGGGTGGCCGGGCAGCCCTGGATAGTGGACCGCCGAGACCCCCTTGCGGGCGGCCAGCCAGTCGGCCACGGCCTGGGCGTTGGCGTTGTGCCGGGCCATGCGCAGGGACAGCGTCTTCATGCCGCGTTCCAGCAGGTAGCAGTCGTAGGTGTTGAGCGTCTGGCCGAAGTTTATGGCCCGCTCCTTGACCGCGTCGATGAGCGCCTTGGGGCCGGCCACCAGGCCGCAGTTGAGGTCGCTGTGGCCGTTCAAATACTTGGTGCCGCTGTGGATGGACAGATCGAAGCCCAGGGCGAGCGGCTTTTGGTTGATGGGCGAGGCAAAGGTGTTGTCCACCATGGAGACCAGTCCCCGCCGCCTGGCCATGGCGGCCACGCCTTCGAGATCGATGACGCGCAAAAGCGGATTGCTCGGCGTTTCCACGAAAACGGCCCGGGTGCGTTCGGTGACGGCGGCTTCCAACCGGGCGGGATCGGCCTGGGGGACCATGGTGAAGCCGATGCCCAGGCGGGTCAGTTCGGCCATGAGGAACCGGTGGGTGCCGCCGTAGAGGTCGGCCTGGAGCACCACATGGTCGCCGGTCTGGAGCACGGCCAAAAGGCTAGAGGAGATGGCGGCCATGCCCGAGGCCAGGGCGATGGCGGTCTCGGCGCCTTCCAGGGCGGCCAGTTTCTCGGCCGGGGCGGCCTGGGTGGGGATATTCAAATAGCGCGGGTAGCGGTAGGCCCCTTCCACGTCGTCGGCGGCCATGTAGGCGGCGGCGGTGTGGATGGGCGTGGTGACGCCGCCCACCCGGCGGTCAAGACGTTCGCCGGCCCGCACGCTGCGGGTGTTTTCCCCCATCTGCGACAAGTCCATGGTCGTTCCTCCTTGCGTCGCGGCTATCGGATAACCGTATCCCGGACAGGGGTGGTTGCCAAGGCCGTCACTGGCGTTCCAGCTCGGCCGGGAAGGGGATGGGCGCGGTGTCGGCGGCGTAGCAGACGGCGTTGGTTCCGGGATGGGTCAGGCGCAGCACGGCCGGGCCGGCGGGCAGGTCAAAGGCGGCCAGGGCGCGCGTGTCCAGGGCCAGGGTTAGGGCCATGGCGTCAATGGGCCGGGCGTGGGACCAGAACTGCGCCCCGTCGCCGGTCATCTCCAGCCGGATGGTGAGCATCCCCGAGATCTTTTCCAGGGGCAGCTCCAGACGGTAGGGCTTAAAAAGCGGCGTCCAGCCGCCCAAACGGTCGCTGACCAGGGACAGCACCGGCCGGAAGGTCGCGCCGCCGTCGGTGGAGACAAGCACATGGGCGGCGTTTTTGCCTTCGGGATCGTTGGCGACCCGGGGATAGACCGTCAGCAGGGCACGCCGCATGGGAAAGCCGGAGAGAAAGGGGAAATCGGCCCGGCAGGGCGAGGCGTCCTTGCAGGACAGGCCGCCGTCGTTGTCGGCATCGGGCACGGGACGCACGTTTTGGGCGGTACCCGGGACCATGTCGGCGAAGCGAGCCTTGGAAAAATCCGGCCGCCACCACAGCCGGCCCTGGCCCCCGGCGTTGACGGCCAGGGTCGTGCCGGCCGGCGCGGCCACCGGAATGTCCACGGCTTGGCCGGACAGGCTAAACGACGGCGCGTCGAGGCTGCCGGTCACGGTCAGCGCCAGGGCCTTGCCGCCTGAGCCCGTGGTTTCGGCGGCCGGGTCCTGGGCAAACAGGCACAGGCGCGGCCCGGCCAGATCGGGGTCGAAAAGTTCCACGGCCGGCGCGCCCGAAGCGTCGGCCAGCACGGCCACGGGCTGTTCGCCCGGATGCGCGGCCTTGTAGGCGGCCAGGGTCTGCGGGCCGCCGACGACGCCGGGCAGG
>DLGG01000183.1 GCA_002482565.1 Solidesulfovibrio magneticus
CCGTGGACACGCCCCGGGACGCGGCCCAGCCCAACAGCCACGAGGTCAGCATCACCCGGCCCCGGCAGTCCGGGGACATGCCGCCCACGGCCACGGTGGCCGCCGCCGGCCGGCAGACCTTGCCCAGGCCCAGGCCGAAGGCCCGGGCTTCCAGCCGGCGATAGCCGGCCACGGCCCGGCCGGGCACGACGAGCAGTCCGGCCAGGAGCCGGCGAAGAAGGTCCTTGGGCGTCAGCGACGACGACGAAGCAAGGGGGCGGCGCGAAGGTTCGATCCTTCGCCGCCGGGTGCGACGGGCGTTGGCCATGGCGGGAAAAAATGGCCCGCCCCGGGCCTGTTGGTCCGGGGGCGGGCCTTGGGGGCAGGTTGGCCTAGTCCCTGTTGCCGCCGCCGAAAAGGCGCAGCATCATCAGGAACAGGTTGATGAAGTCGAGGTAGAGGGTCAGCGCGCCGAGGATGGTTCCCCGCCGCACGGCCGTGGCGTCGTCGGCCGGGGCCATCTCGCCCATGACCTTGAGCTTCTGGGTGTCGTAGGCGGTCAGGCCCGTGAAGACCAGCACGCCCACGCAGGAGATGATGAAATCGGCCATGGCGCTCTTGGTGAACATGTTGACCAGGGAGGCGATGACGATGCCGATAAGGCCCATGAACAGGAAACTGCCCATGCCGGTCAGGTCGCGCTTGGTCATGAGGCCATACAGGCTCATGGCTCCGAACATGCCGCCGGTGACCAGGAAGGCCTTGAAGATGGTGGCCTGGGCGTAGACCACGAAGATGGCCGACAAGGTGACGCCGTTTAGGGCGCTATACAGCATGAAAAGCCCGCTGGCCGTGCCGGCCGACAGGCGGTTGATGGCGGCGGACAGGCCCACGACCAGGGCCAGTTCGGCGATGATGAGGCCGAAAAAGAGGATCTGGTTGCTGAAAACGGTCTGCATCAGGGCCGGGCTCGACACCACGAAGACCGAGGCCGCCGCCGTGACCAGAAGGCCCAGGCACATCCAGCCGTAGACGCCGCGCATGAAGGCGTTTACAACTTCGACGCGGGCTTGGGTTGTCTGCATCGAGCGATATTGGTAGCTCATGAGCATCCTCCTCAAGGGGAAAATAGTAGACTATCCCTAGTCTATAACGCGCCGCGAGGCCGCTGGCAAGGGGAACCGGGCCGACGCGGCGGCGGCGCGACGCGGGAGACGCATGGGGCAGACGCTGTTGCGGGTGGAAGGGCTTTCCACGGTTTTTGAAACGCCGGCCGGGCCGCTTACGGCCGTGGACGGCGTGGATCTCACGGTGTCGCGCGGCGAAGTGGTGGCCGTGGTGGGCGAGTCGGGCTGCGGCAAGACCATGCTGGCCTTGTCCATCCTGGGGCTTGTGCCGTCGCCGGGGCGCATCGTTTCGGGCCGGGCCGCCCTGGGCGACACCGACGTGCTGGCCCTGCCCGAGAGCCGGCGCCGGCTGGTGCGGGGCAAGCGGGCGGCCATGATCTTTCAGGAGCCCATGACGGCGCTCAATCCGGTGCTGACCATCGGCGAGCAGGTGGCCGAACCGTTGCGCGTCCATGCCGGGGCCTCGCGCCGGGAGAGCCTGGCCGCGGCCGAGGCGATGCTGGCCCGGGTGGGGCTGCCCGATCCCGGCCGGCAGCTTGGGCGCTATCCCCACGAACTTTCCGGCGGCCAGCGCCAGCGGGTCATGATCGCCATGGCCCTTATGCTGCGGCCGGAGCTGCTTATCGCCGACGAGCCGACCACGGCCCTGGACGTCACGGTCCAGGGGCAGATCCTGTCGCTGATGCTCGATCTGGCCCGGGACGCCGGCACGGCCATCCTGCTGGTCACCCACAACCTCGGCGTGGTGGCCCAGACCGCCGACCGGGTGGCGGTCATGTACGCCGGCCGGCTGGTGGAAGAGGCTCGCGTGGACGCCTTTTTCCAGGGGCCGGCCCATCCCTACTCCCGGGGGCTTTTAGCCTCGCTGCCGCGCCTGGACGACCCGGGCCGGCGGCTCACGCCGGTTCCGGGCATGGTGCCGAGCCTGGCCGCCCTGCCCACCGGCTGCCATTTCCATCCGCGCTGCGGGGAGGCCTTTGCCCCCTGCGCCGACAACGCGCCGCCGCTGTTCGAACTTCCCGGCGGCGGACAGGCGAGGTGCTGGCTTCATGGCGCGTAACGACGTTCCGGTGCTGGAGCTGGCCGGCCTGTCCCGCTCGTTTGTTTCCCGAGAAGGCGTCTTTCGCCGCCGCGAGCGGATCGTTCGGGCCGTTAGCGGGGTGGATCTGGCCGTGGCCCCGGGCGAGACGGTTGGGCTTGTGGGCGAGTCGGGCTGCGGCAAATCGACCCTGGCCCGCATGGCCATCGGGCTTTTGCCGCCAAGCGCCGGCACGGTGCGCCTGGGCGGACTTGATCCCTGGGACGGGGGGGCCGCCGAGCGAAAGCGCCTGCCGCGCCTGGCCCAGATGATCTTTCAGGACCCCTATTCGTCGCTCAATCCGCGCCTGCCCGTGGGCTGGACCGTGGCCGAAGGGCTGCGGGCGGCCGGCGGACTTTCGGCTGCCCAGCGCCGGGAGCGGGTGGCCGAGCTTCTGGCCCAGGTCGGGCTGGCCCCGGAGCACGCCCGGCGCTTTCCCCACCAGTTTTCCGGCGGCCAGCGCCAGCGGGTGGCCATCGCCCGGGCCTTGGCCCTGTCGCCGAAGCTCATCGTCTGCGACGAGCCGGTCTCGGCCCTGGACGTCTCGGTCCAGGCCCAGGTCATAAACCTTCTGGCCGACCTCAAGGCCCGCCACGGCCTGGCCTATCTGTTCATTTCCCACGATCTGGCCGTGGTCGGGCATTTAAGCGACCGGGTGGCCGTCATGTACCTCGGGCGCATCGTGGAGCTGGCCCCGGCCGCCGCCCTTTACGCCAGGGCCGCGCATCCGTATACCAGGGCGCTGCTGGCGGCCGTGCCCGGGCTTGATCCCGGCCGCCGCCGGCCGGCCGGCCTGGCCGGGGAAACGCCCAGTCCGGCGGCCGTGCCCACGGGCTGCGCCTTTCATCCGCGCTGCGACCAGGCCGAGCCGCGCTGCGCCGAGCAGTCGCCGGCGCTCACCGAGATCGCCCCCGGACACTTTGCGCGCTGCCTGCGCCTCACATAAAAGGAGAACCGCGATGGACCACATCGAACAAGCCAGCCAGGAAATCTTCCGGGTGTTCATGGCCGAGCACTGGGTGCGCTACTATTTTGCCATGCAAAACGGCGAGGTGGTGTTTCTGGACGTGCCGACCGAAGCCATCGAAGCCTTAAAGGCCCATGACGCGGGTCTGGCCGAGTTCGTGGCCGGGGTCAACGGCCAGAGCATCGACATGGAGTCCTCGCGCCGGGCCGTGGGCGAACACGTGTTCCGCACCATGGAAGGCGGCCAGTACCCCCCGGGGCTGGTGGCCAAGGCCTTTGACGGCCCGCAGCTCGGGCTTTTGCTCAAGCTCTTCACGGTCTGGCTGTCCGGCCACGAAGCCCTGCTCGACGCCGAAACCATGCCGTTTGCCGAATGGGAACGGCTTTTTGCCGCCTGGCGGCAGGACCCGGCCGTGGCCCGCTTCGCCGCGAGCCTGGCCCAGGCCGGGAACCCGGCCACCCCGGGCAGCGGCGCGGTGCATTAGCCGAGCCGGCGCGTCGGGAGCCTTCGGCTTTCTGCATAATACGTTGGCCGCTTTCCAGGAGACGGCAATGGCCTCGCCTCCGGGACCACGGCCCGCCCCACGCCACGAAAGAAACAAACCTGGGCGGGAGCGCCTGAGCGCTCCCGCCTTTTTTGCGCCCGGTGATCGGCAAACGCCGCTCTCCCGGGCTTTTTCGTGTCCAACCTACTTCTTCTTTTTCAGTACCCAACCCCGGGCCTGCATGCAGGTGGCGAACACGTCCTGGTTGGCGTCGTCCTCGGCCACGTTGGCCACCCAGCGCGTGGCCTGGGCCTCGATGGTGGGATCGGTTTCGAAGCGTTCCCGGCCATAGGTGGGCGGCACCTGGGCGTTGGCTTCGTTGGTGCAAAGGGTGGTGTCCTGGGCCAGTCGCGCCTTGGACTCGGACTGATCGACCAGATTGGGGTTGTAGTAGACGGGGCCGCAGCCGCCAAGGCCGAAAGCCAAAAGGGCCAGCAGGGCAACGCGGATCGCCGGGCGCGGAATCACGGTCATGGAACGTCCTTTGCGGTCGGATTTATGGTCTGGATATTTTGTCGGCAGACAACCTGCAACCTTTTTCCCATGGCGCACGACATACGGGACGCCGGCGCGTTTTCGGCCTGCACCGGCGCAACGAAGCATCCCGGAGGAACCTGTATGGAAGATCATCTCACCATGGCCATCGAGATCGTCAAAGCCCAGGCCAAGGTCCGCAACATGCATGAAGACGAGATACGGGCCATGGTGTCCAGGCTGTCGGCCACCATACGCGGCATGGACCTGGCGGCGGCGACCGGCCCGGCCATGCCCCTTGACGCCAAACGGGCCATCAAGGAACGCACCATCACCTGCCTGGAATCGGGCAAGCCGTTTAAGATCCTCACCCGCAAGCATCTGGCCAAGTACGGGCTCACCCCGGACGAGTACCGGGCCAAGTGGGGCTACGCCAAGGACATGCCGCTGGTGTGCAAGGCCTTGCAGCGCGAGCGCCGCAAGAAAATGCGTGAACTGCGTCTGTGGGAACGCCGGGGGCAGGGCAACAGCGCGGCCTAGGGGGCGGCGCGATCCCGCTCCGTAAAAAATACGAACGTCTTGTCACAGGGCTGGTTGTCCGCCCTGCCCGCTTCAGGCGGCGGCCAGGCCCCCCAAAAAATACGAAAGTATTTTTTAAAAACAGCTGGTTGTGCGCCCTGGCCGCCTCAGGCGGCAGCTCTTTCCCGTTCGTGGCGGGCGGCCAGGCAGGCGGCCACGGCGGCGGCCGTGCATTCGCCCAATTCCGGCAGGCTGGTGCGGTCGTTGAAGGCCCCGAGATGGGGGCCGGTGGCGATGGCCACGTCGGCCTCGCCGCGCGTCAGGCCCGCCGCCGCCTCGGGCGACATCCCGCGCCCGATCAAAAAGTCCCGAAACGTCGCGTCGGTCATGGCCGTCTGATCGTCCACCCGCAGCAGCTCGTCCATGTGGCGGTCCACGCCCATCTCCTCCACCATGCGCCGGGCCAGGCCGGCCGCGTCAAAGGGCGGGCGGTCCGGGGCCGCGCCGGCAAAGCCCTCGTGGTAGCGGGCCGTGGTTTCGGCCACCACCCGGGCCAGCAGGGCTTCGTCGAAGAGATGGCGGGCGTCGGCCGGGACGCCGCCCGGGCCATGGCCGCAAAGCGCGGGGTCGCGCATGCGGAAATAGCTGCCGGCCACGAGGTAGAGGCTGATCAGATGGTCGCCCATCTGGCGGTAGAGCCGGGCCGGCCGGGTCCCGACCGAGGCGAAATGCTCGAAATCGCGCAGCCCCGACAGGCCGAAATTGGGATGCAGGGCGCTGGCCAGCCAGCGGTCCAGCCGGCCCGGCAGCCGCCAGTCGTAAAGCCCTCCGTCCTCGCGCCGGCCCTGCTGCACCCGGTTGTGAAAAAGCGGGATGGCCGCCTCGTGGACGATGCCCCGGCCGGCCAGCCAGCCAAGCAGATACGCCGCCCGGGACATGACCTCGGCAAAGGCCTCGGAACCAAGCCCCCCCGGCCCGGCCGGGGCGTTGGGGTAGGCGAAATAGTCGCTCCGGGCCAGGTAGGCCAGGCAGCGCCCGTCCGGGTCGAGGCCGGGCAAGGGGCAGGGCGCGTCCGGCACGGCCCACAAGGGCGCGTCGCCGGAAAAAAGCGGCCTCGGCACATGGCAGGGGACCGGGAAAGGTTCGTCGGTCAGGGCGCGCATCCAGGCCGCTTCCCGGGCCAGGGCAAGGGGGGATTCGCCCTGGCGCAGGCGTTTTATCACCAGAAGCGTGCCCGGCTGGCCGGCCGGCAGGATCAGGCTGCGCCCGGCCGGGGCCGCACAAGCGTCGGCCGGGACTCCGGCGACCTGCCGCAAGGCGGCAAAGGACGCCCGGATCGCCTCGGGTTCGGGCACGGCCACCTCGCGGCCG
>DLGG01000163.1 GCA_002482565.1 Solidesulfovibrio magneticus
CCGGCGGCAGCGCCCCGCCGCACCAGGCCACGGTCTGGCTGCCGCCGCTGACCGCCGGCCTGGCCCCGGCCCTGGGACTCATCGGCCTTGGCGCGCTGACCGGCCTTTGTACGCGCCTGTCCGGCGGAGCCATGCTCGTCCCCATGTTTCTGGGCGCGGCCCTGCGCCTGACGGGACTGGTCGAAATCGACCTGCCGCCCTGGCTGCTCGCCGCCGCCTATGCCGCCATCGGCTGGCGGGTGGGCCTGGGATTCACCAAAAAGGTCGCCCTCTACGCCGCCCGGGCCGTGCCGGCCATCCTGGCCGGCATACTGTCGCTGATCGCCTTTTGCGGCGCGCTGTCCTGGCTTCTGGCCAAGACCACCGGCATGGACCCGCTCACCGCCTACCTGGCCGCCAGCCCCGGCGGCATGGACTCCGTGGCCGTCATCGCCGCCAGCTCGCTGGGCGTGGACTTCGCCGTGGTCATGACCATGCAGACCATGCGCTTCTTCCTGGTCGTGCTCCTGGCCCCGCCCATGGCCAGATTTCTGGCCGGCCGCGCCGAGGCGCGGGGGGTGAAGGAGAAGAGGGAAGATGGGAAGGCGGAAGAGTGCCTCCGGCGNNGGCCCCCGGACCCCCCGAATGGGGAAAAGGGTAAAGGGGGGCGTGGCGAGGGTTAGAGGCCCGGTGTTTTTTTTGCTGAGGCTTGGGCGAGGGATTTGCCGAGGCAGTTAAGGAAGGTTGTTTCGGCCGGCCCGGCATCGCGGCCGGCCAGCCGCATCACCGTCACCGCCGCCGTGAAGCCGGCCTCGGCCCAGGGCACAAGCGCCAGTTCGCCGCTGGACGACAAGACCGCCGCCGCCAGCCTCGGAGCCAGCCCCACCCCCAACCCGGCGGCCACGCAACGCGTGACAAGCGCCAGACTGCCGCATTCCGTCACCGAGGCCGGCACGGCCCCGGCCCGGTCCAATCCCTGCTCCAGGCGTTCCCGAAATCCCCAGACCTGGGGCGTGACAAAGAGTTCGCGGCCATGCAGATCAGCCGGCCCGACGGCGTCTCGGCCGGCAAGCTTATCCCCCGGCGGCGCGATGGCGACCAGCGGTTCGCGGTGGATGATCGTGGCCGCGATGCCCTCGGCGGCGTAGGGCTGGCCGAGGATCACACCGCAGTCGACCACCCCCTGGCGCAGGTCCCGGGCCAGCCCGGCCGCCGAACGCTGGGCCAGGATCAACCGCACCCCGGGATGGCGTGCCCGAAAGGCGGCCAGTGCGTCGGGCAGCACGGCCAGCCCCAGGCTTTCCGACAGCCGCACCGTAAGCCGCGGCCCGTCCTCGCCGCCGCCCGCCAGCCGTTGCCGGGCTTCGGCTTCGAGGTCCAGCAGCCGTCTGGCGTAGCCGACAAGCCGCCGGCCGTGCTCGGTCAGGCCGACCCGGTTGCCGGTGCGCGAAAAAAGCGGCACGCCCACGGCCTGTTCCAGGGCCTTGATGCGGGCCGTGACGGCCGAGGGCGACAGGACGAGCTCCTCGGCCGCCCGGCGTAGCGACCCGGCCGAGGCTGCCGCCAGAAAAGCCTTGAGCTGCCAGGGGTCGAGCATGTGCATGTTTTTCGCACCTCGCGTGCCGAAAGAGGCGTTTGCCAGGAGAAATAGACCGGATTAGGCTTATGGGCAACGTTTTGGAATTTGCAACATGGCCCCGGCCGTGAACAGGAACGGAAACGGATCATGGCGTTTACTCACCTCGCGCTACTGTGGCTGGCCGCTTTCGCCGGCGGCTTCACCCAGGGATTGGCCGGCTTCGGCTCCACTCTGGTGGCCCTGCCCATCCTGGCCCTTGTCCTTGATCTCAAGGTGGCGGTGCCGGTGTGCACCACCCTGGCCGTGACGCTCAACCTCGTCATGATCGTCCGGCTGCGCGGCCATGTGCGGCGCGGCCTGCTGGTGCTGCTTATCGCCTCGTCCCTGCCGGCCATGCCCTTTGGGGCGTACATTTTGCGGGTCGTTTCCGGCGATTGGCTGAAGCTTGCGTTGGCTGCGGCGATTCTCGTCTTCGTGATCATGCAGGGCCGGCCCGGCGCGCAGGCGTCCACGGCCGGCCGGGGGCGGGGCTGGGGCGTGCTGGCCGGGCTGGTGGCCGGCGGCATGGGCGGAGCCATCGGCATCAACGGCCCGCCCGTCGTGGCCTGGATGACCCGGCTGGGGCTGCCCCGCGACGCCTTGCGGGCCACGTTGGTGTCCTATTTCTTTCTGGCCGGCTGCGGCGTGGTGACCTCCCAGGCCGGGGCTGGGCTGGTGACCGGGGCGGTGCTTGGCCGCACCGGGTTGGCCTTGCCGGCCTTGGCGGCCGGCATTTTCGCCGGCATGAAGCTGTGCGGCCGGGTGAGCGAGGCGGCGTTTCGCCGCATCATCCTGGCCATCCTGGCCTTCAACGCAGTCACGCTCCTGGCCCAGGGCCTCGCCGGCCTCATCGGCCGTTGACCTTATTGCACGCGTCGTTATGCCCAGGCTCTCGTCCATAACCCAGGTAGGGGGTCCGGGGGGCTTAGCCCCCCGGCCGCCGGAGGCCCTCTTCCTCCCCCCCCTTGGCTTGGCTGGGCAAAACCGGTAGGGTACGCGCCTTTGGCTTGCCTGACGGCCGCCTGTAATCGCGTAACCTTTGGCCGTTTCGGCCGTGTAGTCCAACATCCATGTTCGTCAGCATAAATCCGGCCACCAGCCAGCCTTTTGCCTCCTATGAGGCCCATGACGCCGCCGCCATGGCCGCGATTCTTGACGCCGGCCGGGCCGCTTGGCGGCTGTGGCGCGACGTGCCGTTGGCCGAGCGTTGCCGGGCGCTGTTGCGTCTGGCCGATCTTTTCGAGGCCCGGGTTCCGGAGCTGGCCCGGCTGGCCAGTCTGGAGATGGGCAAGCTCATGCCCGAGGCCGAGGCCGAGGTGCGGCGTTGCGCCCGGGCTTGCCGGTTTTACGCCAAGATGGCTCCGCGCTGGCTGGCCGACGAGGCCGTGCCGTCCGAGACCGGGCGGCGTTTTATCGTCTACGATCCGCTGGGCACGATCCTGGCAGTGATGCCCTGGAATTTCCCCTATTGGCAGGCGATTCGGGCCGTGGCCCCGCTTGTGGCCGTGGGCAATGCGGCGGCGATCAAGCCCGCGCCCAACGTCATGGGTTCGGCCCTGGCCTTGGAAGCGCTTTTCCCCGAGGCCGGCTTTCCGGCCGATCTGGTGCGGGTGTTGCGCTTGCCCGAGGGACTCGTGGGACAGGCCGTGGCCCATCCGGCCGTGGCCGGGGTGACCCTCACCGGCTCGGCGGCGGCCGGCGCGGCCGTGGGGGCCATGGCCGGGGCGGCGGTGAAAAAGGCCGTGATGGAGCTTGGCGGGGCTGACGCCTTCATTGTCCTGGCCGACGCGGCCCTGGACGACTGCTGTTCGGCGGCCGAGACGGCTCGGATGCGGGTGTGCGGCCAAGCCTGCATCGCGGCCAAGCGCTTCATTGTCGAGGCGCCGCTGTATGAGGATTTCACCCGGCGGCTGGCCGAGCGGTTGACCGCTCACCGGGCGGGCGACCCGGACGACCCGGCGGCCACGGTTGGCCCCCTGGCCCGGCTGGATTTGCTGGAAAATCTCGACCGGCAGGTGCGCGAGAGCCTAGCCGCCGGGGCGCGGCTGGTGGCCGGCGGCCATCGCCTGGATCGGCCGGGTTATTTCTACGCCCCGACGCTCTTGGCCGACGTGCGGCCGGGGATGCCGGCCTTTGACGAGGAACTTTTCGGCCCGGTGGCGGCCCTGATCGCGGCCGAGGACGCCGACGACGCCCTGGCCCTGGCCAATGCCTCGCCCTACGGCCTGGCCGGCAGCGTCTGGACGGCCGACGTGGCCCGGGGCCTGGCCCTGGCCCGGCGGCTGGAGGTGGGCATGGCCACGGTCAACGCCGTGCCGCGTTCGGATTTCCGGCTGCCATTTGGCGGGGTCAAGCGATCGGGCTACGGCCGGGAGCTGGCCCGGCACGGGCTTTTGGAATTTGCCAACATCAAGACCATCGTGGTGGAGGATTCATGAGCGAAGAGGTTGTCCCGCAGGACATCGAGGCCCAGGTGGCGGCCATCGAGGCCGAGATGGCCGAGCTGCTTGAGCGTAAGGCGGCGGCGGAAAAACGCGCCCGGGATTTCATGGCCGCCGAGGACCACAAGGCCGGCGTCAGCCATGCCCAGGAGATTTTCGCGGCCAAGCAGGAAAAGCTCATGCTCGACACCGAGTGGGAGATCGCCCGGCGCAAGAAGAACCGTCTGCTCATGCCGCAGTAGCGGTATTGGGGGGGACGCCGTGCCTGGGCTGCGCTCCGGGGCCGGCGGTCCGGCTGGCCCGGGTTTCGCCGCCGACCTTGGTCCGGCGATGGCGGGGGAGGGGGAGTCGGGACAAGGATTTGTACCGCCCCCATGGGCGGGGCCCCAGCCCGGCCCGTCCCCGGCGCGGCGCGGCCGGGCGGGCGTTGCAAGGTCATCGGACAAAGATATGATTTCCCACAGTTTTTTGAGTGATGGCCGGCTCGGTACAAATTCCTGTCCCGTCTGTCCGGGACTTGGCGGCCGGGGTAAAAGTTTTTGCACCAAATACAGGGCCAAAAGGGCGTGGCCCGGCCGGCTGAGTGGAACGAGATTTTAGTATTCCCTGATTTTATTGGATTAAATACAATTTTTCGGACGTTGGCACGGCTGTTGCTAAAAGAGAATCATCCTTCCTCCGAAAAGGACATTTCTGAAAGCGGCTACGGGATGGCGACCTGGAGCCGCTTTCTCATTGGGCGACAGGCAACGGACAAGCGCGTTCATGAAAAAGGCCGCCCGGCGATCACGCCGGGCGGCCTTTCCGTTGCAGCCTCCCCCTTCAGGAGGTCCAGGAGGGGATCCTCCCCTCCTGGCCGCCGGAGGCATCCTTCTCTTCTCCTCGCCCTCACTTACCGCGCCGGCCGCATGAACACGGCCGCCAGCGGGGGCAGGGTCAGGCTGAGGGAGAAGGGATGGTCGAAGCTCTCGATCTCCTCGGCCATGACCGCGCCGGCGTTGCCCAGGCCCGAGCCGCCGTAGGGGCGGGCGTCGCTGTTGAGCAGCTCCCGCCACATGCCGGGCCTTGGCACGCCGACCCGGTAGAACTCGCGCGGCACGGGCGTGAAGTTGAGCACCACCAGCACCATGTCGTCCGGGTCCTTGCCGCGCCGCAAAAAGGCCAGCACGCTGGCTTCGGCGTCGCGGAAATCGACCCATTCAAAGCCTTCGGCCTTGAAATCGCGCTGGTGCAGGGCCGGTTCGGCCCGGTAGACGGCGTTTAAGTCCGCCACCCATTGCAGCACGCCCTGGTGCGGCGGCGAGTCGAGCAGCTCCCATTGCAGTTCGGCGTCGTGGTTCCATTCCTGCCACTGGGCGAATTCGCCGCCCATAAAGAGCAGCTTCTTGCCCGGATGGCCGAACATGAAGCCGTAGAGCAGCCGCAGGTTGGCGAACCGCCGCCAGTCGTCGCCGGGCATTTTGCGGATGAGGCTGCCTTTGCCGTAGACGACCTCGTCGTGGGACAGGGCCAGGACGAAGTTTTCGGTGAAGGCGTACCAGATGCCGAAGGTGAGCTCGCCGTGGTGGTATTTGCGGAAGATCGGGTCGCGGGAAAAGTAGCGCAGCACATCGTGCATCCAGCCCATGTTCCACTTCATGCCGAAGCCCAGGCCGCCGAGGTAGGGCGGGCGCGAGACCATGGGCCAGGAGGTGGACTCCTCGGCGATGGTCTCGGTGTCCGGGAAGCGGGCGTAGGTCATTTCATTGAGGCGGCGCAAAAAGTCGATGTTGTCGAGGTTTTCCCGGCCGCCGTGGATGTTGGGAATCCATTCGCCGTCGCGCCGGGAGTAGTCGAGGTAGAGCATGGAGGCCACGGCGTCCACGCGCAGGGCGTCGGCATGGTAGCGGCCAAGCCAAAAAAGCGCGCTGGAGATGAGGAAGGCGCGCACCTCGTAGCGGCCGGTGTTGAAGATGTAGCAGTTCCAGTCCGGATGGTAGCCCCGGCGCGGATCGGCGTGCTCGAAGAGGTGGGTGCCGTCGAAATAGGACAGGCCGTGGCCGTCGGCCGGGAAATGGGAGGGCACCCAGTCGAGCACCACGCCGATGCCGTTTTGGTGGAGCCGGTCGATAAGGGCCATGAAGTCCTGGGGCGTGCCGTAGCGGCTGGTGGGGGCAAAGTACCCCAAGGTCTGGTAGCCCCAGGAGCCGAAAAAGGGGTGCTCCATGACCGGCAGGAATTCGACGTGGGTGAACCCGGCCCGCAGCACGTGGTCGGTCAGGTGGTCGGCCAGCTCCCGGTAGGACAGGGAGCGGTAGCGGTCCTGATGGACGCGGCGAAACGAGCCCAGGTGCAGTTCGTAGATGGAGATGGGCGAGGCAAAGCCGTTTTTGTCGCGGCGGTTTTCCATCCAGTCGGCGTCGTTCCACTGGTAGTCGAGGTCCCAGACGATGGAGGCGGTATGGGGCGAGGTCTCCCAGTAGAAGGCGAAGGGATCGGCCTTGTCGGCCTTGTAGCCGCCGATCTGGGAGTTGATGTGGTATTTGTAGCGCGTGCCCTTGGGCACGCCGGGGATGAAGCATTCGTGGACGCCCGAGGCGTCGTGGCGCACGGCCATGGGGTGGCTGTCGGGGTCCCAGTCGTTGAAGTCGCCGATGACCGAGACGGTGCGGGCGTTGGGAGCCCAGACGGCGAAATGGACGCCGGATTGGCCCTCGACCTCCATCATGGCCGAGCCGAGCTTGTCGGGCAGATCGAAGTGGTTGCCCTGCTTGAAAAGGTAGATGTCTTCGTCGGTCAGGCGCGAAACGTCGTGGCGTATGGGGGCGTAGTCCCGCATGCAAGGCTCCTTGCCGGCCAGGGGGCCGTGCGGGGGTGATAAGCGAAAGGCGGGCGCGGGGCAACGCGCCAGGTACGGACGGCGCGGGAGGGGTGGGCGGCGCGGGCGCTAGGCAAAGCTCAGGCGCAGGCCGCAACCGACTTCATGGACGGGCAGGGTGCGGGACAGGGCGATCTTGGCGGCAAGGGACGTGCAGTGGCCGGGATAGAGGGCGGCCAGGCCGATGTGGCGGAAATAGTCGGCCGTGGCTTCGAAGCGGGCCGGGTCGGGCTGGCGCAGGTGCAGGCCGCCCACCACGGCGGCCACCCGCCGCTGGCCGGTAGTGCGCCGGGCGTGCTCCACGATGTTGCAGATGCCGGCGTGGGAGCAGCCGGTGATGACCACCAGGCCGTCGTCGCCGCGGTACGCCAGGGCGGTGTCGTCGGGCAGGTCGTCGGGGACGAGGCCGTCCGGCTCCTGGCGCTGCCCGATGGGGGCGTTGTTTTCAAAGGGAAAAAGGCGCGGGACTTCGCCGAGAAAGAGCAAGCGGTCGGTGATGGGGACCGGCTCGCGCGAAAGGAGGAGGTCGAAGCATTGGGCCAGGGTCTCGGCGCAAAGCAGCGAGCCGATGGGTTCTCCGTGTTCCAGGCGGCGCGGGGTCAGCGCCTGGGGATGGGCGGTGAGCCTTGGCCGATGCGTCCTGCCGGCGTTGGCGGCGTGCTCGGCCAGGCAGGCCATGAGCGGCATGATCCCCCAGGTATGGTCGTTGTGGCCGTGGGAGAGCACCACATGGTCCAGACCGGCCAGATCAAGGCCCAGGCTGGCCGCGTTGCGGCGCAGCACGTCGGAATAGCCGCAGTCGAAGAGCACTTGGCTGTCGCCGTCGCGCAGATGGAGGGACAGCCCGGGTTCGGCCAGCAGATAGCAGTCAATGAGGGTGTTGTTGTCCACCAGGACGGTTAGTTCCATGATGCAGAGTGCTCCCAGGGACAACCAAAAGTCAAGGAATACCTGGACAGGCGGGTTGTAGGCAGGCATATTGGACCCAAAAAGTTTTCCAGGGGGAGACCATGAACAAGCGCCTGCTGCCAGCCTTGACTCTGCTGCTTCTGCTCGCCGCCGCCGTCGGCGGCTGCAGCGTGTCCATCGGCGTGCCGCCGCCGCCGCCGCCGGCCGGCTACGTCCGGGTGACCGCCGTCGAATCCGTGTATATCCGGGCGTGTCCGTCCACCTCCTGCGACGTGCGCACCGTGGCCTACCGGGGCCAGGCCGTGCGGGTGTGGGAATACGACGCCAACGGCTGGGCCCGCGTGACCCTGGTCGACAGCGGGGCCACGGGCTGGATGTACGCCCGCTATCTGGCCTTGCCGCGCTAACTGCGCCCATCCTGAAAAAAGCGCCGGACGGCCGAGGGGGCCGTCCGGCGCTTTTGCGTTATCGGGCAGTGGAGTCGTCTTGGGAACTAGTGTCGCGTCCGCGAAAAGCGCATATGGTGTTTTGTCGTCAACGAGCTAAAACCATTTATTTTTCTTAAAAAATACTNNTTTTTAAGGGACGCGACACTAGAGAACGTCAAGGCGGGCCAGGCCGGGCACGGACGCGGCCAGGGCGTCCAGGGAGGCCGACGGCCCCAGGACCACCACGGCCGCGTCGGCGGCGGCCGCGTCCAGGGCCTCGCC
>DLGG01000100.1 GCA_002482565.1 Solidesulfovibrio magneticus
CTGGCAGTTCGTGCCGGGCGTGGCGGCCTGCGGCTTTTTGCTGACGGCCCTGGGCGCGGCCTGGCTGCCCCGCCTGGAGGGCGGCTGGCAGTGGAGGGCGCGGGCGGCGCTGGGGCTGGGTTTGGCCCTGGCCGGCTTGTTGCTGGCGTTTCGCGGCGTCATTGGCGAGGGCGGCGCGGCCGGCCTGGGGCAATTCGCCGGCTGGCTGGACGGCGGGAGGGTGGGCGATTTCCTGCGGCAGCCCACGGCCTCGCCCTGGACCCTGGCCGGCGTGCTGGCCGGGGCCATGGCCTGGGGCGGGGTCCATGCCCTGACTCCCGGCCACGGCAAGGCCCTGGTCGGAGCCTATCTGGTGGGCGCGCGGGGCACCTGGCGTCATGCCGTCTGGCTGGGGCTGACCGTGGCCGTCACCCATACGGCGGGGGTGTTTCTCCTGGGCGGCGCGGCCGTGTTGGCCGCCGACGAGGCGGGACGGCAGCGGCTCATGCCCTGGCTGGCCCTGGCCTCGGGCCTGGGCATGTGCGCCGTGGGCGGGACCATGGCCGCGCGCGGCCTCTGGCGGCTTCGCGGCCGGGCAGGGGAGGGGCGGGCACACAGCCACGGCGGGTTGGCCCATTCCCACGGCGGAACGCCCCATAGTCACGGCGGCGTCTTTGATGCACACGACGAAGCGCTGCACAGCCACGGCGTGCTGGCCCACAGCCATGGCGGCGACCCGTCCGGTCCAGTCGGCTGGCGCAACTTGCTGGCCCTGGGCGTGTCCGGCGGGCTGGTCCCGTGCCCGTCGGCCCTGGCCCTGATGCTGGCCGCCATCGCCCTGGGCCGGCCGGGGTTGGGGCTGGTCCTGTGCGCGGCCTTCGGCCTGGGGCTGGCCGGGGTGTTGACCGGCGTGGGGCTGTTATGCCTGGCCGGGGTGCGGTTTTGGGGCGACTCGGGCCGGCTTGGCCGGGCGGCGGAGTGGCTGCCCCTTATCGGGGCCGGGCTTATCGCCGCCATCGGCGCGCTGGCCGCCTGGGAAGCGCTGGTCGTGCTCCTTTCCTGAAAAAGGGCCGTTCGGGCGGTTGCCAGCCGCCGTAGGCCGGACTATGGAAGGCGAAATTCCGGGCCGCGCGGCAAGAGCCGCCGGCCGCTTCCGCGAGGACCCATGCGCCAGGGCGACGCCGCCAAAACCGTTTCCCCCATCGAGGCCGTGCGCCGCTACTGTCTGACCGCCTGCATGGGCGGCCAGCGCAGCCTGGTCGCCGGTTGCGTCGATGCCGACTGTCCGCTGCATCCGCTGCGCCTCAAGGAAGTGCCCGAGGGCTTCGGCGTACGCGTGGTGCGGGTCATCCGCCGTTTCTGCCTGCGCTGCACCCTGGGCGATCGCGGCGACATCCGGCGTTGCCGGGAAAAGGCCGCCTGCCCGATCTGGCCCTACCGCATCGGCGTCTCGCCCCGAAAGCTCAAGCGCCTCATCGCGGAAAAACGCCGTCCCAAGCAGCTCGAACTGCCGCTCTAGCGGCGCGTCCCTGACAAAATACGCGAGTATTTTTTAAGAAAAAACATGGGTTGAGTTTGTTGCCCGCGAAACGCCAGAGGTGCTTTTCGCGGACGCGACGCGAACTTCCCGCCGCCTGGGCCGCCCGGGGCCTCATGGCTTGATTGTGCCCGCTTTTTGTCGGGGCGTCTTTCGCCGCGACTTCACCCGTTCTTCCTGACGCCGTTTCCTGGCCGTCCATCCCGGCCAACGGTCTTT
Source organism: Solidesulfovibrio magneticus (assembly GCA_002482565.1). Taxonomy (GTDB): domain Bacteria; phylum Desulfobacterota; class Desulfovibrionia; order Desulfovibrionales; family Desulfovibrionaceae; genus Solidesulfovibrio; species Solidesulfovibrio magneticus_B. The sequence goes on from DLGG01000100.1 coordinate 1,736, forward strand.
TCGCGCCGGTAAACGGCGTTTCTCCGGTTTTCCGCCGCCGTCCGCCCGCCATGGGGCCATTCCCGCCGTCCGCCGAAATTCCCGTGCCGCCTTGCCGCGGGCCGCCTATTTGTGGCCCATCCCCAAGCGGCGGCCGTCGCCGACGGGACGCCCGGACCAACCCCGGCCCGGCCACAGGCCGGAGACAAGGAGCACGATCCATGCAACCAGACCACGCCCCGCCCGCCGCCCACGCCCCGGACGCCGGCCAGTTTTCCGCCCTCGTGCGCAAACGCTGGACCGTCTCCCTGACCCTGACCGCGCTCATGCTGTCCATTTACTACGGCTTCATCGTCATCCTGGCCTTTCGCCCCGACATCTTCGCCGAACGCGTCGGTGAGCGCCTGACGCTGGGCATCCCCGTCGGCCTGGGCGTCATCCTGGCCTCCTGGCTGCTCACCGGCCTGTACGTGCGCTGGGCCAACGACGATTACGACAGCACCGTGAACACCATCAAACGCGCCATGCGGGAGAACCAGGGATGAACACCTTTACCAGCACCATCGGCCAACCCAACGCCACCTCCATCATCTTTTTCTTCGTCTTCATCGCCGCCACCCTGGTCATCACCTATTACGCCGCCAAGCGCAGCCGCTCAGCCTCCCAGTTCTACGCCGCCGGCCGCTCGGTGACCGGCTGGCAAAACGGCCTGGCCCTGGCCGGCGACTACATGTCCGCCGCCTCGTTTCTGGGCATCGCCGGCCTGGTGTCGCTTAAGGGCTACGACGGCCTCATCTACTCCATCGGCTTTCTGGTCGGCTGGCCCATCATCATGTTTCTCATCGCCGAACCCCTGCGCAACCTCGGCAAATACACCTTCGCCGATGTGGTGGCCTACCGCCTGTCCCAAAAGCCCATCCGCGTGGCCGCTTCGGTGGGTTCGCTTTTGACCGTGTGCTTCTACCTCATCGCCCAGATGGTGGGTTCGGGGTCGCTCATCAAGATGATGTTCGGCCTGCCCTATGAAACGGCCATCATCGCCGTGGGCGCGGTCATGATCGCCTACGTGCTCTTTGGCGGCATGCTCGCCACCACCTGGGTGCAGATCATCAAGGCCGTGCTGCTCCTGGCCGGGGCCACGGTCATGGTGCTCATGGCCCTGTCCCGCTTCGACTTCGACGTGACGGCCCTTTTCGGCGCGGCCGCCGCCACCTACGGTGAAAAGGTGCTCAATCCCGGCGGTCTGGTGGCCAATCCCCTGGACGCCGTGTCCCTTGGCATCGCGCTTATGTTCGGCACCGCCGGCCTGCCCCACATCCTCATGCGCTTCTACACCGTGCCCGACGCCAAGGCCGCCCGCAAATCCGTGTTCTACGCCACCGGACTCATCGGCTACTTCTACATCCTCACCTTCATCATCGGTTTCGCCGCCATGGTGCTCGTGGGCCGCGACGTGGTGCTCAAGACCGATGCCGGCGGCAACATGGCCGCGCTGCTCCTGGCCGAAGTGACCGGCGGCACGGTGTTTCTCGGCTTCATCGCGGCGGTGGCCTTCGCCACCATCCTGGCCGTGGTGGCCGGGCTGACCCTGGCCGGAGCCACGACGCTGTCCCATGACCTCTACGCCAACGTGTTCCGGGCCGGCCGCTCCACCGAGGAAAACGAGATGAAAGTGGCCAAGCGGGCGACCATCGGCCTTGGCGTGGCCGCCATCCTGCTTGGCCTGGCGTTTAAGGGCCAAAACGTGGCCTTCATGGTGGGCTTGGCCTTCGCCATCGCCGCCAGCGCCAACTTCCCGGCGCTGATCCTCTCCATACTCTGGAAGGGAACGAGCACCTTCGGCGCGGCCGCCAGCATCGTGGCCGGAACCGTGGCCGCCGTGGGGCTCATCGTCTTGTCGCCCACGGTCTGGGTGGACATCTTCGGCAACGCCGCCCCCATCTTTCCCTGGAAGAACCCGGCCCTGGTGTCCATGCCGTTCGCCTTCCTGGTCGGCTGGCTCGGTTCGGTGCTGGTCCCCGACGCCCGGGCCCAGTCCCTCTACGCCGCCCAGCAGATCCGCAACTATCTGGGTGTGGGCGCGGAGTGATCGCCCGCAAACGGACCGGGGAAAGCCTCCCCGGTCCGTTTTGTCGTTTGTCGCCAGGCTTGGGAGATGCCATGGACCCCGCAACCGCCGCCCTTTTCGCCGCCCTGGCCGCCGCTCCCGACAGCCTGGTTCTCGGTCGGGAGCTGGAGCGCATCCGCTGCTGCATAGCCGACCGGGCCGTACCCGGGGTTAGCGCCTTGGAAACCGGACAGTTGGCCAGCCAGTTGTATGACGCGTTTCTCGTGCGGGCGGCCGAACTGGCCCGGGCCGGGCCGCCACAGCTTCCCGAATCGGCCGGTTCCTACTGTCTGGCCGTGCTCGGCAGCCAGGGCCGGCGTGAGCAGTTCCTGGCCACGGATCAGGACAATGCTTTGATCCTGGCCGAAGGAGCCGGCGGCGAGGCCTTTGCCGCCTTGGCCGCCCGTCTGGAACGTCTGTTGGCCGAGGCCGGCATGCCGCCGTGTCCCAAGGGCATCATGGCCGCCAATCCGGTCTGGCGGCGGTCGCTTGCGGATTGGTTCGCGGCCGTGGACGCCGCTGCCGCCCGCCCGGACGAGGAGGCGGTGCTGTTCATTTCGCTTTTAGCCGATCTGCGTCCGGTCTGGGGCCAGGCGTCCCTGGCCGCCGCGCTGTCCGAACATATGCGTCGCCGGGCCAGGGAATCGAGCCTGCTCACCCGGGGACTGGCCCGGGAGGCTCTGCGTTTCGGGCCGCCGACGCTTATCTTCGGCCATCTGCCCAGCGGGCTTTTCGGTCTTGGGCACGGACCACTCGATCTCAAGGCCGCCGCCGTCTATCCGCTGGTCCTTGGCGTCAAGGCCCTGGCCCTGGAGGCCGGCGTAGCCGCGCCGGACACCCTGGGGCGGCTTGCCGGCCTGGTCGCGGCCGGCCACATGGAACCGGAGCTGGCCAAGGCCCTGCAAGACGGCCTGGCCCGGGTCCAGTCCCTGCGCCTGTCCGCCCAGGCCGAGGCCTGGAGCCGGGGGCAAACCGCCGACAACCGGCTCGTCCCGGCGCGCTTGTCCGCCCAGGCCCTGGCCGATCTCGACGCCGCCTTGCGCGCCGCCGGTCGGCTGGCCGAAATCCTCAAGCACCACTTTAGCCTGCACTGTCTGACCTGACTCCGGAGGCCCGCCATGTCCCTGCCCGATCCCTCGCGCCAACCCGATGCCGTGACCGCCTTCCTGGCCGTCGTGCCGCCCTTTGACCGGCTGCCGCCGGACGAACGGGCCATTCTGGCCACCGCCGGCCGGGTGGAGCTGTTTCTTGAAGGCGAGACCATCGCCGAAGCCCAGGCCCAAGGCGTGCCGGTCGAGCCGGCCGTGTGCTGCATCCAGCGCGGTTCAGTGGCCTTTGTGGGCCAGGGCGACGGCCCGGGGCTGGCCGACGCGCGCGGGGAAGGGGAGTGTTTCGGCCTTGGCGGCGCGCTTCCCGGAAACTCGTCCAGCTGTCGGGCCGTGGCCGCCGGCGACGTGTTCCTGGTGCGCCTGCCCGGCGCGGCCTTCGCCGCCATGGCCAAACGGCATCCCTTCGTGGCCGCCTATTTCGCCAACTGCCTGGACAAGCAAGCCTGCCGGGTCGACGATGGCCCGGGGCTGGACGCGGCCGAGGCCGACGGGGACTACCTCTTCACTCGGCTGGCCGGGGAAGTGGCCTCGCCGGGCATCGTGTCCGTGGCCCGGGGCACGGACCTGCCGGCCACGGCCCGGGTCATGGAGGAGTCCGGCGTGGGCTCGGTCCTCGTGCGCGAGGCCTCGGGCACGGTCATCGGCATCGTCACCGACCGCGACCTGCGCCGGGCCGTGGCCCGGGGCATGGGGCTTACCGCCCCGGTCGAGACCCTCATGTCCGCGCCCGTGGCCGCCATCGACGCGGCCACGCCCTGTTTCGAGGCCTTAAGCCGCATGACCGAGGCCGGCATCCGCCATCTGCTGGTGACCCGGGAGGGCAGCCCGTTCGGGTTGGTCACGGCCAACGATCTGCTTCTGGCCCACGGCCGTTCGCCCATGGCCCTCTTGCGGGCCATCCGCCGGGCGGCCGGCCTGGACGATCTTGTGGCCCTGTCCCATCGTGCCGGCCCCCTGGCCGCCGCCTTGGCCGCGCGCGGGGCCGGGGCGGCCACGGAGGGCGGCATCCTGGCCATGACCGCCCAGGGCCTGCTCTGGCGGCTGGTGGAGCTGGCCGAGCGGCGTTTCGGCCCGCCGCCGGGCAAATGGTGCTGGCTGCTCCTGGGGCCGGCCGCCCGGCGCGAACTCCTGCCCGGCCAGGGCCTGGACGCGGTCGTGGCCATCGACTGCGGCGGGGACGACATCCTGGAGCGGGCCATGGACACCTACTGCCGGGCTGTGTTGCCGGCCCTGGCCGAGGAGCTGGCTGCTTGCCGCCTGGGCGGCGGACGGCTGCTCGGTCCGGTGCGGCTCTCCGGGCTGGCCGCCCTGGCCGCCCAGGGCCGCGATCTGGACGGCCTGGACCTGCTGCCGGCCGTGGGTGGAGCCGTAACGATGGACGCGGTCCGGCAACGGCTGGCCACGGATCGGCCGGACCCGGGCTTGATGCTGTCCGCCTTGGGCGCGGTGGTGGCCCGGCCGACTCCCCTTGGCGTGCACCAGGGGAAGCTGGCCGAGCGGGCCGGGGGCTTTGCCCCGGCGTTTGATCTGGACGGACGCGGCAGCGGGGCGGTGGCGGCCATGGCCCGGCTGGCGGCGGTCTTTCACGGACTGCCGCAACTGGGCACGGCCGGGCGTCTGGCCGCTTTGGCCGCCGGGGGGCATCTGCCCGGGGAAGTGGCCCAAAACGCCGGCCAGGCCTGGGCGTTTTTCGAGGGCGAGCGTCTGGCCGCCCGGCTGGCCGGCCAGGCCGACCCCGATGTCGTGCCCCGGCCGGGGGCGCTTTCCGCCAGGAAACGCCAGGAATGCCGGGCCGCCTTTGCCGCCGTGGAGGCCCTGCGTCAGACCCTGGCCGGTATGCTTGGCCGGCTGGAGGCGGGACAATGAGCCGGCTGGCGGCTGGCCTTTGGGAGCGCCTGGGCCGTCGTTTCGTCCGGCCCCTGGTCCATCCGGCCCTGGCCGCCCACCAGGCCTGCCAGGCCGGGCGCGAGGCCGCAGCGCGGCTTGGCGACCTCGAATTCGTGGTTCTCGACACCGAGCTGACCGGTTTTGACCCCAAACGCGACGCCGTCGTGTCCGTGGCCGCCGTACGCCTGCGCGGCCTGGCCATCATGGCCGGCGAGACCTTCGCCGCCCTGGTGCGGCCGGAGCGCGACGTGCCGCGTCAGTCGTCCCTGGTCCATGGCCTGACCGCCTCGGCCCTCAGCCAAGCCGACGATCTTGAGGCCGTGTTGCGACGGCTGCTGGATTTCATCGGCCCGGCCGTCCTCGTCGGCCACCATGTCGATCTGGACATGGCCTTTCTGAACGCCGCCAGCCGCCGGCTCCTTGGCGGCGAACTGGCCGCCCCCTGCATCGACACCCTGCGCTTGGCCATGGCCTACGAGGAAAAACGCCTGTCCCCGGAGGGCGGGGCCGGGCTGGAACATGCCGCCTTCGACCTGCCAAGCTTGTGCCGTCGCTATGGCCTGCCGGATTTCGCCGCCCACGACGCCCGCCACGACGCCCTGGCCGCCGCGTATCTCTTCATCTACCTGGCCAAGAAGCTTGGCCGGGGCAGGGCGCTAACCCTGCCCGACCTGTGGCGGGCCGGCCGGCATTGGTGGATGTAGTTTTTTCCGTAAACCCAAAAAAACGGTTGACGGGGCAGGGTATACTCTCTAAATAGGAATTAACAGCAACTAGGAATAAGACTTATGCAGATCGACGCGCTCAAAAAACTCTTCGCCCAAAGCGGCCTCAAGTTTACCAACCAACGGTATCTGGTATACAAGGCCATGGTCGAGGCCAGGGATCATCCCTCGGCCGAGACGGTCTGGCGACGGGTCCGGGAGGCGGCTCCGGCCATTTCCCTGGATACGGTCTACCGCACCCTGGCTTCGCTGGAGGCGCGGGGACTGGTGACCCGGGTGCCGGGCGGGGGCGAGGAGAGCCGTTTCGACGGCGACGCGTCGCCCCATCACCATCTGGTGTGTTTGCAGTGCGGGGGCATTGAGGATTTCGTCATGCCCGGAGCCGGGCTTTCTGATCTGCCGCCGGAAGTGGCCGCCTGGGGCCGCGTGCGCGACGCCCAGGTGCTGGTACGCGGCGTGTGCCGCCGCTGCCTTGGTTTGTGCGAAAACAATCAACCCAACTAAATACAAGGAGCACATGATGTCCAAGACCATGAACAATCTGCAGGAAGCTTTTGCCGGCGAATCCCAGGCCAACCGCAAGTATCTCGCCTTTGCCGCCCAGGCTGAAAAAGACGGCATGATCGGCGTGGCCAAGCTCTTCAAGGCCGCCGCCGCCGCCGAGACCGTCCACGCCCACACCCACCTGCGCAACATGAAGGGCATCGGCACCACGGCCGAGAACCTCAAGGCCGCCATCGAGGGCGAGACCCACGAATTCAAGAGCATGTACCCGGCCATGATCGAGGAAGCCAAGGCCGAGGGCGACAAAGCGGCCGAGCGCGGCTTCACCTTCGCCAACGCCGTCGAGCAGCTCCACGCCGAACTGTACACCGCCGCCGCCAAGGACCCCGCCGCCTATCCTGTCGAGGATTGGTACGTCTGCTCGGTGTGCGGCTACACCATCGCCGGCGCGGCTCCCGAGAAGTGCCCGGTCTGCCAGGCCCTGGCCAAGGCGTTTTTCAAGGTCGACTAGCCGCATCGGGGCGTTTTCCGTCCCTGGGCAAAGGAGCGAACATGTCCGCGCCTGAGAACATGTGGCAGTGTCAGACCACCAATTGCGGGTACATTTACGATCCCGACCGGGGCGACCGCAAAGGCAAGATTCCGGCCGGCACGTCCTTCGAGGATCTCCCCGAAGGTTGGAAATGCCCCATCTGCGGCGGCGGCAAGAAGTGCTTCCGTCCCCTGGCCGGCCCCGGCTCGACCAAGGAAGTCAAATGTCCCGTCTGACGACCGGGCGGCCCTTTACGGGCCGCCCGCCTCGGACTCTCATTCCAATTTTATCTCTAAAACGAAAGTACATGGCAAATGACGTACTGATATGACTGTATATTTATAAAACATAACTGTCGTTATGTTTTATAAGAGGCATCAAGCCCCGCAAGGGGCTTTTTTTATGCTCGGGGGTCGTGGTGGCTCAGGTGCGGCGTCTCGCGGCGTCGGCTGGCGGCGGCCAGCAGATTGCAAACCGCGCCCTGGATGTCCATGAGCTCCACGGGCATGGTCAGTATCTCCCTTGGCTCCTTGGCCGGCAGGGCCGCGAACCGGGCGGCCTGGTCGTGGTTGGCGGCCACAAAGAGCGTCGGGCGGTCCCCCTTGGCGGCCAGCAAGTCGGTCAGGCCGGGCGAAGGCGTCTGGCGCACCACGAGCAGGTCCGGCGGCTGGACGGCGGCGGTCTCGTCGGACACGGGGCACAGTCCCAGGCCCAGGTCCTCAAGGATGTTTTCGAGGATGGCCCGCCACATGGGATCGGGACAAACGACCAGGGCTTTCTGGTCGGGCTGGGACAGACTCGGGGCCGGGGACGGCGTTTCGGTCCGGTCCGGGGCGTTTTCCTCGGCGACGGACCCGCCGCCGGCTTCGGCTTGCGCTCCGGCGGCCAGGCTGTCGAGGAGTTCGCGCACGTCCTCGATGCGGGCTTCGGTGTCCCGGGCCGCCTCGGGGTCGGCCTGGGACAGCAGCCGGGAATTGGCCGCCAGCCGTCGCATGAGGGCTTCCAATCGCCGGGCCAGTTCGCCGGTCAGGGCCGGCCGCTCCGAGCCGCCCAGTCCCGGCGGCAGGATCGGGGCCTGCTGGAGGCGGATGACGGTCTGGTCGAAGAAATGTTCCGGCCGGGTGAGGTTCGCGCTGTCGCGACCGGCGGCGTCGAGTCGCCGGGCCAGGTCGCGGAAGGCCTTGGCGGCCGGGGCGGCGCTTTCCATCTCCACCAGGGGCGTTTGCCGGGTGGCGGCCCGGTACAGGGCCGGATCGTCGGGGATGACGCCGGCCAGGCGACAGTGGACGCCGAGGTGGTTCTCGGCGGTTTTCTGGATGCGCTCGAACACCGCCTGGCTGCGCTGGTGGGACAGCGAGCGGTTGATGACCAGAAGCGGCGGCCGGTGCAGGCCGTTTTCCTTGAACACCTTGATAAGCGCGTAGGCGTCGGTGATGGAGGACGGCTCGGGATTGACGATGACCAGCACGTCGCCGCAGGCCAGGCACATAGAGACGACCTGGGCCGAAATGCCCGGCGAATTGTCCACCAGCAGATAGTCGTAGTTGATGAGCTTGTGGAACTCCCGCACCAGATCGGTGCGCTTGTTGCGCGACAGCTCGGCCATGCGCGACACGCCCGACGATCCCGACACCACGTCCACGTTTCGCCCCACGGACAAAATGGCCCGCTCCATGGGCACGCCCTCGAACAGCACCTGCTCCAGGGTCACCACCGGGTTGATGCCCAGCAGCACGTCGACGTTGGACAGCCCCAGATCGGCGTCGAGCAGGCAGACTCGCTTGCCCAGCCCGCCCAGGGAAAAGGCCAGGTTCACGGCCACGCTGGTCTTGCCCACGCCGCCCTTGCCGCTGGCCACGGCCAGGACTCGCGTCCAGGCCCCGCCGGTTTCCAGGAGGCCTTCCTCCCTGGGAAGGCCGGAGTCGTTCGGTTCGACGACGGGGTTCATGGGCGGACCTCGCTGGCGGTCCTGGCCTCGGGGACCGGGGTGGCCAGGGGCAGGCGAACGGCAAAGGTGGAGCCTTCGCCGAGGCTGGTAAACAGTTCAATGCGTCCGCCGTGGGCGGTGGCGATGCGCTGGGCCACGGCCAATCCCAGGCCCGGCGCGCCGTTGCCCGGGATGCTCTGGTAGGGCTGGAAGATCCGGGCCCGCACTTCCGGCGGGATGCCGCCGCCGGAATCTTCCACGGCGATGACCAGATCGTTTTCGTGGATGTCCACCGAGACGCCAAGGCTAAGTCTGCCGCCGTGGGGCTGCATGGCCTCCAGGGCGTTGACCAGGAGATTTTTGAAAAGCAGCCGCAACTGGCGGGGATCGCCCTGAATGTCGGGCAGGTTGTCTTGGAAGGAGCGTTCCACGACGATGCCGTTGGCGGCCAGGGTGTGCTCGAAAAAGGCCAGGGCCTGGGCCACGATGTCGCGCGGGCGAAGGGTCTCGAAGGCGGAGCTGTCGCCGGCCGTGGTTTCCTGGATGTTTTCCAGACGCATGGTGGCGATTTCGAGCTGTTCCAGGCTGTTGGACAGGATTTCCTGGCTCTCGGCGTCAGGCAGGCGCGCGCGTAGGAACTGCATGGCCAGCCGGACGTTGCTGAGCTGGGGCATGCAGCCGTTGAAGATGCCCAGGGCCGCCTGGTTCATGGCGGCCTGGAAACTCAGGGCGCAATCGGCCGGCGCGTCGGGCAGGGCGGCGCCGGCGGCCTCCAGGCTGTCGGGGTCGCACAGGGCCGAGAGCTTGGTTTTGATCTCGGCCAGGTAGAGCTTTTTGTATTCCTGGAGCAGCCACTTGAGTTCGGCGATGCCCTCGGTGTTGCAGGGCAGCCAGGCGGGTTTTGGTGTGGCGCTGAAGCTGTGGTCGAACTGCAGCCCCAGTTCCATGCGGCCGGAAACGAGGTTGGGGCGCTGGTAGCGGATGGAGGCCACGATGAGGAATTCGTGGCGCTGGCTGCCGGTTGGACCCGGGAAAGCCATCTGGAGCAGTAGATCGCGGCCGGTTTTGATGTCCTTTTTGTGGAGGCGGTACGTTTCGCGGTCCAGGGAGATGCAGGCCCCCTTGGGCGAGATGTCGATGAGTCCCCGCTCGTGGTCAAAGCCCTTGGGCATGTGCAGAATGAGCGGGTTGACCATCTTGAGCAGGCGGATGTTGTCGCACTTCTTGACCAGGCACCAGGCGGCCAGGATGGGGGCGTGGCGCGGTTCGAGTTGGAGCCGGTCGGTCTTGTTGTGGGAGATGCGGTCGATGTGCCGGGGCGTGGCCAGGCGCAGGCGCGTGGCGGAGACGGCTTCGATCAAGCTGGTGGTGCAATTGATGAACCCGGGCGGGTGGTCGGCGTCGGGGAGCAGATAGATGGTGATGTCGATGGTCTGGCCCGGAGTCAGGCTGGCCGGGTCAAAGGGATGGTAGAGGCTTTCGATTTCCAGGGTCTCGCCGTTTAGGGCCGCGGGCCGGAAGTTGAGCCGGTCGGTGAGGCCATGGGGCTGTTGCAGCTTCACTTGGTAGATGGATCGCCTGGTCATGGACTCCTTGATGACGGCCACAGGAGATTCCATGTTGTCGTTTGTGTGCAAAAAGAACAGGAGTTTGCGGAGGTATTCGAGTATCATGGCCTTCCGATGCCGGTTGTGCTGGTCCTGTTTTGCGTGAGATGGCGTATGCTGTGAAAACGTCTCCTCATCATCTGAAGCGGTTCGAAATCATCATAATTATTTCATGGCTTTTGCATTCAATAGAACGTCTTGTATCGGCTATGTTTATTTTCGCTGCATCCTTGACGATGTGACACTGGCAAATATTTCTAGGTATTGTCAAGCGCATTGCTTGAATAGAGTAACTGCATGTGGAATTATTGCGCTAATATTGCAGTCTTCTTTGGGCGTTTTGTATCGAACATGACGCTGCGTTTCGGCCTGACGCCAGCACGGAAGGTGCGTCATGCACGCTGACGAACCTGTTCTGCCACGGTTTATACGGGCAGGGTCTGGGTCTGGCTGGGCGTCGGCCGCTGGCCGGCCAAAGGCTGGCCAGCGGCCGACGGGGAGGGTCAGTCTTCGGGCAGGCAATCGGTCGGGGCCGGGGCCGCGCCGCGCTCTTCGAGCACGTGGCGGTAGTCCTCGGCGTAGAGCGTCAGCATCACCATGGCAAAGCCCAATATGAGCGGGCCGTAGAGGATGCCCAGGGCTCCGAAAAACTTGATGCCGCCGATGATGGAGAGAAACACCCAGAAGGTGGACATGTTGGACCGGTTTTGCATGAGCAGCGGCCGGATGATGGAATCAATGCCCGAGACCACCACGGCCCCCCAGCCCATGAGGAAAAGCCCCCACTGCCATTGCCCGGTGAGCATGAGATAAAGGGCTACGGGCAGCCAGATGATGGCCGTGCCCACCACCGGGATAAGCGAGGCAAACCCCATCATGCAGCCCCAGAAAAAGGGCTTGATGCCGACGATGAAAAGCCCGATCCCGCCGGCCAGCCCCTGGGCCAGGGCGATGAAGAAGGCCCCCAGGATCACCGACTTGGCCACGTCGTCGAGTTGGCGGAAGATGCGGTTTTCCTGGTCCGTGGTCAGGGGCAGCAGGTAGCGCAGGCGCTGCATCATGCGCTCGCCGTCGCGGATGAGGAAAAAGAGCACGAACATGAGGATCACAAAGTTCATGGTCAGCACGAACACGTTGCCGATGATCTTGGTGCCGCTGTCGATGAGCATCTGTCCGGCGGTCTTGGAAATGTCGATGAGATCGGCTTGCAGGGCGAGCTTTTTGAGGTCGAGAAAGGGCAGATGCTCCTGGACCCAGTCCATGTAGGGCGAAATGGCTTCATGGCTGAAAAGCTTGTTGAAGTCCGTGGCCGCCAACTGGGCTTGCAGGGCGTTGACGGATTGCACGCCCTGGGCCAAGAGCGACCCCAGGAAGAAAAAGATCGGGATGATGATGCAGGTGAAGATAAGTCCGGTGGTCAACAGGGCGGCCAGGGTGGGCCGGGGGCCGCAAAACCGCTCGACCCGGCGCTGCACGGGGCGAAACAGGGCGGCCAGCACCACGCCGATGATGAGGATATTGACGAAGGGCGTGAGCACGATGGCGGCCAGACTGAGCGCGCCGGCCAGGATGAGCAGCAAAAAGACGGAATAGATGGGCTTGCGGGCTTGGTTCATGCCCGGCCCTTACCAGACCGGCGCGCCCGGCGGCAAGAGCTTGGCCCGTCACCGGATGGCGAAGCGCGCGGCGGCGAGGCCGGCGTGGGGCACAAGCCCCTCCCGGCCCCCACGTTGCGAAGCGACCCTCATCCGGCGTAGAGTGGTGTCCACATGTTCACGCCATGCCGCGCCATCCGCCCGAACCGTTCCCCGGAGTCCGCCTCGTGACCGACGCCCCCCGTCCCGTTTTGCCGCGCCGCGCCCTGCCGCCGCCGGCCCGGGCCTCGCTGTGGCCCAGGCCCGGGCTGCGCGATATCACCCAGGCGGCTACCGGTTCAGCCTCGCCGGCCACGGCCATCCGCGCCCGGGAATGGGAACTGGTGCTGACCGCCCGGGCCATCCCCCACGCCATCCGCCGCCAGGGCGGCGGCTACCGCCTGCTCGTGCCGCGCCGACGGGCTGAGGAGGCCCTGGACGAACTGGCCGCCTACGCCGACGAGCGCCAGGCCAGACCCTTGCCCGATCCCGAGGCCGACGCCGCCGCCCGGGGCGCCCGACCGCAAACCTGGCCGACGGTGGTGGCCGTCATGGGCGTCCTGGCCGGCGTCTGGGGGATTTTCCTGGGCCGCAGCCTGATTTTGGGCCGCCTCATCGACTGGCGGGAACTGGCCGCCGGCGATTCGGCCCGGATGCTGGCCGGCCAGTGGCATCGCGCCGTCACCAGCCTTTTCCTTCATGCCGACCCGGCCCACCTGTTCGGCAACGCGGCCAGCGGGGCGCTTTTCCTGTCGCTGCTGTCCCGGGAGGTCGGGGTAGGGCTGGCCTTTTTCCTGGCCATCGCCGCCGGCGGCTGCGGCAATGTCCTCAAGGCCGTGATTCAGGGGCCGGGCATGCATTTTCTCGGCGCGTCCACGGCCGTGTTCGGCGCCCTTGGGGCGCTGGGCGGGGCGCGGCTGGCCCACCGCTGGCCGCCCTTGACCTTTCGCCGCTCGGCTCCGGCCGGGGCGGCGCTCATGCTGCTGGCCATGCTCGGGGC
>DLGG01000150.1:0-9556 GCA_002482565.1 Solidesulfovibrio magneticus
CTCGCCGGACACGACGAAGCGGCAGCCAAGGCCCCGGTCCGAAGCGGCCACGGCCTCGCCCGGGCGCACATCCTTGGCTGCCGGCCAGGCCTCGCCCGGGGCGGGCTCCCGGAGAAGCGCCCCGCACATCAGGGCGGTCACGGCCGGGGAGGCGTCGGTCCCGGCCCGGGCGTACCCGGACGACAGGCTCAGGCACAAGGCAACCAGCAGGCAGGCGAGGGAACGCATGGACATGGCGGGAGGCGACGTCGCGGCGGCCGTCATTGGCCCAGGTGGGCCAGCAGGCGTCTGGCCGGCTCATAGCCTGGGTGGCGCTTGAGGGTCTGGGCCAAAAATTCCCGGGCGGCGGGCAGATCGCGGCAACGGTGGTAGGCCGTGGCGATGTTGTAGCCCACGGTAGGCCCTTGGAGGAGAAGGTCGGGATCGAGCTTGAGGGCCTCCTCGAAATGGGTCAGGGCGGTATAGTAGTCCTTGCCCTCGGCATGGGCCACGCCGAGGTTGTAGCGCAGGCCGGCGTCGCTCGGGGCGATGGCCAGGGCCTTGCGGTAGTTCTCCGCAGCCTCGCGCCAGCTGCCCTGGCGGCGCAGCAGGATGCCCCGGTTGTTGAACATCCACAGATCCTTGGGACCAAGGGCTTCGCCCTTGGCCTCGATGGCCTCGGTGACGAAGCGCAGGGCCGTTTCCTGGTCGCGTTCGCCGATGCGCTTGGCCATTTCCATAAGGGCTTCGCTGACCATGTCCGAGGCGACCTTGCCAACGGCCTTGCGGGCCTCCTCGAAAAAGGCCCGGGCCTTGTCGCTCTCGCCCAGGTCCAGGTAGGCCTCGCCGATGACCGCCTTGCGTTCGAAATTCAGCGGCGACAACTCGTCCAGGCGGGTCAGGCAGGCCAGACGCTTGGCGTCGTCGCCGGTCTGCGCGTAGACCTCGACCAGGCGCTTGAGGGGTTCGATATAGAGCTTCTCGGCCCGGGCTGCGTCCTTGTAATGGCTTTCGGCCTGGGCGTGATCGCCCTTGGCCAGGGCCACGTCGCCGAGAAGCAGGTGGGCTTTGAGGCTGTCGGGCTTGATCTCGAAGGCCTTGGCCGCCACCCGGGCGGCCTGGTCCAGGTCACCGGCGGCAAGCAGGGCGGCGGCCCGGTCGAACAGCACGCCAAGCTGGTTGTTGGGGCGCACGGCAAATGCGCACTTCTCCACCAGGGCATTGGCCGAAATGGGTTTGGTGATGCAGCTGTCGGCCCCGATCTCGTGGGTGAGCACCAGCTCATCCCGGGAAAGCTCCACCGTGGTCACCACAAGCCGGATCTTGTCGCCGTAGAGGGTTTTGAGGGTGCGCACCGCCTTTAAGCAGGCCGTCTGGCGCAGGCGGCGTTCCAGGAAGACCAGCAGCGGCACCGGCAGCCGGTCCGCGGTCTTGGCGGCCAGGGTGGCCACGTCGTCGTAGTCGGCCACCTCGCGCAGCACGGTCTTGACGTCGACGCGCAGGGCGCCCAGGGCGTATTTGAGCTGGCGCACGAAACTTTCGTCGTCGGTGCAAAGGACCGCCAGTCCCCCTTCGGCGAAATAGTCGGTAACGATGCGTTCGTAGCGTCGGGTCATTTGTTCGGCCCGCAGTTTGGCGGCATTGGACATGGGCAAGGATCCTTGGGGTCAGGAGCGGCCTGCGGCGCGCCCGACCCGGCGCAAGAGGGCTAGCAGTTCGGGATCGGCCAGCCCCGGAGGCGGCGCGTCCTCGACCGGCGGGACGAGCACCCGGCAGCGGACGTCGCCCGGCAGGGACTCGGCCTCCAGGCAGGCCAGCCAGCCGGCGTCCACCATCTGGCCGGACGTGGCCAGGACGGCGGCGTGGGGCAAGGCGACATCTTCCTCCAGGATCATGCCCGGGGTCAACGCCGAAAGGGGGATTTCCCGGCGCTCCAGTCCTTCCCGCTCCCCGGCCAGGGCGTCCAGGGCCTCCAGGGCCTGGGGATCGTAGAGGCCTTTCCGGTCGGCCAGGGCGGCCAGAGCTTGGTCCCGGGCGCGGCCCGAGGTCAGCAGCGCGTCGTAATCCAGGGCGGCCTTGAGGAGTTTGGCCCCAAGCGGAACGTCCCGCCCGGCTCCGGCATGGGGCGTTTCCTGGTGGCGGATGATGGCGGCCACTTCGTCAAGCTTGGGAATGTTGGCCAGCAAATCCCCGGCCAGGCCCGGGTGGCGGGCGAAAAGCCGGGCTTCGTCGCCGGCGAGATCACCTGTCCGGCGCAGCTTGGCGAACAGGCCTTGGGGCAGGACCAGGCCTCCCAACTGGGACAGGGTGACGGCCAGCTCGATGCGCCAGGCGTCGGAAGCGCCCAGGTAGCGGGCCATGTCGGCCACCAGCCGGCGCACGCGCATGGCCCGGGCGTAAGCCTCGGGGTTTTGCAGGGCGAGCAGGTCGGAGAGCAGCTTGATGATGCCGCGAAGGGCTCCTTTGAGAAAATCGCGCTCGGCCGTGGCCTGGGCATACAGGGCCGCGCCGGCGGCCAGGGATTCGGCCAGCTCCTCCTCGGGGCAGGGTTTGGCCAGGAACCGGAAGACGTGGCCGGTGTTGACGGCGTCCATGGCGGCGCGCAGATCGGCGTAGCCGGTGAGCATGATCCGCACGGTTTCGGGGGAGATTTTTTTGAGCTGGGTGAAAAATTCCAGCCCGTCCAGGCCCGGCATCCGCAGGTCGGCCACCACCACGGCATAGGGGCCGTGCTCGGCGGCGACCTCCAGCCCCCGCAACGGGCCAAGGGCGGTTTCCGCCAGGTACTTGCGTCGAAACGTGCGTTTAAGGGTCGCCAGAATTTCTGGATCGTCGTCCACGAACAGGATTTTTGCCTTGCCGCCCATTGGCCCGCCGCCTTTGCCGTTTGCCGGGCGCGGTCAGGCCGCCCCGTGTTGCGTCTGGCCGTCTTCCAGGGGAAAACGGAGAAAAAATGTCGTACCCTCCCCGGGGCGTGACTGGCAGTCGATGCCGCCGCCGTGGCGGGTCATGACCGCGTGGCTGATGGCCAGGCCCTGGCCTGTGCCCTTGCCCACGGCCTTGGTGGTGAAAAAGGGATCGAAGATGCGCCCGCGCACCGCCTCGTCCATGCCCGGGCCGTTGTCGGCCACGGCAATTTCGGCAAAGCCGGGAACGAGCCGGGAGGACACGAGGATGCTTCCATGCCGCCAGGGTTCGGCGGCCACCCGTTCCTCCACGGCCTGGGCGGCGTTTAACACCACGTTGAGCAGGACCTGGGACACCTCGTGAGGGGCACCGTACACCAAGGGCAGCTCGGGGGAAAGCTCCAGGGTCACTTCGGCGACATGCTTCCAGGCGTTGCGGGTGACGGCCACGATGTCGCGCACGCTGGCGTTGACGTCGAAAAAGAGCATTTCCCCGGTTCCGGGGTGGGACATCTGGCGCATGGCCCGCACGATGTCGGCCACCTGGCCGATGCCCTTGCGGGTGTTGGCGATGGCGGCCGGGATTTCCTGGCGCAGATAGTCGATGTCGGTTTCCCCGGCCACGCGCCGGGCTTCGGCGGCCGCCCCGGCCACGGCGGCGGCGTCGCCGGCTTCCACGGCCTCCAGCAGCCGGCCATGGGCTTCGAGCAGGGCCAGCAGTTCGGTGAAGGCTTCGTCGAGAAAGCCGGCGTTATAGCCGACGTACTGGACCGGCGTGTTGATTTCATGGGCGATGCCGGCGGCCAGACGGCCGATGGCCTGCATCCGGCGTTCGTGAATGGCCTTGAGTTCCCGGGCTTTGATTTCGCCGAGGTCCTGGCCGAGAATCAGCGCGCCCGGGGCCTCGTCGCCGGCCGGGTCCACGGGGTTGACCGTGAGTCCCAACAGGCGCTCCTCGCCGGTGGCCGTGCGGCAGCGTACCTCGTCCACCCGGGCCGGCGCGCCGGTTCGTCGGCTGGCCTCCAGGGCCTCGCGCACGGCCGGCCCTTCCCAGGCCAGGTCCAGCTCGAAGAAATCGCGGCCGGCCACGGCCGTTGCGGCCAGGCCGAAAGCGCTTTCGGCGCTGGCGTTGAAGCGGCGCACCCGGTTTTGGCCGTCCAGGGTGACCAGGATGGAGCGGATGGAGCCAAGCAGCATCTCGATGTCCCGGGCGGCCATGGCCATTTCCCGCTCGGCCGCGTCGCGGGGCAGGGCTTTTCCGGTCCGGTCCGGACTCACGCCGCCGCCTCCTCAAGCCAGAACGTCAGGCCGAGCCGGCCCGAGGGCGTATGGGCGCGCACGACCAGGCAGTCCTCGCAGCCGGGGGGATGGCCGGCCGCCGGGAGCACGGTCCCGGCCTCCAGACGCAGGCCCTTGTCGCGCAGCATGTCGCCGAAATAGCGCAGCACGGTGTCGTAAAAGCCGCTCAGGCCGGCCGCGTCACGGCTGCCGGCATCGTCGGCGGCCAGACGGTCGGCCAGGGAGCGCGACAACCCGATAGTGGCGGCAAAGCGCCGCTGTCCCAGGATCAAACCCTCGATGCGGGCATAGGCGGCGTATTCGACCGGATCGTGGGCGCTGCCCAGGCCGCTGGCCGCGGCCTCCTCGCCGGTGAGGCGGCCCAAGGCCCGGGACAGGGCGGCGAACAGGCATTCGGCCACCCGGTTTTCGGCGAAAAACTCCTGCAGATAGCGCAGACTCACCCGCCCCTTGTCGCGCAGGGCGTAGTGGCGGCCCATGAGTTCCTGATATTGGCTCCGGTCGATGTGGCCAAGGACGAGCAGGGCCTCGCCCAGGTAGGTATGGTGGATTTTCTGGAGAAAGAGCAGATCGTCCACGGCCCGCCGGGAGAGCTGGCGCTCTCCCACGGCGATGTCGCCGAAAAGTCGGGGATCGGCGTTTTGCCGCTGCCGGATGTCCTTGGCCTGCTTCGAGGTGAGCATGCCGCGTTCCACGGCCACCTCGCCGATGCGCCGGTTTTTTTCGCGCTGGTAGGCCAGGCCCTCTTCCAGCTGGGCCTCGGTGATGGCCCCCTGCTCCACCAGGAAACGTCCGAGAAAGCTCATGTGCGTCCTCGCGCGGCGGCCGGCCGCCTCGTTATTTCGATTCCAGTCATCAAATGCAGCCGCAGGAGATGCTTCATACTGGTATAACTTTCTGTTTTTAAAACACAACAGCCGTGGTGTTTGACATGTGGTGTTAGAAGTCCCTGGCGGCGAACCTCCCCGAAGACGGCAGGGAGGTTTCTTCCAGGGCTTTGCGTTCAATGGCCCGGGCCAGGGCCTCGGCTTCGGGAAAGGCCGGATTGATGGCCTGGGCCATGCCGAGGAACTTCAGCGCGAGCTTTGGTTTGTCGCGTTCGAAATAGGTTCTGGCGATGTTGTACAGGAGATGGTCGTCGGTCTTGCTCAAGCGGTAAGCCTTGAAATAGTAGCGCAGGGCCTGGGCATACATCTTGTGCTTGCGCATCTTGATGCCGAATTCGTTGAAGAGGTGTTTGTGCTCCTCGCCGAAGGCCGCCTCCAGGGTGATGATGCGTCGGCACACCAGACGGGCGTTGTCCAGTTCGCCCCGGTCGAGGTAGGTCAGCCCCAGGCCGAAGGTGGCCCGGATGTGTTCCTCGTCCACCCGCAGGGCGTTTTTGTATTCGAATTCGGCCGACATGAGTTCGCCCTCGGTCCGATGGGCGTCGCCGGCGTCGGCGTACTGCCTGGCCCGGCGCATCATGGGCACGACCTTGTTCATGTAGAGGTCAGGTTCAGGCAGGTATTCGGACAGGAGCTGTTCCCGGGTCACGCGGCGGGGCTTGCCGGAGGGGATGAAATGCTTGTTGAGGCTGCGCAGGAGATACGTGCCGTCGGCCTGTTCCTCGGCATAGACTTGGACGTTCTGTTTGACCTTGCGCTTGGTCGCCCCGAAGCCGATGAAGGCCTGTGTCTGAGTGGAAAAAACGCCGCGAAAAGGCTCGCTTGCGGTCTTGGGAGGATCGTTGAGGGGGTGCGGAACTGCTGCCATGGGGCTGTCGGCGCGGGCCGGAGGTTGGAGATGACGCGCGGAACGTTGTCGGCGCTGACGGATCGCTTGCCCTTAATAGGCGCAAACCGGCCTAGCCATCAAGCATCATGGCGAAGGCCAGTTTTTCCGGGGGCGGGACCAGCACCCGCCAGCGGCTCTTGGCGCCGCGTTCGCCGTCAAGGCGGGCCAGACGGCGGATGGACACGGCGTTGAGTTCCAGGCCACGTCCAAGGACCAGGTTTCCGCCTAGAGCGACCACGTCCTGGTCGAGCAGCATCCCGGCGGCCAGGGCATCGGTGGGAACTTGGCGCGGTTCGAAGCCGTCGGGCAGGGTGGCCAGGGTTTCCAGGGCATCCAGGATTTCCGGGTCGTACCAGCCGTCGCGGTCGCGCATACGGGCCAGAGCGTCGGCCTCGGGGGTTTGCGAGCGCCGCTTCTCGCCGTAGTGGGCGGTCAAGGTGTCGAAATCCAGGGCGACCTTGAGGATGCGCGCGCCCAGGGGAATGCGCTCTCCGGCCAGGGCGTCGGGGGGCAGGCCGCCGCCGTCGTAGCGTTTTTCCTGGTAGGCAATGATTTCGGCGACTTCACGCAGGCGGGGGATATTGGCCACAAGTTCGGCGGCGATCTTGGGGTGCATGGCGAATTCGTAGGCCTTGTCCCCGGGCAGGGGGTCGCCGCGATAGGCCCGTCGCAGGGTTTCGGCCGGCATGGCGGCGCAGCCGATCTGGGAGAGCATGGCGGCCAGCTCCAGCCGCCAGGCCTCGGCAATGCCCAGGTAGGCCCCCAGGTCCATGGCCAGACGCTTGACCCGCGACGATTTGCCGAAGGCCTCGGGGCTGACCATTTCGAGCAGATTGGTCAGGAGTTTGATGGTGCCTCGCACGGTGCCGCGCAGGAGTTCCTTTTCGGCGGCGATGAGCTGGTATTGGCGCAAGGCGGCTTCCAGGGCCTCTTCCAGGGCCTCTTCGGGGCAGGGCTTGGTCAGGAAGCTGAAAACCTTGCTCTTGTTGACCGCGGCGATGGCCACTTCGATGTCGGCAAAGCCGGTGAGGATGATGCGCACGGCGTCGGGGCGCAGATCCCGGACGCGACCCAGGAACTCCACGCCGTCCAGGCCCGGCATCCGCAGATCCGAGACCACCACGGCCACGTCGGGCAGGGCGGCTAATCGTTCCAGGCCGACTTCCGGTCCGGCTGCCGTTTCCACGGCGTAGCGTTTGCGTAGGGCGCGGCCGTAGGCGGCCAGGATCTCCGGGTCGTCATCGACAAAGAGGATACAGGGCTTGTCCATGGTCGCCTCGCAGCCGGTAAAAAAAGTCCGGGCGGCTGTGACGCCGCCCGGACACGCTATAGGCTTTTCCGGCTTCGTACAAGGCGAAGCCGTGATTCTACGGCCAGACCGCCCTGTTTTTGGCGGCGATGACGCTCTTGACGTCCTCGGCTTGGCGGACCGCCTTTTTTCCGGTCAGCCGCGCCTGCTCCACCAGCCGGCCGTAGGCCCGCCATTTTTCGGCAGCGGCCAGTACGGCCATGGCTACTTCGCCGGCCGAGTCGGCGGTGATGCCGATCTCGCTGAAAATGTCCGGGTACTCGCCCTCGGTCGGCGTGTTGTCTTGCAGAAGCGCCCGGGCTTGGCGTTCTTTTTCCTGATAAGCGGCCATTTGGCCTGCGCCGGGCGTAAGCACGAGGCTGCGGCGGCGTTCGGCCT
Organism: Solidesulfovibrio magneticus; assembly: GCA_002482565.1. GTDB lineage: Bacteria > Desulfobacterota > Desulfovibrionia > Desulfovibrionales > Desulfovibrionaceae > Solidesulfovibrio > Solidesulfovibrio magneticus_B. Next base: position 7,648 of record DLGG01000150.1, read on the forward strand.
CGGCGTCGATGGCGTTGCAGACCGAGGTTTTGGCGGCGTCCAAATCCACGGTCCAGGGCTGCCCGATCTCCACAGGCGTGTCGTCGGGGACGGCGAGGATGATGCCGCCGGGGTAGAAGTCGGCGACAGCCTGTGAATCGGAGTGTATGGCTGCCGCAAAGTCATTTATAATTACAAGCTGCATGTCAGCTCCCAATAAACGAGTTGTAATTTCCAACAACATTGACAGCAGGAGAGCAGTTTATTGTATTGGACTTGAAAACAGTAGTGGTGTTATAGAGGTATCCAAAAGATCCTTGGCTACAAAAACATCCAGTTGATGAGCCATTTATTATTGTGGTTCCAGCTCCGTTTGTTGTGACAGAGGACACATAGTTTATGCTTATTCCGGTAGCGCACCCGTGTAAAATGAATCCGGCAGTGCCGAAAATTCTGCCGCCCCGATAAGCGGACAAACCTGCGGCAAGTCGATCGATTATTATATTGCTTCCGACGCTTACAGTGCACATGGACGCATAGATGCCAACGGTTGACGACCCGGAGACGTGTTTTATCCTGAAGCCGTTTATGAGCGAAAGGTTTGACGAACACGAAAAACAAGATATTGATCCGGATACTTCCAAACAACATCGATTGCATGGCTTGATGACCAAGCTTCCGCCGCCAACAAGAGATGAGGCAAATGCCTCTGTCGAGCACTCTATCGTCGTATTGGCCCCGTCGTATGTCACGTTGGAAACGAGGTATGCCCCGTTAAGACCGTTCGTACTGGAACCAGCCAGGCCGATTATGTCGCCTATCTGGATGTTCTTGGCTTCTGCCGTGTTGAAGGCGTAGTTGCCGGTCACCGTAATGGTTTTTGCCGTCGTGTCGATGCTTGAAATCGCCACGGTTGTCTCGGTCGAGATGTTCCCGATGATTTGAATTTTATCCCCATCAGGGTGAGAAAGCTTGATTGGCAATGTGGTGTTGTACGTCCCGTTCGCCACTTGGATGGTCACGGTCACGCCCGAGGCGATGAGCTTGTTGGCTATGCTTGAGAGCGCCTTGGCGATGGAGGCGTATGGCGCGGCGGACGATCCGTCGCCGCTCGCGTCGCTGCCGGTGGTCGCCACGTAAATGGTCGTATTGGAGGTGATCAGTCCTTTTGCTGCGGCGGCCAGTCCGGCCGGGGTCACGGCCTTGGCGGCTTCAGCCCCGGCCCTGGTCTCGGCGGCATTGGCCAAGGCCACCAATCCCGAAGCGCCGGTGGACGCGGCCGGCAGGGCGTCGCGGCCGCCTGGGGCATGAAGCGCCGCATGGGCGCACAGGGACTCGGGCACATCATTGCCGTGGAGGACTTCGGCCAGATTGGCGGTCAGTGCCGCGCCGCCGTCCATGACCGTGGCGACTACGGTGCGGCCGGTCTCGGCGTCATGGCTGGAGGACGCCACCGTGCCCAAAAGCACGCCGTCGGTCCCGCAGTCGGCCCGCAGGCGCGCTCCGGGCGCGAACGCGCTGACGAAGGAATCCCCGGCCGCGTTGAACACGGCGAACGTGTCGGAGGCCAGGAAGGCCACGCTATCGTAAACGGGAGTGGTCATGTCTTGCCTCATGAAAATCGCGGCCGCACCGTGAAGCTGGCCGTCCGGCCCAGGCCGGACCAGTCGCCCAGGGTCAGCGCGGCCTGGAGTTTATAGACGCCGGCTTCGGCCAGATCGCCGGGCCGGGTGACATAGCGCAGTCTGGCGGCGTCCTGGCCCGGGCCGGCCACGGCCGCCGGCCAGGAGCGCGTCGCGCCCGAAGGCAGGCGCACGCGAAGGGCGGGGCTGGCCGCGCCGGTCAGGTCCCGGCCGCAGTCGACCAGGATCTCCAGACCGACGTCGCCTTGATAAATAGTGTCTGCCATGGGGTCCTCACGTCTGTTCGG
>DLGG01000150.1:9596-9781 GCA_002482565.1 Solidesulfovibrio magneticus
TGGGAACGCAGCCGAAGGGCCGTCGTTGGCGGCGAGCACAGGCGCAGCACTTCCCGTATGCCCGTGCCGGCCAGGCAGCTTCGGGGGGCGGCGGCCAGGACGGCCGGCCCGACCGGCGCGGCCGAAGCCGCTGCGGTTGCGGCCCCCCGGGCGGCCGACGCCACAGCTCCCCCGGCGGCCCGCGG
>DLGG01000062.1 GCA_002482565.1 Solidesulfovibrio magneticus
TTTTGGAAAAAGGGGTTTCCTCCCCCTGGACCCCCTCCTTCCCCAAAAACTTTTCATGGGGGCGGGGTGAGATAGTTCAAGTTTTACTTTAACGCTATTGTAGCCAGCCGCCCGGTTTACTTTGTTACGATCATGGGTAACCCGGGTCGGGGGTCCGGGGGCTGAGCCCCCCGGCGGGCGCCGGGCAGCNNAAGCGCCCGGCCGGGTCTGGGCAGCGCCCAGCTACTGGGCAACGCCCAGCAGGCAGGCAGCGCCCGGCGTCTTACGGGCGTCGCCAGCCGGTGACCAGGGCGACGGCTTTTATGCCTTTTTTCTCGCCGGTGAAGCCCAGGCCTTCCTCGGTGGTGGCCTTGAGGTTCACTTGTTCTTTATTGAGCCCCAAAAGCGCGGCCACGTTGAGGCGGATGGCCTCGGCGTGGGGGCTGATCTTGGGAATCTGGGCGATGATGGTCAGATCCACGTGGGTGATGGTCAGGCCCTTGGCTTTGGCCGCCAGCAGGGCTTCGCTCAGGAACACGCCCGAGGCCATGTTGTCGAAATCCGGGTTGCTGTCCGGGAAAAGCCGGCCGATGTCGCCGCCGGCCACGCAGCCCAGCACCGCGTCGGTGAGGGCATGGAGCAGCACGTCGCCGTCGGAGTGGGCCAGCACTTCGGGCGCGCCGAGGATGGGGTAGCCGCCGAGCTTCATGGGGCGCGGGGGCTGTTTGCCGGGCTTTTGCGAATCGGCGTAGCGGTGGACGTCGTAGCCGTAGCCAGTGACGGGCAGGAGCGGCGCGGCCGCCTCGGCCAGGCTGGACAAATCCTCGGGATGGGTGATTTTCATGTTTCGCGGCGCTCCGGGTACGGTGAAGACGGGCTGGCCGTAGTGTTCGACCAGGCTGGCGTCGTCGGTGACGTCGAAATCCGCTCCGGCGTGGGCATAGGCGGCGCGCAAAAGGGCCAGGTCGAAGCCCTGGGGCGTTTGCACGGCGGCAAGGCGATGGCGGGGCAGGGTGGCGGTCACCGTGTCGCCGTCCACCTGCTTGACGGTGTCGGTGACGGGCAGGGTTGGGATGACGGCCTTGCGTCCGGCGGCCAGGGCGTCGGCCACCCGGGCGATGAGGCCGGCGTCGACAAAGGGCCGGGCCGCGTCGTGGATCAGCACCAGACGCGCTTCGCGGGGCAGGGCGTCGAGGCCGTTTTTGACCGAATCTTGGCGTCTGGCCCCGCCTGCGGCGGTCAGGACCGGCAGGCCCGGGTGGCTTACGTCGAGATAGCCGGCCAGCTCGCGGGCGGCCTCGGCCAGATCGCCTGGCGCAAAAACCACGACCACCCCGGCCACGTCCGGGGACTTGGCGAAGGCGGTCAGGGCTTTCCAGTAGAGCGGACGGCCGCCCACGGAGAGAAACTGTTTCTTGACGCCGCCCGAGGCCTTGGCCAGACGGGTTCCGGAGCCGGCGGCAAGCAGCACGGTCCACAGGGACACGGGAAATCCTTTGCGCTAAAGCGTGGATAAAAAAGGGGGAGTCGGCCGATAAGCCGGGTTTTGTTCCCCGGATAAACCGGGGCGGCCATCATTCCTCTAGGACCGTGATTGCTCACGGCCTCAAGCAACCTACCCGAAGACACGGCCGGGCCAGCCTTAACGCCTTCCTATTTGGTCTTGCTCCGAACGGGGCATGCCGAGCTTGCCGCGTCGCCGCGGCAACTGGTGGGCTCTTACCCCACCGTTTCACCCTTACCGGCGCAAGCGCCGGCGGTTTGTTTTCTGTGGCGCTCTCCCGGGATCGCTCCCGCTGGACGTTATCCAGCGTCCTGCCCTGTGGAGCCCGGACTTTCCTCCCCGGGCCTTGCGGCCCGCGACGACAGCCTGTCCGACTCCCCGGGGGAGTCATAAGGCCCTTTTGCCCCTGCGTCAAAGGGATGTGGGGATGTGGCGGGATGCTGGGCGACTGCCGGCTTGAGGGCTGGCTATAAGAATGCTAATAGCCTGAAACCGTTGTTTTCCGTCTCCCGGAGGTGTGCGATGCGCCTGATGCTGCTGCTCTCGGCCCTAATTGCCGTCTTGGGCGTCTGCCCGCCGGCCCAGGCCACGGATTGGCGTTTTCTGGCTGCCCATGACGACAGGTCGGTGGAACTCTACTATGACCGGCATTCGGTGCGCGTCTCGGGCGAGGTGCTGCGGCTTCGGGTAAAGCGGGTGTTCGACGAGACCGAGGGGCTGGAAATCGCCCACGAGTTGGGTTTTCCCACCGGCGTGGCCTACGCCATCGAGCGGGTGACCCTGGACTGCGGCCAGGGCCGGATCATCCGGCAACAGGCAGCCTGGGTCGGGGTGGACGGCAAGCTTTTGGACCGCACCCTGTCGCCTACGTCGGGGTGGCGGCCCATGCGCCCGGGGGGCCTTGGCGAGGCCATCTGCCGGGAATTGGAGTAGACGACGGTTTTCCGCCGGGCCGGTCTTGAGAAACCGCTCTGCCCAAGGAAGGCGTATGCGTGTGAAGTGCCCAATTTTTTGGGGAGACGTTCGCTTTTTACGGGCCGCTCTTTGGAGCGTTGCCGTCTGGGCGCTTTTCGCGGGCAACGCCCTGGCCGCCTATCCCGACGGAATCCATCGTCTGCAGCGCAATGACTATCTCGTGGCGGCCGACCTGACCTACGTCGAGACGCAAACCTCGGAAATCGTGCTGGCCGACGAACATTTGCTGGCAGCCAACAACACGGCGGCCTTCACCTTCGATCCCGCCTCCGCGACCCTGGAGGTGCTCGAAGCCTGGGTGCTCCAGCCGGACGGACAGCGCATCGACGTGCCGCTGGAGAACATTTTCACCCGCCCCAGCGCCGCCGCCCGGAACACGCCGGGGTTCGTGGCCTCACAGACAACAACCATCGAATTTCCCCAACTGCGCCTGGGCAGCGTCGTGCACTGCACCTGGCGGCATACGGTCAGCAAGCCGGCCGTCTTTGGCTTCAACGTCGTTCTCGCCCTGGGCCTGAGCGGGCATATACGCCAAGAATCGCGCATCGAGGCTCCCGCGTCCGTGCCGCTGCAGTGGGGCCAGCGCGGCGGCTTCGCGGTCGAGGAGGCCCAGGCCGGCGGCAACCGCGTGCTGACCGCCGCCATCGACGTCGGGTCCGTGCCGCCCGCCGAGGCGTCCATGGTTTCCCCGGTGGACGTCGGGCCGGTCTTTGTCGCCACCACCTTGGCCGGCTACGAGGCTTTGGGAGCCGCCTATGCGGCCCGCAGCGCCGGCAAGGCTGCCGAGACGCCCGAAATCGCGGCCTTGGCACGAAACATCGTCGGCAACGCCAAGGGGCTGGACGCGGCCCGGGCCATCCATGACTGGGTGGCGGCCCATGTTCGCTATGTGGCCGTATTTCTCAATGAAAGCGACAACGTCGTGCCCCATGACGCGGCAACCGTCCTGCGTAACGGCTACGGCGACTGCAAGGACCACGTCGTGCTCATGCAGGCCCTGCTGGGGACGCTGGGCATACGCGTGCTGCCGGCTCTTGTGAATTGGGGCATAAGCATGGAGCCGTTGCCGCTGTGGTCTTCGGCGTCGTTCAATCACGTGTTGGCCTATCTGCCGGACTTCGACACCTACGCCAATCCCACTGATCCGTTTGCGGTGTTTGGCGTCCTTGACAACGGCTTGTCCGACAAACTGACGGTCATCGCCAGCACCAACGGGGAAAAACGCCGGACTCCGGCTCAGAGCGCCGCCTCCAATGCCTACCAATATCATGCCGAGCTGTCCGTGGACGCTGCTGGGACAGTGCACGGCCAGGCGCGCATGTCCCTTTCCCCTGGTGCGGACGGCGCTGTCCGCCGCGTCCTGGCCGGGGCGGGTTCCCTGGCCGCCTTGGCCAATCAACTGCTTCAGGTCACCCCGGAAGGCGGCTATGGCGGGATGCGCTCGACGAACCCGCGCGATCTGACCAAGCGTTTGGAAATCGAGGGCCAGTGGACCAGCCCCCACGGCGTGGTCCGGTCTTCTCCCCTTGTGTATATGACCGTGCCCCTTGGCCTCGACGTCGCACCGGCGAACAATCTGCGCGCCTATCTCACCACAGCCACGCCGCGGCGCTATCCAGTCATTGTGGGGGCCAGGGAATACTCCTGGCGTTCGGTCATTGCCTTGCCTTCGGGAGCCGTAGTCGAGCATCTGCCGGCGGCTGTGGACCTGAGCAGCCCTGCAGGCCGCTTTACCGCCAGCTACGGGGTGATTGACGGAAAGATCGAGGTCAGGCGCGGTTTTGTGATCACCAAGACGACCTATCCGCCCCAAGAGTATGAGGATGTCCAAAGCCTGCTGTACGCCTTTATCGACGATCAGCGCGCCGTCATCAGCTACCGGCCCGGGCCGTAGCCGTTCCGACATGGGCAAGGCTCAGATAGGGGCGATGCTCAGCTGGCCCGGCGACCAAGAAGCCCCTGCATGGTCGCGAGCAGGGCGCTGCGGCGAACGGGCTTGCTCAGGTAGGCGGAGCAGCCGGCCTCCAGGCAGGCAGTCTCGTCCTCGGGAAAAGCCCGGGCAGTGATGCCGATCACGGGCGTAGGCTTAAGCCCGAGTTCCCACTCATGCTCGCGCATGGCCCGCACGGCGGTCAGCCCGTCCATGATCGGCATGACGTGGTCCATGAGCACGATGTCGATGCCGCCTTTCTTGAACCGGTCCAGGGCGTCCTGGCCGTTCTCCACTTCCTCCAGGATAACCGGCTGATTTTCCAGAAACAGACTGACGACTTGGCGGTTGCCTACGGAGTCGTCGGCCAACAGCACCCGCCAGGGCTGTCCGTCGGCGTCCGACAACTCCGCCACCGATGAGACTTCTGGATTTTGCTCTCCTGGCGCTTTCTCGGCGGCGATCTCCAGCCTGACCGTGGCTGTGATGGTGGCTCCTTGGCCAAGGACGCTTTGGATGGACAACTCCCCCTGCATCAGTTCCGTCAAGCGCTTGGAGATGGCCAGCCCCAGGCCTGTTCCCCGGCGTTGATTGCCGCCCACCTGGAAAAAATTGTCGCAGACCCTGGCGATGTCGTCCGGGGCGATGCCCACGCCGGTATCTCGGCAGATCAGGCGCAAAAGGTAGGCGGAAGGGCCAAGAGGCGTGGCCGAAGCCGACAGACGGATCTCGCCCTTGTGGGTGAATTTGCAGGCGTTGGCCAGCAAATTGGCCACGATCTGGGTAAGGCGGATCGAGTCGCCGTACACTTGGCGGGGCAAGGCGGGATCAAGATCGCAGAACAGTGGGATGCCTTTTTCCTCGGCCTGTGGCGTGAACACGGCGCAGGTCTGGAACAGGGCTTCGGGCAGATCGAAAGCCTCGGGTTCCAGGGCCAGCTTGCCGGCCTCAAGCTTGGACAGGTCGAGGATGTCGTTGATGACGCGCATGAGGATCTGGCCGGAGTGCTGGAAGATGTCCACATAGCGCTTCTGGCGGGGCGTGAGCGGGGTATCGGCCAACAAATCGGCCATGCCCATGATGGCGTTCATGGGGGTGCGGATCTCGTGGCTCATGTTGGCCAGGAAGTCGGACTTGGCCCGACTGCCTTGTTCGGCCCGTTCCCTGGCGGCCATCAGTTCGCTTTCCAGAGCCTTGCGTTCGGTGATGTCGGCAATGAGCATGAGCAGGCAGCGCCGTTCGAAAGCCTCGATGACCGTGCAGGAACAAAGGCCGACGATGCGATGGCCGTCGGCATGACGGAAGGCCAGTTCCCGGTTGGTGACGGATTCGGCGACTTGCAGTTCGATCAAAAGATGTTGGCGATCTTCGAAACGTTCCCAGAAGCCCAGCTCCTCGGAGGTTCGGCCAATGGCCTTCTCGGCCTGGATGCCGGTCAGGTGGGTGAATGCTTCGTTGACGCGCAGCATCCTGGCGGACTGTTCTTCGCTGATGGTGACGGCCAGGGGCGAGAATTGGAAAATAGCGGAGAAGCTCAGGCGGCTGCGGTGCAAGGCTTGCTCGGCGGCCTTGCGGTCCTCGATTTCGTTTTCGAGGTCAGCGGTACGGCGACGCACGGTTTCCTCAAGTTCCCGCCGACGCTTCTCCAGGGCGGAAACCCGCAGTCTGTAGCCGCCATGGAGCAAGGCCAGGACAGCCAGTCCGGCCAGGGCGCGAAACCACCAGGTGCCCCAAAAGGGCGGGGCCACGGAAATGGCCAGCGTCAGCCCTGTTTCGTTCCATACGCCGTCGTTGTTGCAGGCCCGAACGCGCAGGCGGTATTCCCCAGGGGAAAGATTGGTGTAGGTGACGGTGTTGTTGCCTGCCGGGGGGGAGAATTCCTGATCAAAGCCTTCGAGCTTGTGTGAAAAGAGGTTTCGGGGCGGATCGGCGAAATCCAGGGCGGCAAAGGACAGTTCCAGGACGTTGTCCTCGTGGCCAAGGGCTAAATTTCTTACCGTGACCGGGTTGGCGGCATAGGGTTTGTTGCGCACGGCAAGCGCGGTCAGGACCACGGGCGGCGCGTGGGGGTTTGGCCGGATGCGGCTGGGGAAAAAGGCGGTAAGGCCGTTTGTGCCGCCAAAAAACATTTCGCCGTTTTTGCCCTGGGCGTAGGCGTTCATCCAGAATTCCAGGCCGGCCAGGCCATCCCGATCCGAATAGTTGCGCACTTCGCCGCTGCCCGGGCTATAGCGGAAAAGCCCTCGAAAGGTGCTGCACCACAGATTGCCGTCCTTGTCCTGCAACATCCCCTGGATACCGTCGTTGGCCAGACCGTTGGCCATGGTGATGCGCTGGAAACGCCCGGTGCGGGGCTCGAAACGGTTGAGTCCCGCGTCGGTGCCGATCCACAAGGCTCCGGACGGATCAAGGAGAATGGGAGTGACGCGGTTGTTGGACAGGGAATTGGCGTTGTCCGGGTCGTGTTCCCAATGGGTGAAGGTTTCGGTGTTTTTGTCGAAACGGTTGAGGCCGCCATTGGTGCCGATCCACAGGATGCCGTCCGGGGCCGGGGTGATGTGACGCACCCGATTGTGGCTGAGGCTGGCCGGATTATTGGGATCGTGGCGGTAGGCCTTGGCCTTGCCCGTTGCCGGATCGAAGCGGTTGAGTCCGCCCGAACTGGAGCCCAGCCACAGGATGCCGTCTTCATCCTCGGCGATCCACCAGATCTTGTTCTGGCTGATGGACTCGGGGTTTTGGGGGTCGTGGCGGTAGTGGATGAAGCGGCCGCTGTCCGGGTCGTAGCGGTCCAACCCCCGGTCGGTGGCCCCGACCCAGAGCCGGCCCTGGCGGTCAAAGAGCAGGCAGTTGACGCCGTCGTCGGCCAGGCTGTCCGGGTTGGCCGGGTCGTGGCGGAAAACCGTGACCTCGCCGGTGCGGCGGTCGATGCGATTGAGGCCGTTGTAGCGAGTGCCGACCCAGACGATATCAGTGCTTTCCTGGGCCACGGCGCTGACCGCACTGCCGGACAGAGCGGTAGGCAGTCCCGGTCCGGCCCGGTAGACGGAAAACGCCTGATAGGCGGGATTGTAGCGGCTCACGCCACCGGAATAAGTGCCGAACCACAGCAGCCCGCCGGTATCCTCCAGGGCGCACAGCACTTCGTCCTGGGACAGGCTTTCCGGGTCCAGGGGATTGTTGACGGCCATGGACGGGAGCAACTTTCCCGGGTGGTCCGGGTCTGGCCACATGCGGGCCAGACCGTGGTTGGTGCCGATAAAAAGGCCGCCCCAGGAATCGCGGAAGGCAAACCAGGTGGCCAAGCCGGGCAGATGGTGATCGGACCGGCCGGTGGCTTGATTGAACCGATAAGCGCCGTGTATTTCCGTGAGCACCCAGAGCGTGTCCGGGCCGTCGCAGGCAATGCCGTTGATGCGCGCGTCGGCCGGCAGCTCGCCAAGTGGGCCGGGAAGCAGGGGCGCAGTATGGCCGTCGGTCGGGCTCACGGCATGAACGCCCCGATTGGTGGCTACGAGCAGACTGCCGTCGGCCCGGGTTTTTATGGCGATGACCGAACTTTTGACGGCATTGCCGTTCTGGTCTGACAAGGCCACGGCATCCACGGCGCCGGTCGGCGAGATGCGGGCCAGGCCGGTTGCGCCGCCTACCCAGAGATTGCCGGACGCGTCCCGGGCGATGGCCCGGATTTCCTTGTCCACGTCGCCGTCGGGGTAGGGGACGGCGAGGGGATAGGGGCGGAAACGGTCGGCCTCCCGATCATAAACGGCCAGGCCGCCGTTTTTGGTGCCCACGAGCAACGTGCCGTCCACCGGATCGACGAAAAGCGTGCGGATGCTGTTGTCCGGCAGGGAGTCGGGCCGGCCCGGGATGTTGCGGTAGACCACGACGTTGGTCCCGTCGTAGCGGTTGAGTCCGTCGTAGGTGCCGATCCAGATGAATCCCAGCTTGTCCTGGGCCATGCAGACGACATAGGATTGGGAAAGGCCTTGTTCCAGGGACAACCGCTGGAAACGGGGCTGGGAATTGGCGTAGGCCGGTGGCGGCAGGAAAAGAAAAAAGGTCAGTGCATAAAGGCCCAGGAGCAGCCTCAGGCTTGGGCGTTGGGAGAGGGCTACGTCAAAACACCTGGGTTGCGTCATGGTTGGTGCACAAGTGTTGCAGGTTCGCTGGTTCGACGACCCGAGCCCCCAGCGGACTGAAGACCAAAGGAATATGCAGCAATACAAGCAGGAATTCAATTGATTTTCCCCTAGCTTCGCACCGGTTGTCCAGGTGAAGTCCTTGCCCCCACTACGTGGTCTGTGGCCGGAAAGTCTGGGAGGTTGATGTGTACAAGATGTTGGTCCAGGCATTTTTATCATTGCTTTTCGCTGGCTTTGGTCACGCCGGGCAATCATCGGGCTATCTTGACCATTACGGTGATTTTTTGGGAGCACATGTGCGCGGGGGCGTCGTAAATTATGCCGGCGTCAAAGGGGACATGGCCCGCCTCGACGCGACGTTGGCGCTTATGGCCGCCGAAAACCCCGAGGTCTTGGCCCGGCCTGATCGTATAGCTCTCTATATAAATGCTTATAATCTGTGGACCATCCGCCTCATCATGGACCATTGGCCGGGGATTGCCTCCATCAAGGAGGCCGGCGGCTTCCTGGCCTCGCCCTGGAAACGTCCCTTTGTGCGCTTGGGCGGCCGGACACTGTCCCTTGACGATATCGAACACGGCATCCTGCGTCGGCAATACCCGGACCCCAGGCTGCACTTCGTGCTCAACTGCGCCTCCAAAAGTTGTCCGCCGCTTCTATCCGTGCCCTACCGGGGGGAGGTCCTGGATGCCATGCTGGAGGAACGGACCCGGGCTTGCCTGAATGACCCGGCCGGGGCGCGGGTAGACGGCGGCCGGTTGCGCCTGATCCGTATTTTTGACTGGTACGCCGAGGACTTCGGCGGCCGGGACGGGCCGTGGGGATTTGTGCGCCGTTTTGCCGGGCCGGCGCTGGGCGCGGCGCTTGACGCCCTGGCGGACCGCCGGCCGGTTTATGACGATTATGATTGGTCCCTGAATGATGCGCCCGGGCCATGGACCTCGGCCTTGGTCGGCGCGGACGCGCCAGCGAACCGTGCCAATGCGGATGCGCCGCCCTCCGGTGTCGGCGCGGGTGGACCACCGTCAGGCATGACTTCAAACCTGCCGCCCCACGGCGATGGCGCGGGCAGCGCGCCCGTCACGATGCCGGAGCGCCCGTGACGCGAGGCTTTCCAAGCGCCCATCAGGCAATGGGGACCTACGAGGCGTGTGTGGCCGGGGTGTTTGCCGGCTTGCCCGGCCACCTCTGGCGCGGACTGTTTTGCCTGACGGCCCTTGTCGTCCTGGCCTTGTGCGGCCGTCTGGAGGCCGGGCGCTTTGTCTATGCCGCCTGCTTTGCCGGGGCTTTCGCCGCCCTGGTCCTAGCCGTGCGAAGCTGGCCGGCCGGAGGGCGTCGCGGCCGCGTCACCGCCGCCGTCCTGGCCCTGGGCCTTGGCGCGCGGCTGCTTTTTGTCTGGGCCTGGCCGGTCGACAGCGACGTTTTTCGCTACATTGTTGAAGGCGACATGCAGTTGGCCGGGGGCAATCCCTATCTGATCGCGCCGGGCGACCCGAGGCTGCCCGGGCTGTTGTCCGCTCCGGCCGCAGCCGTCCTTGGCCGGGTCAACCACCCCGAGCTGGCCGCCGCCTATCCGCCCTTGGCCGAGCTTTTCTGCCGGGCCGTGGCCGCCGTCTCGCCCACACCCCTGGCTTTCCGGGCAGCCTTTGCCCTGGCCGATCTCCTCGCCGCCCTGGCCCTGGCCGTGGTCTTGGCCAAGCGGCGGCTGCCGCCGGTTTGGCTGGCCCTGTATGTGCTTTCCCCCCTGTCCCTGGTCATGGGCGCGGGGGAGGGCCATCTCGACGCTCTGGTCGCCCTGGGAGTATCCCTGGCCGTGGCCGCCTTTACGGCCCGCCGCGACGGTTGGGGATTTTTGTGCCTGGGCGCGGCCGGACTGGTGAAGTATCCGGCTTTGCTCCTTATTCCGTTCTTTCTGCGGCCGGGCAATTTGCGCCAAGCCGCCGCCTGCCTCGTGGCGCTGGCGAGCTTTTGGCCCTACCGCGCGGCCGGGCCGGCCTTTTTTCAGTCGCTTGCCGCCTTTGCCGGCCATGTGGCCCAGGGCGGGCCGCTCACGGCCCTGGTCTGGCCCCTGTGCGGCGCGTTTGCCCCGGCCGTGTCCCTGGGGATTGGCGGCGCGGCGCTCGTGGTCGGCTGGCTGGCCGTCCAGGATCGCGGGCGCGGACCGCTTTTCGCCGGCTTGACCGGCCTGGCCGCCTTGCCCACGGTCTATCCCTGGTATTTTCTCATGGTCCTGCCGCTTTGGACCCTGCGTCCGAGTTGGCCTGCGCTGTGGCTCCTGGCCGCCCAGGGTCTGGCCGTGACCCCGACCTGGCTACGCGGCCAGGAGCTTGGCGGGAAGGAGACGGCCATGGCCGTGATCTGGCTGCCGTTTTTGCTGCTCCTGACCCTCTCCGCCTGGCGTCCCGGGCTGGCCGTGCCGGCCGGCCCCGCGAAAAGAGCGCGACGGCTTTCGGTAGTCGTGCCGACCCGGAACGAGGGTAGTAGGCTTGGACGCTGTCTGGAAAGTCTGGACGGCACGGGCGCGGCCGAGGTCGTGGTGGCCGATGGCGGCTCCGCCGACGGCACGGCTTCCCTGGCCGCCGGATATGGCGCGAAGGTGGTGGCGGCCGGCGGCGGCCGGGGCGGGCAGATCGCGGCCGGGTTGGCCGCCTGCCGGGGCGACGTGGTCCTTGTCCTGCATGCCGACGCCGTGGTCACGCCTGATGTGCCGGCCCGGGTCATGGCGGCTTTGGACCGTTGCCCCGAGGCGGTCGGCGGCGTGGTCGGCATGGCCTACGACGCGCGGCGTCCCGGACTTGGCGTCCTGGGGTTGCTCAATACCCTGCGGGCGCGGTTTGGCGGCATTGGCTTCGGCGACCAGGGCCAGTTTTTCCGGCGCGAGGCGCTGGAGGGCGCGGACGGGTTTCCGGCAATGGCGCTCATGGAAGATGTGGAGCTGTCCCTGCGCCTGCGCCAGGCCGGGGAGACGCTGAGTCTGGGCGGCGGCGTTATGGCCTCGGGCCGGCGCTGGGCCGGCTCGGGCTTTGGCGGCAAGGCGGCCGGGGTCGTGGCCATGTGCCTGGGCTATCTGGCCGCCCGCCGGCTGGGATTGGCCGACGCCACGGGGCGGCGTTATTACCGCCGCTATTACGGCCGGGAGCCTTAGCCATAGAGTCTCGACAAGTGGACGATCTGGCCAGGAATCCTGGAGGGCGGACGGCCTGCCTGGGACGCAATCCTGTCAGCCGGGCAGCGCAGCCTTACCAGACGGCCGTGTAGGTTAGTGGCGCAAGATCCCAGGTGCGCCCGTAGACATGGACACGTCTGGTCGGTGCGCCCGAGGCATCGACGAGGCTTCCTCCGGCGTGGAGCCAGCCCACTATCCCGGCGGCCAGATTGGCGGCAGCCATGCCCTTGGCCGCAAGCTTCTGGACCAGCACCCCGCTACGGTAGCCGATGGTGCAGTAGATGACGGCCTGCTTGCCGGCAAACCGGTCTGGAGCGGCCAAGTAGTCTTGTTCGGAGACCGCTCCGGGCAGGGTGGACACGGCCCGTTCCGCCTCCGAGCGGGCGTCGATGAAGACCACGCCGTCGTCTTGCCAGCGTTTCATGGCTTCCTCGGGACGAATTTCCACTGCCTTGGGAAAATCCTTTTTGTAGCCTTCGTACAAGGCGTAAGCCTTGGCTTGGCGCTCCGGATCGGTTTTGGGCTGGCCCTGGCAGGCGGCCAAAAGGGCCAGAGCGGCTAGAAGAGGCAGGGCGAGGGCGGCAAACGGACGACGATGGGGGCGACAACAAATCATGGCGGTCCTCATGGCCGGTGGCGATCGGCGTCATCGGCAGCAGATGACGTGTTTTCAGGCGGCCGCCGACGGCGACAGGTATCTGGCAGTCAGGTGCCGCCGGGCTGTTGTCTGGCCCCGCTGAGGCAAAAAACGAAAAGGCCGGCCACCAGCGCGGCCAGGAGAACAAGCCATTCCATGGCGGCAGCCTACCACGCGTGCCGGGCGTCGTCGATGGGCAACGGATGACAGCCCGGGCGAAAGGGTCTATGACGGGCGGCATCGAAAGCGCCGTGATGGCGCGCTATTTGGAGGAAGCATGGGCAAATGGAAAGTGCTCGTCGCGCTGGCCGTTATTGGCCTTACGGCCATGCCGGCTGCGGCCGACGACGACCTGGAGCGGGTTCGCAAGGTGCTGCGCGAACATCCTGAAATCGTGGTCGAGGCCATTCGCCAGCAGGGTCCGGCCGTTTTGGAAGTCATCGAGACCACGGCCCGGGCGCGCCAGAAAGACCTGGAGCGGGCGCGCTTCAGCCAGTCCCTGGCCAAGCCGCTCACGCCGGCCATAGAGGCCGGCCGGGTTGCGCTGGGTCCGCAAAACGCCCCGGTAACCATCGTCGAATATTCCGATTTCCTGTGCCACTTCTGCGGCCAGGCCTCGGGCACCGTCAAAAGCGTGATGGAAAAACGCCCTGACGACGTCCGACTGGTGTTCAAACACTTTGCCACGGGTAAAAACAGCGTCCGGGCCGCGCTGTATTTCGAGGCCATCGCCCAGCAGGACGCCAAGAAGGCCTGGAACTTCATGGACAAGGTCTTTGCCCGGCAAAAGGACGTGGCCGAGAAGGGCGACGAAGTCCTTGACGCCATCGCCAAGGAAGTCGGCGCGGACGCCAAGAAGCTGGCCGAGGACGTCAAGAGCAAGGCGCTTGCCGACCGGGTCGCTGCCGACACCAAGGAAGCCCGGGACTTCGGCTTCGAAGGCACGCCGGTGTTCCTGATCAACGGCGCGCCGGTGCGTGGGGCCGTGCCCTACGAAGTTTTTGACGAATTCGTCGGCGTGGCGGCCAAGACCCCGGCTGCGGCCAAGAACCAGTAAGATCATCCCCCTTTGTGTCGCGCTCCGCTTCGGTCCGGTCTTGTCATCGGACCGAAGCGGGCCTACTTTGGATGAGTTGTCTCCAAGGGGCCGGGAAGCGCCATGCCAAGCGTTAGACAGATACTCGTCCAAAACGTCATCAAGACCATACCCGTGGGCCTGCTCGTCATCGGCCCGCGCGGCACGGTCATCGCCGCCAGCCCTTCGGCAGCCAATCTTTTGGGCTTGCCGGAAGACAGCCTTGAGGGCCACGACTGGCGCAAACTGCTCCTGCCGGCCCCGGCCAATGAATCGTTTAACCGCAATCTCGTCGAAGCCGTGGAAAACGGCCGTCCCTACCGCCAGTGTCTGGCCGATTACCAGCGCCCGGACGGCGAGATGCGCCGCTTTTCCATGACCGCCACCTGTCCGAGCGTGGAGGGCAAGCCTATTGGCGTCACGCTCCTTTTTGACGACGTCACGGCGCTGTATCGCAGCCGGGAGCGGGAAAACGCCGCTCTTCGCGAAAAAAACCGTCTCCAGCACGACATGATCGAAAGCCTCAACAACCTGGCCTTGTCCGTGGCCCATCAGGTGCGCAATCCGGCTGCGGCCATCGGCGGCTTTGCGCTCAAGCTCCTGCGCGACCATAAGGAACGCCGCCTGCCCGTGGAATATCCCGAGATCATTTTTCAGGAAGCCCGCCGGCTGGAAGATCTGGTCGGCGCGGTGGTGCGCCTTTCTACCCTTGGCGGCCCCCGATTTGCCGCCGTGCGCCTGGCCCGGCTGGTGGAAGAAGCCCTTTCCCGGGCCGCTCGCAGCGCCGAAGGACTGCACAAGCGCCTGGAGAGCCATCTTTCCCTGGAAGACGTGGAGATCGTGGCCGACGAGGCCTTGCTTTCCCTGGCCCTGGACGAGCTGTTGCTCAATGCCGTGGAATTTTCCGGCCATGAACTCGTGCGCGTGTCCATCCAGCTGGCCCGGCGAGACGACGTCAGCCAGCTCACCATTGCCGACGACGGACCCGGGGTGCGCCCGGAGCTGCGCTCGTTTGTCTTCGACCCCTTTTTCACCACCAAGGCCCGAGGGGCCGGCATCGGCCTGACCCTGGCCCGCAAGGCCGTGCTCGAACACAACGGCGAGATCGACCTGCGCCAGGGCGACGACGGCGGCGCGGTGGTGGCGGTGCGGCTTTTCGACACCCCTGAGGCGGGTCTGGGACGCGAGGCGTTTTATGGTCCCATGGGCCTGGATGTGCGCGAACTCATGACCAAGGCGCGGGAGCTGGGGCTGGACGTCTCGGGGCTGACCACCATCGACGCCGTGCGTTCCATCCAGCAGCGCGAGGGCTTTGCTCCGTGTTTCGCCTGGGGTGTTCATGACCGCTGCGGCCAGGAACTGTGCGCCTTTCGCCGGGAATGCGTCAAAACCCTGCGCATCGACGACGGCCGTCGCTTCGTCTACGGGGGCAGCTGATGCGCCGCCCCATTTTCGCCGCGCGTCGCCTGGTGGCGGCGGCCGCCTGTTGCCTGCCGTTTTGGGCCGTTTCGCCGGCCCAGGCGCGCACCGTCTACGGCTATGAAGACAGCCTGGGCATGCTCCATACGAGTCCAAACAAATTAAGCGCGCACTACAAGCCGCTCTACGACAGCGAAGCCAAGGCCGACCACCAGGCCTTGGTCAAGGCGCTGCGGGAGCAAAACGCCCTGGGCGGCCCGCCGATCACCAGGGGGGCTGTGCTGCCGGCCGATATGGGACCGCTGTCCGAAATCGGGGAGCGCATCCTTCGCGCCGCCGAGCCGTATCTGGGCGCGCCCTACCGGCTGGGCGGCGACACCCCGGCCGGCATCGACTGCTCGGGCCTGACCAAGGCCGTTTACGCCAGTTTCGGGTGTTCCCTGCCCCGGCAAAGCCGGCTCCAGGCCGGACTGGGTTCGGCTGTGGCCACGACAGAGCTGGCTCCGGGCGACTTGCTCTTTTTCGCCACCAACCTGGACGTCGGCATCAGCCACGTGGGCATCTATCTCGGCAGCGGCCGGATGCTCCATTCCAGCCCCAGGCGCGGGGGCGTGGGCGTGGACAAGCTTTCCGGCACGGATTACGAACGCTGGTTCGTGGCCGCCCGCCGCCTGCCGCGCGCCCCCGGGGCCGACGCTTCGGACGCCGGCGCGGCGGCTCGCAAGGCGGGCCGGAAATAGTTTTCGCAAACACAAGGCATGGTTCGCATGGGGAGTGATTCGCCGATACTGGACGCCGAGGCCTGCGTGGGCTGCGGGGAGTGCCTGACGGTCTGTCCGTCCGGGGTGTTGTCCCTGGGCGACGGCCTGGCCGTGGTGGCCGAGACCGGCTGCATCGGCTGCGGGCAGTGCCGGGCCGTGTGCCCCCAGTGCGCCCTGACCATTCCCGGCGACGATCCCTGGTCCCGGGCTTACGACGTCATTGAGCCCTCGGGCGAGCAGATTGCCCCGGGTGGCTGCCAGGCCGGCCGGCTGGTCGATATCATGCGCTCCCGGCGTTCCTGCCGGCGCTATCTGGAGCGCCCCGTGCCCGGCCCCGTCATTGAGGATTTGATTCGCGCCGGGATCACCGCGCCGTCGGGCACCAATTCCCAGGCCTGGACCTTTACGGTGCTGGCCACCCGGGCGGCGGTCATGAACCTGGGCCAGGCCGTGGCCGGCTTTTTCGGCCGCATCAATCGCCTGGCCGCCAATCCGCTCGTGCGCAAGGGCTACGCGCTTCTGGGCCGCCGGGAGCTGGAAGATTACTACCGTGAGCACTATGCGTCGGTGGCCGAGGCGTTGGCCGCCTGGGAACGGGACCGGACGGATCGGCTTTTCCACGGGGCCACGGCCGTGGTGGTGGTCGGCTCCAGGCCCGGGGCGAGCTGCCCGGCCGAGGACGCGCTTTTGGCCACGGGCAACATGCTGCTGGCTGCCCACTGCTTGGGGCTGGGCACATGCCTTATCGGCTACGCTGTCGAGGCCATGCGCCACGACAAGCGGGTCAAGGCGGCGGCGGGCCTGCCGCGTGAGGAAACGGTCCATGCCGTTTTGGCCCTGGGCTGGCCGGCCGTGGCCTATGCCCGGCCAGCCGGCCGACGGCGGCCTCTCGTGCGGTATAAAACCGCCTGATCCCGTTTGGGCTTGTCGGGACGGACGGTTTATGGCAAGGCCGGACAGTGCGTGAGACTGGATGCGTCGGAGGGTGGGAACGATGCGGGGATGGATTTTCGGGATCGCGGCGCTGGTTTTGGCGGCCGCGACGCCGTGCGGGGCGACGGAACAGCCCACTGAGGCAATGCGCCCGCGTGAAGTGGCGCTTATTGAGGGGACTACCGGGACACCGACCCAGGAACCCGCCGCCAAAGCGGCGGCCAAACCCTCGGCAGCGCCCATTGTGATAAAACCGGCTATCGCCGCGCCCGCCATGGCCTATGCGCCGGTGGCCGACGGCGGCGGGCTGGACCGCTTCCTGGCCACCCTGGCCCCGTCCCAGACCACCGGCGAACCCGTGGCCCCGGAAGACGCCGCCGCCTACAATGCCCGCAAGAATCATTATTCCATCGAGGTCCATCTGTCCCAGCGCAAGCTTTTCCTCTATGAAAATCTGCCTGATGGATCGCGCCATCTGGCCCGAAGCTACGTGGTGGCCGTGCCGGGCCGGGACATGGAAGCCCCGCAAGGCTGGGGCGTGGTCACGGGCATCAGTTTCGAGCCCTCCTGGCGGCCCACGCCGGCCATGAAGGAGCGGGCCCTCAAAAAAGGCAAACCCCTGCCCGAATACGTCGGCCCCGGGGTCAAGGACAATCCCATGGGACCGTTTAAGATCATCCTGTCCCATGGCTACGGTTTTCGCATCCACGGCAACAACAATCCCAACTCCATCGGCCGGCCCGTCACCAGCGGCTGCATCCGCATGCGCAACGACGAGGGCAAGGACATGGCCAAGCTGATCGATGTCGGTACCGAAGTCGTGTTTCTCGACTGACCATGCCCAAGGAATGACGTCTATGGCAGCCGACGAGGAACATTGGGAAACCGCCGCCCGTCGTCCGGCGACGTTTGATCCTGAAGCCGCCCGCCGCCATATGGGCGTGGACGCCGACGGCTTTCGGCGCGTGTTCGACTGCATATGGGATGAGGTGAGCCGCAGGCGCAGCCTCCTGGATGCGGCCTATGCTTCAGGAGACCTGGAAGGCGTGGCCTTGCAGGCCCATACCATCAAGAGTTCCGCCGCCTCCATCGGGGCCGAAGCGCTCAGCCGAGCGGCGGCTGCCGTCGAAACGGCGGCCAGACAGCAAACCGCCGAAGCCCTGGCCCTGGCCATTGGCCGATTCAACGCCGCCAGGGAAACCTTGAGCCGGTTGGCGGGCATCTGCTGACGCGGCCCCTCCGGCGTCGTCCTTATCAGGGAGGAGTCCCCTTGAACTGTCGTTTACCCATCGCGGCGCTCCTGCTGGCCTTTGGCCTGTGCGGTTGCGCTTCCAACAACAAGGATTTCGAAAAAGAGATATGGGGGCAGCAGGCTCCCGATTCGCCTACCGACACGGGTTGGCCGCGCCAATCCACGCCGCCGCCTCCGCCGCCCCCGGCTTACACTCCGGCTCCGTATGCCCCGCCGCCGCCTCCCGCGCCGGCCGCTTCCCGCCCGCTTCCGGCCCAGCCTGCCCCGGCCGCCGCC
>DLGG01000184.1 GCA_002482565.1 Solidesulfovibrio magneticus
CCGCGGCCGGCGCAGCCGACGCCGGGCTCGGGGCCGCCGGACTCGGTGCACATGGTGCCGCCGTAGCCTTCCTTGAGGATGTCATCGAGTTCGACGTCTTCGCCTTCCTCGCGCAGGGTGTCGAGAACGGTCTTCTGGGCCAGACCGTGCAGGAGCAGACGGGTGGAGTCGGCCTTCGGGTCGCAGCCGACCACCATGACCTTCTTGCCCATTTCCGCCAACCCGGCGACGGTGTTCTGCGTGGTGGTGGACTTGCCGATGCCGCCCTTTCCGTAGATAGCGATCTTGCGCATTTTGTAATGCCTCCTGCTGCAAAGTTGGAATGCTCCTCTTTAGGCAAGAGTCATGCCAGTGTGTGTCAGGCGTGATACTTTTTCGATAACATATCGATATAATTTAAAATATCTGAATTGCTCGAGCTTTGATTTGTCAACCGGGATTGGTTGCAAACATTTTTGTTACGTTT
This sequence comes from Solidesulfovibrio magneticus, assembly GCA_002482565.1. Classification (GTDB taxonomy): domain Bacteria; phylum Desulfobacterota; class Desulfovibrionia; order Desulfovibrionales; family Desulfovibrionaceae; genus Solidesulfovibrio; species Solidesulfovibrio magneticus_B. The sequence goes on from DLGG01000184.1 coordinate 467, forward strand.
GGCGCGACAAAAATGTTCGACATAAATGTCGCAAGCCAAATGTCCAGGGATGCAGGGGAGCGGTCACGGATGGCCGCTCAAGGAGGATGATGAGCTATGCAGCGGGAGATTGCTTCTGTACTTCAGGGTGTTGCGCTGCGAGGCAGGCTCCTGGAAAGGAAGCCGCCTCGCAGGCGAAGAGGGAGAGGGGCGGGATTGATTTGACGAATATGGAAATGCGCCGGGCGCAGAATCCAATGATCCTCAAGGCCCGACTGCAGAGTGCGACTTCCGCCGGGCAAGGGGCGCTCTCCAGGCCGGGCGGTCAGGCTTTGGGAGCGCCATGAACGTGCGCTGCCGGGCGGCGGCGCGGATCAGGCCCGTTATCCCGTGGTTGCTTGCGGCTCGGACTTCATGCTCAGGCTCAGCCGCCCCCGTTCCTTGTCGATGGCCAGCACCGTCACCATGACCTCCTGGCCGGCCGCCACCACCTTGGCCGGATCGGCCACGTAGGCGTCGGCCAGATGGCTTACGTGCACAAGCCCGTCGCGGTGCACCCCCACGTCCACGAACGCGCCAAAGGCCGTGACGTTGGTGACCCGGCCCGGCAGCCGCATCCCCGGATGCAGATCGGCCAGTTCGCTCACTCCCTCGGCAAAGGCGAAAGCCGTAAACGTCGGCCTGGGGTCGCGCCCGGGCTTGGCCAGTTCGGCCAGGATGTCGCGCAGGGTCTCCAGGCCCACGTCGCCGCCGACGTAGCGGGCCGGGTCGATGCCTTCCCGCAGGCTCGCCTTGGCGATGAGGTCGGTCACGGCGCAGCCCAGGTCCTTGGCCATGCGCCCGACCAGGGCGTAGCGCTCGGGATGCACGGCCGTGGCGTCCAGGGGCGCTCCGCCTCGAAGACGTAAGAACCCGGCCGCCTGCTCGAAGGCCTTGGGGCCAAGGCGCTTGACCTTGCGCAGTTCGGCCCGGGAACGGAAAGGGCCATTTTCCTTGCGGTGGGCCACGATGTTGGCGGCCAGGCCCGGCCCCAGGCCCGAGACGGCGGTGAGCAGTTCAACGCTGGCCGTGTTGAGGTCCACGCCCACGGCGTTGACGCAGCTGGACACGACCTCGGCCAGGGACTGCTTGAGGGCGGCCTGGTCCACGTCGTGCTGGTACTGGCCCACGCCAATGGATTTGGGATCGATCTTGACCAGCTCGGCTAGCGGGTCCATGAGCCGGCGGCCGATGCTCACAGCGCCGCGCACGGTCAGGTCGAGGTCCGGGAATTCGTTGCGGGCCGTTTCGGAAGCCGAGTAGATCGACGCCCCGGCTTCGTTGACGAGGATGACCGGCACGCCCAAGCCCAGGTCGGCCACGAAGCGTTCGGTCTCGCGCCCGGCCGTGCCGTTGCCCACGGCGATGGCCTCGATGGCCTGGGCGGCGCACAGCTGGCGCAGGGTCTCGGCCGCCTGCTCGCGCTGGCGCTCCGAGCCGGTGGGAAAGATGGTCTCGTAGTGGAGCAGATTGCCCTGGGCGTCCAGGACGGCCAGCTTGGCTCCGGTACGAAACCCGGGGTCCAGGGCCAGCACCCGGGCCTGTCCCAGGGGCGCGGCCAGGAGCACTTGCCGCAGATTGGCCGCGAAGATGGCGATGGCCTCCCGGTCGGCCCGGTCCTTGAGGCTGGCCCGCAGTTCGTTTTCCAACGACGGCCCAAGCAGGCGCTTGTAGGCGTCGGCCGCCGCCTCGGCCACTTGCTCGCTGTCCTTGCCCCGGCCCGTGACGACCAGGCGCGTTAAAAGGCGCAGGGCCTCGTCCTCGGCCGGGCGCAGGGAGAGCGAGAGCAGCCCCTCGCGTTCGCCGCGAAACATGGCCAGGGCGCGGTGGCCGGCCACCGCGCGCACGGCTTCGTCGCGCTCAAAAAAATCCCGATAGTTGGCGGCTTCTTGCTCCTTGCCCTTGACCAGACGCGAGACGATGCGGCCGCGCTTGGCGAAAAGGTCGCGCAGGGCGGCCCGGTTGCCGGCGTCCTCGCTTATGGCCTCGGCCATGATGTCCCGCGCCCCGGCCAGGGCGGCGGCGACGTCGGCCACGTCCTTCTCCGTATTGACGAACCGGGCAGCCTCCTTGTCCGGGACCAGGCCGCGCTGGCGCAGCAGCAGCTCGGCCAGGGGGGCCAAACCTCGTTCCCGGGCCATGGCCGCCCGGGTGCGGCGCTTGGGGCGGTGGGGCAGGTAGAGGTCTTCCAGACGGGCCATGTCCGGGGCGGCCTCGATGTCCCGGGCCAGGGCGTCGGTCAAGAGGTCGCGTTCGGTCAGGGATTCCAGGATGGCGGCCCGGCGCTTGTCCAGGTCGGCCAGTTGCTGGAGGCGGTCGCGCACGGCGGCCACGGCCACTTCGTCCAGGGAGCCGGTGGCTTCCTTGCGGTAGCGGGCGATGAACGGAATCGTGGCCCCGTCGGCGAGCAGTTCGGCCACGGCCGCCACCTGGCGCGAGGCGATGGACAGTTCCTTGGCGATAAGGGCGGCGTGTTTGTCGGTCATGGGGAGCGCCTCCGTGCGCGATCCGCGTGGGTCTTCGTGTCGCGACCCTTAAAAGACAACGGTTATTGTGAAAATAATGTTTGGTTTTTGTCCGTGGCCCAAAAAGCGCCCGAGGCGCTTTCGTGGGCCGACACGAGGCTACAGGACGCCGCGTCGGGAGAGCCGACATAGCAGCCGCCGGGGCTCGCGGGCAAGGGCAAGGTCTTGGCCCTCTCTTGGCAACACGGCGGACAGCTTGTAGTTTTACCCCACTTTCGCGGCAACGCGCCGCCCCACGGAGCCGTCCATGCCCAATCTTCCCCCGCGCCATCAGCCTTACACCGACAAATACTTCCTGCGCTCGCGCCATATCCTCGACAAGGAAGGCCTCAATCCGTGGGTCACGGTGCAGGTCTTTTTTCGCAACGGTCCCGGGGTAATCGCCGGCGTCGGCGAGGCGGCCGCCGCGTTTTTGGCGTATTCGCCGCTGCGGGAGCATGGCGGCCAGGTCTGGTCCCTGGCCGAGGGCGAGGCGTTTTCGCCCCTGGAGCCGGTGCTGCGCATCGAAGGCCCCATTGGCGACGTCATCGAACTGGAGACGTTCTACCTCGGCATCCTGACCGCCCGCACCAGCCTGGCAAACGGCGTCCCCCGGCCCGATCCCCTGGCGGCGACGGCCAAGGCGGCGGCCCTGCGCCAGATCTTGCCGGCCAAGGATCTCATGTATTTCGGCGCGCGCCACTGGCACTGGTCCCTGGAAGAGGCGCTCTGCCGGGCGGCCGTGGCCGGCGGCTTCGACTCCTGCGCCACCGACGCCGGAGCCCGGGCCGCTGGGCTTTCCGCCGGGGTCGGCACCATCCCCCACGCCCTGGTCCTGGCCTTTGCCCACCGCTTCGGCCCCGAGCAGGCCACCCGGGAGGCTGCCCTGGCCTTTGACCGCCATATCGAGCCGGCCTGTCCGCGCATCGCCCTGGTCGACACCTTCAACAAGGAGATCGACGACGCCCTGGACACGGCCCGGGCGCTGGGGGACCGCTTGTGGGGCGTGCGCCTGGACACCTCGGGCGAGCTGATGGGCCAGGGCGGCGCGCCCTTTGACGGCCGCCCCTACCAGACTGGTCCCGGCGTCACCGTGTCCGGCGTGCGAGCCGTGCGCCAGGCCCTGGACGCGGCCGGCTTTTCCCACGTCAATATCGTGCTGTCCAGCGGCTTCGGCGATCCGGCCAAGGCGGCCGCCTTTGCCGCCGACGAGGCGCGCCACGGCCGGCTTTTCGAGGCCGTGGGCGTGGGCGGCCTCTTTGACGCCTGGTACGCCACCGCCGACATCGTGCGCATCGACGGCGTCCCCCTGGCCAAGGCCGGCCGGAGCTTGCGCGACACCCCCCGCCTACGGCGCGTTGTGTGAGGAGTGCTCCGGCGGCCAAGAGAGGCGCTGCCTCTCCTGGACCTCTCCGCTGGGGGCCTGAGGCCCCAGCCCCCCCCGCATGGAGAACGTGTTTAAGGGGGGCGGCTGGGAGTGGTTCTTTGGTTGTCGGGAGGATGATACTCTGGCTCCCTGCTCCGTTAAAAGTCCTGAACGGGATACCGGGGCGAACAAGAACGGGTTTTGGTTTTGGGAAGTTGGGAGTTTGGATGGTCTCTTCAAGGAGTCGGGTCATGGAAGATCTGTTGATCGTGGTGGATATGCTCAATGACTTCATCCACCCCGACGGGAAGCTCTATTTCCCCAAAGGCGCGGCCGTGATCGAGCCGTGCGCGCGGTTGCGCCGGGCCTTCCACGCCGCCGGTCTCCCCGTGATCCACGCCGCCGACGCCCATCCGGCCGATTCGCGGGAATTCGCCGACTGGCCGCCCCATTGTCTGGCCGGGTCCTGGGGCGCGCGCGTCATCGACGAATTGGCCCCGGCCGCCGGCGAACTCGTGGCTCACAAGGACGCCATGAGCCTTTTCAGTCATGCCGCCATGGACGGACTGCTCAAGGGCCTAGGCGTCAAGCGGCTGCACTTGTGCGGCGTGGCCACCGAATACTGCGTCCAGGCCTGCGCCCTGGATGCGGCGGCCCGGGGCTACGGCGTGACGGTGGCCGTCGACGCCATAGCCGGCGTGGACATGACGCCCGGCGCGTCCAAGGCGGCCCTGGAGGCCATGACCCGGGCCGGGGTCTGTTTGGTCTCCTGCGACGACGTGCTGTCCACTTTTTAAACAGTGGACGTTGCCGCCCAATCAAGATTAAGGACAAGCTGAAGTCCCTGCTCCCTCCGGCTCGGAAGCCTGACTTCTGGCCGGACGTTCTGTTTGTATTGATCGTCCGACACGCCAGCAGGCCAAAAGCGGAGGGTTCCCCATGTCTCGCAGCTTGTTTCTTTGCCGAAAACCGCCTGTTGCTTTCCCTGCGATTGGGCCTCTCGTCCTGCGTAGCCTGCTGCTCGCCCTGGTCCTGGTTCTGGGCCTGGGGCAGCCCGCCTGGACGGCCCAACCCGCCCCGACCGCGAACGCGGCCAAGCAACCCCGTCAAAGCGCTTGGGAATTCGATCAGGTTGGACTTAAAGGCGTGCTCTATCCGTCGCTCATGCTCTGCATGGCCAAGATGCAGGTGAATCCGCAGCAGCAGGACGGCGAACTGGGCGACGCCAATGGTCTGCTCGGCATTTCGGTGGTCTCGCCGCGAGCCGGGGCCAAGGCCGTGGTGGAGTTGACTTCCTCCTCGCCCCTGGTCAATCCTGGTCGGATCGAGGTGACTCTGGCGCAAAGAGGCAAGACTTATCAGGTTTTCCCTGCTGTTTCCCTGGCCGAAGCGGTCGTGTTGCAGCGCCATGCTTCGCCGGCAACTCTGACGGCCAAGCTGTGGCTCGACGGCGTTCCCCAGGGGGAGCGCACCGCGCAGGTTTCCATCGCTTCCATCAATGACTGCGTCTTCGGTTTAAAGGACGACGAGACGTATTATGGGACGTTTTGGCTTTTTGCCGCCTACGTCAACGAGAACCACCCGGCCGTGCAGCAGATTGTGCAAGAGGCGCTGGCCTCTCGGGAGGTGAGCGCCTTTAACGGCTACCAATCCGATCCGGCCGGCGTACGCAAGCAGGTCAAGGCCGTCTGGCAGGTGTTGCGCCGGCGCGGCATCCGCTATTCGAACATCGAAAAAGCGTCCGTGAAGCTTGATGACGTCGCGGTGCAGCATGTGCGGTTTGTCAGCGACGCCTTGTTGTCGCGGCAGGCCAATTGCGTGGAAGGCAGCTGCCTGCTGGCCTCGATTTTCACGAAAATCGGCCTGGAGACATGGCTTGTGGCCTTGCCCGAGCATATGCTCGTGGCCGTTGCCCTGGACCCGCAAGGCAAACAGATGCTGTATCTGGAAACAACGCTGCTGAGTGAAGCGACTTTCGAGGACGCGGCCAAGGCCGGCCAGCTCCAGATGGATGAGGCCTACGCCAAGGCGCGCAAGGCCGAGGCCCGCAAGAAGAGCGGCAAGGCCGGCGACGAAGATGATGTCCAGGAGCCGTACCTGATTTCCATAAGCGAGGTCCGCAAGCGCGGCATCCTGCCGATTCCCGACACCGAGGACGCACGGAAACGATTTTTCATGTCGAAATAGTTGGTTGAAACCACCGCAATCAGTGCTGCGCCGGGAAATGGCTGGAATTCGCTCCCTGCGAGGGCCGCTTTGGCGTTATCGGCTTTCGCCGGCAGTCTCCCTCGGTTACGGACAGCCGTGGTCCGCAGTGGATGGATGTTGCGAACAAAAAGAGCTTCACTGGCGGGCTAATGCCGTTGCCGCTTTGTTGCTGCAACGAAAAAGGGGCCACGACTCACGTCGCAACCCCTTGAAAAGTGGTGGGCAATACAGGATTCGAACCTGTGGCCTTTGGCTCCGGAGGCTATCGCCCAACGACATCATTACCACTATCCAGCACTGACGATTGTAGATTCTATGGATTGTTCTGCTGCCTAGGCCTGTCGCTCACTACCTTATCCGCCCATTTCATTAGCCGACCCGTTAGCCGGCCCGTCGTCGCGCATTTCCCACTCTGGATTGCATATGTCGCCGCCCCGAGCGGGGTTGGCGGTAGTCTATCGTGCCGCGCTGGGGCAGGACAACCGTCGCGCCAACCCCGCTCGGGGCGTTCCGCTCGCCGCGCGCAGCGCGGCGCTCTTCGCCCGCGCCCCCTCCCCCCTCTCTCCTCCTCAAAACCGACCAGCGATGTCCTGGCGGCCTGCCCGTCCGAGGCTCCCGTCGCGGGTCCTTCCGGGGGCCTGGAAATGACCGCGCGCGTTGGGTGCGGGTGGTCGCGGAATTTGGCGGAAAAAATCTGGCGGAAAAACGGAAAAACTTTCGGGGACCAACCCTCTAGCCGACAGGATGCCTCTGCATGTCTGACCAGATGACCGATCCGACTCCCGAGGAAATCGCGGCCGCCAGGGCTGCGGTCGAGGGTCGCGTGAAAGAGGAGGGCACCGCGGCCTCCCCGTCCGACACCCCCGTGGTCGACCACGAGTTTGTGAAGCGCTGCCTCTACGCCGGTCAAAAAGGCGACGGCCTCATGTACGCCGCCCTCAATCGGGGCAAGCTCCTGAATATCCCGACTCCGAAAGGGCCTGGGATTTGGTACGAGTGGTCCGGGGCTTATTGGAAAGAGGTCACGATATTTCGGGCCGAAGCGGTCGTTGAGTCCGTGGTGTCCCGATACGAGGAGGCGCGGCTCCTGACCGAGGCGCAAAGCAGGGAGGCCAAGGCGGCTCACGACGATGAGGCGCAAAAACGCCTTGATCGCTTGGAGAAGCGGCTGCGCAAAAACGTGGAAGACCTGCGCGAGGGATCGGGGGTGACGGCAGCCCTTCGGTTTGCGCTCTCCAACGAGGATCCGCTGCTGGCGCGCATGGAGGATTTCGACGCCGATCCCCACTTGCTGGGGGTGGCCAACGGCGTGGTGGATCTGCACACTGGCGAGTTCCGCGCGGCCAGGCCAACCGACATGATCCGCCGCACCTGCGACGTGGAGTGGACGGGCATCGACACGCCGTGCCCGACCTGGGAGGCGTTCGTCCAGGAAATCGTGGGCGAGGACGCCGACGTCGCCAGTTTCCTCCAGCGCGTTTGGGGCTACGCCATCACGGGCCTGTCTTCGGAGCCGCTGTTTGTGGTGCTGGCCGGCGAGGGCCGCAACGGCAAAACCGTGTTGGTCGAGACTCTGGGCAAAGTGCTCGGCAACTACATGGCTCCCGTCGGCGCGGAGTTGCTCCTGGATCAGGGGCAGGCTCGGGACGTGGACAAGCCCACGCCCACGATTATGAGCCTCAACGGTCTGCGCGTGGCCTACGCCGCCGAGACCGACGACAACCGGCGCTTTTCGGTGTCTCGCGTCAAATGGCTTTCGGGCGACGACCGCCTTACCGGCCGCTACATGTGGGAGAAAGATCCGACCTCATTCTACCCGACCCACACTCTGTTTTTGCTCACCAACCACCGGCCCCATGCCGCCGCCCATGAGTATGCCTTTTGGGACCGGCTGCGCCTGGTCAATTTCCCCTACCGCTACGTCGACAATCCCAAGGCCGAGAATGAGCGCCTGCGCGACCGCACCTTGCCGGCGCGCCTGGAGGCGGAGCTGCCCGGCATCCTGGCCTGGCTGGTGCGCGGCTGTCTGCTCTGGAGGACGGACGGCATCTCCCCGCCCCAGTCCGTGCTGGCCGCCACCGAGGACTACAAGCGCGACGAGGATCACCTGCAGGATTTTGTCGAGGAGTGCCTCGACCAGGCCGGCCCCGAGGACCGGGTGAGCGCCAGCGACGTCTACGATCTCTACACCCGCTGGCACCTCAAACAGCGCGGCAAGTACGTCCCGACCATGCACACGTTCGGCAAGCACCTCGGGCGCAAGGTCCAAAAGCAAAAGGTGGGCGGCAACGTCTACTACTACGGCGTCCAGCTTAACTCAATTGCCCAGGATAATTACCCAAAAAAGACCAGCGGCAAAGGCGGCGGCAATGAATTTGCGAACTGGTGAGCCAGGACAAAGGACCTCGCCAGGACATTTGCGACTGGAATGTCCTGGGGGCGGGAAGGGGCGTCAACCCTGGATGGAGTGGTGCGCCAGGACATCAGGACGCCGCCCCCTAATGCTCGCCAAAAATGTTGACTGCGGCTCAGAGCATACCATGTCCTCCTGTCCTATCGTCCTACTTTTTAAAAAAGAGAAAGGTAATAGTATGTTAGAGGCAGGACATTGCCAGGACATTGCCAGGACAACAGGACATTGCCATGGCCGCTGATCTGCTTGGACTGTTTGAGGCCCACGGGCTGATGCCGAAGAAGGAAAGCGGCACGTCGTGGGGCGCGCCGTGCCCGGCCTGCGGGGGAAAAGACCGGTGCGTCATCAAGCCGGCCGATCATGACGGCCGGGGCGGGTATTTCTGCCGGCGGTGCAACGTCTACGGCGACGCCATCCAGTTTTTGCGGGACTACGAGGGCATGAGCTACGCCGAGGCTTGCAAGCGGCTAGGCGTAGCCGTGGCCCGGTCGGTCCCGTCGCTGCCGCGCGTCCCGCGCCAGCCGGCCGGGCAGGAGCCGTTTGAGGCCGTGCCGCAGGAGTCTCCGGCGGAGCTCTGGCAGACCAAAGCCACGAAATTTTCGGTCTTGGCCCACCAGCATCTGCTGGCCCATCCCCGTTGGCTGGCCTGGCTGGCCTCGCGCGGCCTGCCGCTGGAGGCGGCGCAGCGCTACCGCCTCGGCTACAACCCCGGCGAAAAGGGCAAAACCTGCCTGATCCGCCCCCGCTCCTCCTGGGGGCTGCCGCCCCTGGAGCCCAAGCCGGCCAAGGACGGCGAGGCCCCGGCCAAGCCGAAAACCACGTTTTGGATCCCGCGCGGCGTGGTCATCCCCCAGCTGTCGGCCGATCCGGACGGCCCGGTGCGTCGGCTGCGCATCCGCCGGCCCGACGAGGACCGCCGGAAATTCAAGGAAGAGACCAAATATTACGTGATCCCGGGCAGCTCCATGGACGCCATGATCCTGGGGCCGCAGTCCCAGGCGTTTGTGGTGGTCGAGTCCGAGCTCGACGCGCTCATGCTGCACCACCACGTCGGCGACCTGGTCGGCGTGGTCAGCATCCAGACGGCCAACGTCCGCAAAATCGCGGCCGACGTCCACGCGGCCCTGTCCCAGGCGCTGTGCATCCTGGTCGCCCTCGACGCCGAGGGGGCCGGCGGGGCCGGGGCCAAGGGCTGGGCCCGCTGGGCCGCGAGCTTTCCCCGCGCCAAACGCTGGCCCTGCCCGGTCGGCAAAGATCCCGGTGAAGCCTTTGAAAAAGGCGCGAACCTGCGCGCCTGGGTTATGGCCGGGCTGCCGCCGGCGCTGCTGTCAGGACGTTTGCGGCCTGGACGGTCGGCCCAGGGGGAGGGGGAGAACCGGGAACAGGGAGCGGCGGCGGCCGTGGGCGCGGCGGAAGCGGCGGCCGTGTCAACCGAAACGCCGGATTTGTCGCCCGAAACGGCGGCCGATGGCCAGGTCGGCGCGGCGGCGTCAACCGCGACCGTGCCGGAGGCGCTGCCGCCGGTGCGCTGGCTCACGCCGGATTACGGCGACGCGGCCGACGTGGTGCCGATCCGCGAGCTGGTGGCGGCCATAGCGGCGGCCCGGGTCGAGCCGGTGCTGCTCGC
>DLGG01000101.1 GCA_002482565.1 Solidesulfovibrio magneticus
GCCCGGGACCGGCCCGCCATTTCGATCCGCCGGCCGTGGCCCGCCGGGCGGCCGCCGAGGCCGCCCAGGAGAACGACGGGGCCGAGACCGGCGCGCCCCTGTACGCCAGGACCGTGGAAGAGCTGGAACCGGCCCTGCCGCCGGACATGCGCTACCTGGGCCAGTTCGACGACACCTATCTCATCGTGGACACCGCCGGGGAACTGGTGCTGGTGGACCAGCACGCCGCCCATGAGCGCGTCATCTACGCCGCTCGGGAAGCGGCCGGCCGGCGCGGCCACAGCCGGCCGCTGGGGATGCCCGTGGAATTGACGATGCACCCGTCCGAGCAGGCCCGGCTGCAAACGCTTTTCACCGAACTGCGGTCCATGGGCTTTGTCGTGGACACGCCGCGTCCGGGCATGGCCGCCATCACCGGCGCGCCGCCGGAGCTGACCGTGGGCCAGGCCAAGGAATACCTGCGCGCCGCCCTGGCCGGCCAGTCCAAGTCCTTGCAGGATTTGTGGATTCTCATGAGCTGCAAGACGGCGATCAAGGCCGGCACGAAACTCACCGCCGACGAAGCCGTGGCGCTTTTGTCCCAGTGGGCCACGGTCCCGGACCGCGACTACTGCCCCCACGGCCGGCCGGTGACGGTGCGCTTTGGCCGGCGCGAGATGGAAAAGATGTTCAAGCGCAAGAAATGAGACGAGGCGGTCCGCTGGGCCGCCCCGAATCGATGAAGCCGCTGGCCGGGCCAAGCCTTGGACAAAGGCGGTCGCCCGCCGTCGTCCGGTGCGCTTGGCCCGGGCCTAGAAAATCAAAATCGTGTAGCCCTCTTCCGTATACCGCCCCATGCCCGGATGGCCGTGCATGTCGTCAAGCAGCGTCAGCCCTTCGGCCAGGCAAGCCTCCTGGCTGCCGAGCTGGTGCGAACAGGCCCGGCAGGCCCCGGCAAAAAGCCCTTGCCCCTTGGTCTTTTCGAACAGCCCGTGCATGGGGTGCTCGGCCTTGGACAACACGGCCACAAGCTTGGTGGCCTCGCCTTCCAGCACCACCTTGGCTTCGTAGCCGCGCTCCCGATAGTCGATGGCGTTTAACAGCACATGCACGAAGCACGACACGTCGCCGCGAAAGGCGAACAGCACGATTTTTTTCTCCACTTCTTCCTCCGAAATCGCCGTTGCCGCCCGGGTCAAACCTTGCCGACCGGGGCGAGATAGATGGTGAATTCCGTGTCGCCGTCCAGGCCCAGCATGGCGTCGAAGGCCTCCTGGTCGTAGGCGGCGATGGCGCAGGTCCCAGCCCCCACGGCCTCGCAGGCCAGATAGAGGTTCTGACAGACATGGCCGGCGTCCAGGGCCATGACCTTGTAGGACGCCTCGCCGTAGCGCCACTCCATGCGCGCCGGCACGGCCGTCCAGATAAACGTGGCCGCTCCGCGCGACACGAAGCCCTGGTTGAAGGCGGCCATGGCCACCTCCTCTTCCAGATCCTCCACCTGCACTGCCTCGATGAGCGCATGTTCGATGGGCAAATAGCGGTAGACGCCGGGGTTCAGGCCCTGGACGCGGTAAATGGCGACATAAGTTTCGAAGGCGTGGCGGCAGCCGGCTGAAGGAACGGTGCGAAGCCCGCCGGTCAGCCCCGGGGACTTGCGCAGACCCTGAGTGGCCCACAGGAGGAACCCCAGCTCGTCCTGGGTGAATAGCTCCTGGCGAAAGCTGCGGTGGGACTTACGCGCCGCCATGGCCTGGGCCACGGGCACATCGCGCACCCCCTGCCACTGCCCCGGCCCGGCCAGCCCGATAAGCTCCGCGCCCAGGGGATAGGGCTTTTGCAAGGGCGGCGGCGGCAGGCCCCGGTTCTGGGCCGTCTTGGAAAAATCCACCATTTTGCGGATGGTATCTTTCAAGAAGAACTTGAGGTTCACATTCATGCCCGCCGTCTCCTGGCGTATTGGGTCAATGCTTAGGGCAGGGACAATCGCCGCGTCGACCGCCGCCCGGCCATCCAGCGGCTCGCCCCGACGTCCTTACGCACAAGGTCGCCCGTGCTGTACAGGCCAGGCAAATCGGCCGCACGCTTCCACACATGCCCCAAACGGCCAGGTGCGGCCGAGGGCTAACCGTCGACTGATCAGGCGTATCCGGCCAGGATGCCGGAAAGGGTTTTCCGATCCGGCTCCCGGACGGCCAACGGCCCGGCCGCCATGGGGCCAAAGGCCGGCCGGTCGCTTCGCCACAAAACGCCCAGGGGGATGCGCTCGCCCCACTCGAAGGCCCGGGCCAGGGCCGCCTCGCGGTTGGTGGGGTCATGGTCGTCGCCAAGGACGTAGCAACGCTTCTTGTACCAGGCGTAGGTGTTGACCTTGTTAAAGGACACGCAGGGCTGCAGCACGTCCACCAGGGAAAAACCGGGATGGCGCGCGGCGGCCGCGATGAGTCCGGCCAGATGCTCCACCTCGCCGGCAAAGCCCCGGGCCACGAAGCCCGCGCCCATGGCCACGGCCACGGCCACGGGATTGAAGGCTTCCGAAGGCGCGCCGTGGGGCTGGGTCTTGGTGATCTGGCCCTTGGGCGTGGTCGGGCTGGCCTGGCCCTTGGTCAGGCCGTAGATCTGATTGTCGTGGACCACGTAGGTGAGGTCGATGTTGCGCCGGATGGCGGCCAGGAAGTGGTTGCCGCCCTCGCCGTAGGAACAGCCGTCGCCGGACTCGGCGAAAACGGCCAGCTCGGGGTTGGCGAGCTTGATGCCCGTGGCCGCCGGCAGGCTGCGGCCATGCAGGCCGTTTAGGAGGTTGGCCCGGATGTAGTGCGGGGCCTTGGCCGCCTGGCCGATGCCGGTGGAAAAGACCACCTTATGCGGGGGCAGGCCCAATGCCGTCAGGGCCGCGACCATGGCCTTGCGGATGGCGAAATTGCCGCAGCCGGGGCACCAGGCCGTTTCGAATTCGCCGTAAGGATTGGCGTCGGTCATGCCGTGGCCTCCCGGAGCTGGGACAGGATAAAGGCGGCCGTGAAGGGCAGGCCGTCGTAGCGGGCGACGCGGGCGTCAAAGACGTAGCCGGTTTCGCGCCGGATCAGGCCGGCCAACTGGCCGGCGTAATTGCCTTCCACCATGACCGTGCGCCGGGCCTTGGCCAGGATCGGCAAGAAGGTCTCGCCGACCAGGGGGTAGACCTGGCTGAAATGGAGCACGCAGGCCGGCTGGCCGGATTGGCGCAGGTTCTCGGCCGCTTCCAGGGCCGCGCCCAGGGTCGAACCCCAGCAGGCCAGCAGCGTGGCGTCCTCGGCCTGGCCGATGAGGTCCGGCGGCAGAGCCGCCGCCGTCAGCCCGTCGAGCTTGCGCATCCGCTTGTCCTGCATGGCCACGCGCACGGCCAGATCCTCGGTGATGTGGCCGTCCTGGGTGTGCTCGTCGCTGTCCAGGACCACCGTGGCCTCGGTGAAGCCCGGCAGCAGGCGCGGCGAAACGCCGGAATCGGTGACGGCGTAGCGCACGTAGCCGGCCGGGTCGTCCACCGTGGTCAGGGGCCGGGACACGGGCGGCAAGGCGGCCAGATCAAAGGGGGCCACGTCGCGAAACGAGTCGGCCAGGAACTGGTCGGTAAGGACGAACACCGGCGACTGGAACCGCTCGGCCGTGTCCACGGCCCGATGGGCCAGATGGAAGCACTGGGCGACGTCGCCCGGGGCAAATATCGCCCGGGGGAATTCGCCGTGCCCGGCATAGAGCACAAGGTCGAGGTCGGCCTGCTCGGTGCGGGTGGGCAACCCCGTGGCCGGGCCGGGCCGCTGGGCCACCACGATGGTCACCGGCGTTTCGAGCATGCCGGAGAGCGACACGCCTTCGGTCATCAGGGCAAATCCGCCGCCCGAGGTGGAAACCAGCGGCCGCGCCCCGGCATACGACGCGCCCACGGCCATGACCACGGCCGCGATCTCGTCCTCGGCCTGCTCCACCGTGACGCCCATGGCGTCGGCATGGTCGATGAGCGTCTGGATGACGGACGTTCCCGGCGTCATGGGATAAAATGACGAGAAATTGACTCCGGCGGCCAGCGCGCCCAAGGCGATGGACTCGTTGCCGTGGAGCATGAGCCGCCCCGGCCCAAGGGTCGGCGGGGCCAGACAGGCGAAATTCGCCCCCTGCCCCTTGGCCCAGTCCATGGCGGCGGCCAGCACGTCGCGGTTGGCCGCGACCACGGCCTCGCCCTTGGCCGCGAATTTCTCGGCCACAAGACCGCTCAACATGTCGGGGTCCAGGCACAAAAGCGCGCCGGCCACGCCGAGAGCCGCGACGTTTTCGTAGAGCGGCTTGGGGCACAGGGTCTTATAGGGGACGGCCAGGCCGGGCAGTCCGCCCAGGCCGACGGCCGCGTCGGCCAGCACCAGGGCGCGCGGGGAAAGGTGCTCCCGGTGGATGTCCAGGGTGTCGGCGGACAGGGCCACGAGCAGATCAATGGCTTCGTCCGGCGCGGCGACGGCTACCGGGTCGACGCGCACGGCAAAGGTGTTGTGGCCGCCCCGGATGCGCGACATGTAATCCTGGGTCACGCACACGGCGTAGCCGGCGCGTACCAGCGCCCGGGCCAGGAACTCGCCGATGGTGACAAGCCCTTGTCCGGCTTCGCCGCCGATGACCACGTTGACGGAAGATCGAGCCATGCGGAACTCCTAGTGTCGCGTCCGCGAAAAGCGTATATGGTATTTTGTAGGCAACAAGCTAAAACCATTTATTTTTCTTAAAAAATACTATCGTATTTTTTAAGGGACGCGCACTAGGGTCTGTTCACAATAGC
>DLGG01000130.1 GCA_002482565.1 Solidesulfovibrio magneticus
CGACCGGGCCGCTTTCGCCGCCCGGGCCACGGGGACGGCCGATCCCTGGGACCCGACGCTCTTCGACATGGTCCTGCCCATGGACAAGCTGACCCCGGCGGCCGCCGTGGTCTGCCTCCTCGGGCACCTGGGCGACGCCGCCGTGCAGCCCACCGCCGCCACCCGGGCCGCCGCGGCCGACTTTCTCCTGGCCGCCAAGGTCCAGACCGCCCTGGCCGCCAAGGGGCACGACGTGCGCGTGTCCGCCCACGACGGACTGGCCAGCCTCACCATCGAACGCAAGGTGCTGCTGTTGTCGAGCCTGGAACGCGAACTGCGGGCCATCGCCGCCGCCGTGCCCGGGGTGGCCGACGTGCTGGTCAAGGTGGGCAAGGGCTTTTACCAGTCCGACATCTATCGCCGGGCGGATTTCGACATGCCGTCCCGGGTGCTGCTCGTCGACGACGAGCGGGATTTCATCCAGACCCTGTCCGACCGCCTGAGCCTGCGCCAGATCGGGGTCCATGCCGTGTTCGACGGCGAGACGGCCCTGGCCGCCGTGGCCGGGGAGGCCCCGGACGTGCTGGTGCTGGACCTGCGGCTGCCGGGCCTCAACGGCATCGAGGCCTTGCGCCGGGCCAAGGCCGCCCGGCCCGATCTGGAAGTGGTGGTGCTTTCGGGGGCGGCCGGCCCGACAGAGCGCCAGGCCTGCCTGGCCCTTGGCGCGTTCGCCGTGCTGGACAAACCGGCCGACGTCGATGCCCTGGCCGAGATCCTGCGCCAGGCCGGATTAAAGGCTCGGGCCAACCAGTCGGCCGCTCCAACCGGGGCGTGAGAAAACAGGTTTGCCGTTCTAACCGCCCAAGCGCCTGAAGAAGAGCAAAAAATCAAACGAGTTCAAGCAGTTGTCTTATTCGCCCTCAATCGGCGAACGCCTTGGACTTGGCGGCGGCCTGGGCTAGGATGCGGCGGTTTTCCCCGCCACCGCCAAGCCAAGGAGCCTCGCCCATGCCGCGGACACTGCCCCGGGCCTTTCTCGCCAACGCGCTCGGCAACGCGCCGGACTGGTACAAGCTGACCATCCTCGCCTTCCTGATCGTAAACCCCATCCTGCTGGCCGCCGCCGGCCCCTTTGCCACGGGCTGGCTGCTCATTGGCGAATTCATCTTCACCCTGGCCATGGCCCTGTCCTGCTATCCGCTGCCGGCCGGAGGCCTGCTGGCCCTTGAGGCCGTGCTCATGGGGCTGACCACGCCCCAGGCCCTCTATAACGAGGCGGCCCACAATTTCCCGGTGATCCTGCTTTTGATCTTCATGGTGGCCGGCATCTACTTCATGAAGGACATGCTCCAGTACGTGTTCACCAAGATTCTCATGAAGGTGCGAGGAAAAATCGCGCTGTCGCTGCTTTTTTGCTTCGCCGGGGCCTTTCTCTCGGCCTTTCTTGACGCGCTTACCGTCACCGCCGTCATCATGGCCGTGGCGTATGGCTTTTACGAGGTCTACCACCGCCACGCCTCGGCCGGGAAATGCCGGCTGGGCGAGGACGCGGCCATGGACGAGGCCTGTCGCCGGGATCTGGCCCAGTTCCGCGGATTTTTGCGCAACCTCATGATGCACGGCGCGGTGGGCACGGCCCTTGGCGGCGTGTGCACCCTGGTCGGCGAACCGCAAAACCTGCTTATTGCCCATGAAATGGGCTGGCATTTCGGGGAGTTCTTTCTCAAGGTCGCGCCGGTGTCCATGCCGGTGCTGGTCGTGGGCTTGGCCACCACCGTCCTTGTCGAGCGGTTTTCCCTTTTCGGCTACGGCTCCAAGCTGCCGGCCGAAGTGCGCCGGGTGCTGGCCGCCGAGGACGCCCGGCGCGACGCGGCCATGACCCAGCGCCAGCGGGCCGCCCTCTACGTCCAGGGCGCGGCCGCCGTCTATCTCGTGGCCGCCCTGGCCCTGCATCTGGCCGAGGTCGGGGTCATCGGCCTGTCCATCATCATCCTGCTCACCGCCTTTTGCGGCGTCACCGAGGAACACCGCATCGGCCACGCCTTTGTCGAAGCCCTGCCCTTTACCGCCCTGCTCGTGGTCTTTTTCGCCATCGTGGCCGTCATCCACGACCAGCACCTGTTCGCCCCGGTGACGAACTTCGTGCTGTCGCTTTCCGGCCGCACCCAGACCGCCGCCTACTATCTGGCCAACGGCCTGCTCTCCATGATCAGCGACAACGTGTTCGTGGCCACGGTCTACATCACCGAGACCAAGGCCCATTTCGTGAATCTCCTGGATGCCGTGCCCGGCCTGGGCCTGTCCGGGGCCGACTTCATGGCCCGGCTGGCCGATCCGGCCGTAGGCCGGCAGGCCGCCCTGGCCGGACTGCCGGAAGCCGCCCGGCCGGCCGTGGCCGACGCCCTGGCCCATTTCGACCGGCTGGCCGTGGCCATCAACACCGGCACCAACATCCCCAGCGTGGCCACGCCCAACGGCCAGGCCGCCTTCCTGTTCCTTTTGACCTCGGCCCTGGCCCCGCTCATTCGCCTTTCTTACGGCGAAATGGTCCGGCAGGCCCTGCCCTACACCATCACCATGAGCCTGTCGGGCCTGGCCGCCGTCTGGCTCTTTTTGTAAGGAAAGGCACGCCCGCTCAATCCCTCTTGCCACGCCCTGGCCGCCGGGGCTATGCTCCTTCATGCTGCGGGGTTCGTGCCGCCTGGCCGGCCCCGTCCTTTAGGCATCGTGGAGGAGACGTTTTCCGCATGGTCAAGGCCCGCCTCAGGACGGTGATCTGCGCCGCCATCGCCCTTGCTGGCGCGGCCCTGGCCACGCTGCCGGCCGGCCTGCTCATCTACGAGGCCCAGGCCGACCGTCATGCCGCCGAGAAACGCGCCGAAGCCAGCCTGCTGTTGTCCGAAACCCGGCTCACCCTGGACGCCGCCCTGGCCGGCCGCCTGGTCATCCTGCGCGCCCTGGCCGCCCTGGCCGCCACCCGGCCGGAGGTGGATGAAAAGGACTTTTCCGTCTTTGCCTCGGGATTGGCCGCCGGCCTGCCCGACGTGCGCTCCCTGCAGCTCGCCCGCGACCTCACCGTTTCCCACCTCTACCCAACCATCAATAACGGCGGCATCCTGGGCCTTCGTCTGACCGACAACCTGCCCAGGGTCCAAATGCTGGCCCTGCGCCGGGCCATCGACAACAACGCCCCGGTCCTCGACGGCCCCGTGCCCCTGCTTCAGGGCGGCACGGGCCTGATATTACGCCTGCCGGTCCGGCTGCCCGGCGAAAACGGCGCGCCGCCCAGGCTCTGGGGACTGGCCACGGTCATCCTGGACGGCAAGGAATTTTTCCAGTTGACCGCCTCCCCCGCTTCGGGACTGCGGCTGGCCGTGCGGGCCACTGATGCCGAAACCGGGGCCACTCGCCTGCTGGCCGGCGACCCGACCGTGTTTCGCGACGCCCCGGTCCTGGCCCATCTGGACACGCCGGGCGGGACCTGGGAACTGGCCGCCGTGCCGGCCGGCGGTTGGACCCGGCTGCCCGTGCCGCCGCCGCTCCTGGCCGGCGGTTTCGCCTCGTGGGTCGTGCTGTCGGCGGCGCTGTTTCTGCTGCTGTCCTGGCCGGCCCGGCTGGCCGAGGCCGTAGCCCGGGCCACATCCGCCCTGGACGCCGCCAAGGAAGACCTGGAACGCACCGTGGCCGAGCGCACCATGGCCCTGACCACGGCCAACGAGGCCCTGCGCGCAAGCGATGCCCGCTACCGGGCCTTCATCGACGCCACCAGCGGCATGGCTTTTTTCAAGGACGAAAACCTGCGCTACCTGGTGGTCAACCGCAACCTGTGCGAATTCTACGGTTTGCCTCCCGAGGCCGTCATCGGCCGCGACGACGCCGACGTCATGCCGCCGGAGCTCTTGGCCGAATGCCGTCGCTCGGATCTGGCCGCCAAGGAAGGAGCCGCCGTGCTCACCGCCCTGGAAACCATGGGCGACCGGGTGTTCGAGGTGCGCAAATTTCCCGTGCCCCTGCCCGGCGGCCAAACCGGGGTCGGCGGCTACGTCTACGACGTCACCGACCGCCTAGCCGCCGAAAACGCCCTGCGCCAAAGCGAGCAGGCCCTGCGCGACCTTTACGACAACGCGCCGGTGGGCATCTTCTCCTCCCTGCCCACGGGCCGCTATCTCACGGTCAACGCCTGCATGGCCCGCATATACGGCTACGCCGATCCCGAGGACATGCTGCGCCAGGTAACGGACATCGAGAACCAGATGTACGTCGATCCGGACGACCGTCAGCGGCTTCTGAACCTTTTGGAACAACGCGGCTCCCTTTCCGGCCACGAGACCCGCCGCCGCACCCGGGACGGCCGCGTCATCTGGGTGTCGCTGCACGTCCGGGCCGTGCGCGACGCCGCCGGGGCCATCCTGCGCCTGGAAGGCTTTTGCATCGACGTCACCAGCCGCAACCAGGCCGAGGAGGCCCTGGCCGAGCAGGAAAACACCCTGCGCATCATTTTCGACAACTCGCCCCTGGGACTGGTGGCCTTCGCCCCGGACGGGGCCATCCTCAAGTGCAACGCCCGGTTCCTGGAAATCGTCGGCACGACCGAAGATGTGGCCTGCGGCGCCAACGTCCTGTCCCGGATGCCCGAGACCGCCCGCCAGGCCCTGGCCGCTGCCCTGGCCGGGACCGCGACCCGGATGGAAGGTCCCTACACCTCGGTCCTGGGCGGACGCACGCGGGTGCTGCGGGCCATGTTCAACCCGGTGGCGGCCGGCCAGGACCCCACCCCGGTCATCGCCTCGGTGGAAGACGTGACCCTCCAGCACGAGCAGGAGCGCAGCCTGCGCCTGCTGCGCGCCGCCGTGGAGCAGTCCCCGGCCTCCATCGTCATCACCGACGCCGAGGGCGCCATCGAATACGTCAATCCCTTCTTCACGGAGCTGACCGGCTATTCGGCGGCCGAAGCCCTGGGCAAAACGCCCCGCGTGCTCAGCAGCGGCGTCCATGACCGAGCCTTTTTCCAGGCCATGTGGGACACCCTCCAGACCGGCGGCATCTGGCGCGGGGAGCTGTGCAACCGCAAGCGCAACGGCGAGCTGTACTGGGAAGATTCCTCCATCTCCCCCATCCGCGACGAGCAGGGAGTCGTCACCCACTATGTGGCGGTCAAGGAGGACATCACCGAACAAAAGGCGCGCGAGGAACGCCTGGCCCGGCTCATGTCCGAGCTTGAGGCCATCTTCAACGCCTCGTCGGTGGGCATCGTGCACCTGGGCCACGAGGGGCGGGTGATCCGGGCCAACGCCCGGTTCGGCGCGCTGTTCGCCCTGGACCCGGCCGCCCTGGCCGGCCGCCCCCTGGAGGCCATCCACGAAAACGAACAACGCCGGGCCGCCCTGCGACAGGAGGTTCTGGCCGCCGTGGCCGCCGGACAGGAAGCCTCGGTGGAGGAACGCTTCCGCAACCGCGACGGCCGCACGCTGTGGTGCGCCGTTCACGGCCGCCTCATCGATCCGGCCGCCCCCCAAGCCGGCTCCATCTGGATTTTTGACGACATCACCGCCCGCAAGGAACTCGAAAACGTGCGCGAGGACGTGGAACGCATCATGCGCCACGACCTCAAGGCGCCCCTTGGCAGCATCGTCAACCTGCCCGAACTGGTGGCCGCCCTGGGCGAAGTCAACGAGGAGCAGCGCGACATCCTGGCCGAGATCGAACAGGCCGGCCGGTTCATGCTCGAACAGATCGACCTGTCCCTGGACCTCTACAAGATGGAAACCGGGACCTTCCGGCCTGACCTCCAGCGCATCGATCTGGCCCGCATCCTGGCCACGGCGGTGGACATGCTCGCCCCCCTGGCCCGGACCCGGGGCGTCGCCGTCGCCTTCCCGCCGGATCAGCCGCCGGTCTTTGCCCTGGGCAATGCGTTGCTCGTCCAGACCACGGCCGGCAACCTGCTCAAAAACGCCCTGGAAGCCGAACCGGCCGGGGCGACGGTGGTGGTGGGCTTTTTCGCCGCCGGCGACCAGGCCGGCTTCGCCATCGCCAACCCGACTCCCCCGGCGGCCGAAATCATCCCCATCTTTTTTGAGAAATACGCCACGGCCGGCAAAACCAAGGGCAACGGCCTGGGCACCTACTCGGCCCGGCTCATGACCGAATGCCAGGGCGGCGCCATCCGCCTCGACGTGTCCGAAGCCGCCGGCACCACTGTCAGCGTGGCCCTGCCCCGGGAATAGGCCAGAGCACGCAGGCCCGCCTCTTTCCGCGCCCGACGCTTTCCGGGGACTTTGCCCGGCCCCCAATCAGGGAGGGTCCGGGAGGGGGTTACCCCCTCCCGGCCGCCGGAGGCATCCCCCGTCCTGTCTCCCCCTACAACTTCGACTTCAGCACCATATCGGTAATCGGGCCGCGCGAGCGTTCGCCCTTGAGCACGATGTGGGCGTAGTTGGGGAACCCCTTGAACTTGCGCACGATCCAGTTGAGCCCGTTGTTGGCCTCGTTGAGATAGGGGTTGTCCACCTGGGAGGTGTCGCCAAGGACCACGCATTTGACGCCTTCGCCCATGCGGGTCAAAAGCGCCCGCACTTCCGAGCGGGCCAGGTTCTGGGCCTCGTCGATGACCACAAAGGCGTTTTCGATGTTCATGCCGCGCACGTAGGCCAGGGGCAGGATCTCGAACTTTTTGGGATTGACCCGCAGCATCTCGTCGTTGGGGTTGAGGAACACCTTGTTGGCCGCCCGGCAGCGGTGGAGCTTGACCAGCAGGTCGAAGACATATTTCACGTAGGGTTCCATCTTTTCCGAGACGTCGCCGGGCAGGTAGCCGAGCTTGGCCCCGATCTCGATGGTGGGCTTGAGGACAAAAATCTTGTCGAACTGTTTTTTCTCCTGCACGGCGAAAAGGGCGGCGGCCAGGGCCAGGAAAGTCTTGCCGTAGCCGGCCTCGCTTTGGATGGAGACGAGGTCGATGTGGGGCGCCATGATGAGCTCCAGGGCGAGATTCTGGTAGACCGTGCGCGGGCGCACGTTCCAGACGTCGCAGGTGTGGCTGATGACCCGCTCGCCGTCCGGGGCGTGGAGCACGGGCTTGCCCTCGCGCCAGCTGAAGCAGTTGGGCACGGGCTCCTCGCCCTCTTCCACGAAGCCGGTGTAACGCTGGGATTCCGACTCGAAGGGTTTGGAATCGCGCAGTTCCTCGCTTTTGATGCCGCGCAGCTCGGCCTGGAGCTTCAAAATGCGGTCGTTGGTGACCAGTACCGGGTCTTCGATGGTGGAGGCCTGGATTTCGTCGAGAATGTGGTTGTCGACGATGTCGGTGAAGGCGGAATGGCTCTTGTCGTTTTGGATGAAGTGGATGTGGTCGCGGTGGTCGCTTAAAACGCCGATGACGTTGGCCACGATGTGGCGCAGCTTGGGCGTTTTTTTGAGCGCCTCCAGCTCCATGAGCACGTGGTAGGGGATGTGGATGGCGTTTTCCACGCCGTTTCGCAGCTTGAGCACGCACTGCGGGTTTTCGATGAGCACGTTGGTGTCCAGGACGTAGTTCTTGCGTCCCGTCACGTCGCCGCCGTCGGTCATGGGAGGCCTCCCTGGTTCGCCGGGCCGACGGCCGCGCCGGCCGCCCCCCGGCGGTCGGCGGTCCTGCCGGACCGGCGTTTGCGGACGTGTCCCGGCCCCAAGGCCGGGCCAAACAAAAAGCGGCGGGACGCCTTACGCGTCCACGCCGCCTTTTTTCCTTTTTTCCCGGCTCGTTGCCGTGCCGGAGCGTACCGATTTTCGGTTCAACCGCGCCCTCCCGGTCGAGGGTTGGCGCGGCGTCCCGGGCGGCCAGCCGCAAGCCGGGCCGACACGATGCCTGAAGTCAACGAACCGGTGCTCAAGCGTTCCATTTCCATGCTGGGTAAAATACGCCTTCCCGATACCATTGCAACGGCCCCCGCCGAGCGCCTCCCCCCTTAACCCCTTTTCTTCAGCTGGGGGGTCCGGGGGCCTCAGGCCCCCGGCCGCCGGAGGCCTCTTCCTCTTCTGCTCTTCTCTACCGCTTCTTTTGCAGCTTGGCCCGGTAGAGAATGGCCCCGAGGTTCATGCCCAGCACCAGGACGATAAGCACCAGCGCCGTGCCGTATTGCAGGGGGCGGGTCTTGTCGATGTCGGTGCCGGCCGTGGCCAGGACGTAGATGTGGTACGGCAGGGCCATGACCGAGTCGGTGATGCTGGTGGGCAGGTAGGGCGTGAAAAAGACCGAGGCCGTGAACATGATGGCGGCGGTTTCGCCGGCCACCCGGGAAAGGCCCAGGATCGCGCCGGTGAGCATCCCGGGCATGGCCGCCGGCAGGACCACCAGCCGGATGGTCTGCCACTTGGTGGCCCCAAGGCCCAGCGAGGCTTCGCGGTAGGTCTGGGGGACGGACTTGAGCGCCTCCTCGGCGGTGCCGATGATGACCGGCAAAACGAGGATGGACAGGGTCAGGATGCCCGACAAGAGGCTCACGCCCAGGCCGAAGAAGGTGACGAAAAAGGCCAGGCCGAACAGGCCGAAGACCACCGAGGGCACGCCGGCTAGGTTGTTGATGCCCAGGCGGATAAGCCGCAGGGTGCGGCCGGGCCGGGCGTATTCGTTGAGGTAGACGGCCGAGGCCACGCCCAGGGGAAAGGCCACGCACATGGTGCCCAGGCTTAGATAGATGGTGCCCAGGATGCAGGGCAGGATGCCGCCGGCGGTCATGGAATCGCGGGGCATTTCGGTCAAAAACGACCAGCTGATGGCCGGCAGGCCTTTGACGAGCAAGAAGCCGCAGATGAGCACC
Source organism: Solidesulfovibrio magneticus (assembly GCA_002482565.1). Taxonomy (GTDB): domain Bacteria; phylum Desulfobacterota; class Desulfovibrionia; order Desulfovibrionales; family Desulfovibrionaceae; genus Solidesulfovibrio; species Solidesulfovibrio magneticus_B. The sequence continues at coordinate 8,778 of DLGG01000130.1, forward strand.
AAGGCGGCCATGTTGATGAGCGAGGAGGCCCCGAAAACGCCCCACATGATTTTTTGGGTGCGGTGGCGGCGGGCCAGCCCGGCATGGGTGAGGGCGGTCTGGTTCATGATGTCGCTCCTGGTCGCTTACAAGGTGGCCGCGCCGACCTGCTTGTGCTTTTCGGCCACGTGGCTGGCGATGAGATTAAAGGCCAGGGTGAAGAGAAAGAGCACGATGCCGATGGCGAACAGCGCCCGGTAGTGGTCGCCGCGAAAGGACGCCTCGGCCATTTCGGCGGCGATGCTCGACGGCATGGGCCGCACCGGGGAGAAAATCGAGTTGGGGATCATGGCCGCGCCGCCGGCCACCATCAAAACGACCATGGTCTCGCCGATGGCCCGGGACATGCCGAGCATGACGGCGGTGGAGATGCCCGACAGCGAGGCCGGCAGCACCACCTTGGAAATGGTCTCGAAATGGGTGGCCCCCAGGGCCAGGGAGGCTTCCTTGAGTTCCCGGGGCACGGCGTAGATGGCGTCCTCGGACACCGAGCAGATGGTGGGCACGGACATAAACGCCAGCATGATGGCGGCGTTGAAGAGGTTCAGCCCGGTGGCCAGGTCGAAGGTTTCCTGGATAAAGGGCGCGACCACCACCATGCCGAAAAAGCCGATGACCACGGAAGGCAGGGCGGCCAGCAGCTCCACGATGGGCTTGAAGATGTCGCGGGTGCGGCGGCTGGCGATTTCGGCCAGATAGATGGCGGTCATGACGCCCAGGGGAATGGCGATGGCCGAGGACAGGGCCGTGACCGCCAGCGAGGCCACGATGAGCGGAAAGATGCCGAACTCATGGGGTTCGGAGGTGGGATACCAGTAGTGGCCGAAAAGGAAGTCCGTCACCGAGACGATCTTGAAGATCGGCAGGCCCTCGATGAAGAGGTAGAGCATGATCAGGGCCAGGGCCACGATGGAGCTTAAGGCCGTGAGGAAAAAGGCGTTGCGGATCAGGTTGTCCTTGGTCTGGCGGGACATGGCCATGGCGTGTCTCCCGGGAGCGCGCCCCGGCCCGCTTTGGCGGTCCGGGGCGCGAAGGGTTCTTCGTGGGACGGGCGGGGATTAGTTGAGCGGCACGAAGCCGGCTTCCTTGACGAGCTTCTGGCCTTCGGCGCCGAGCAGGAAGTCGACCAGGCCCTTGACCGCGCCGGCGGGCTCGCCGTTGGTGTAGAGGTAGAGGTCGCGGGAGATGGGGAACTTCTTGGACTTGGCGTTTTCGGCCGTGGGCTCGACGCCGTTGACCTTCAGCGCCTTGGTGGAGGCGTCGAGGTAGCCGATGCCGACGTAGCCCAGGGCGTTCTTGTTCTTGCTGACGGCCTGAACCACCGCGCCGCTGGAAGCCTGCATCAGCGCGCCGGGGAACACGCGTTCCTTCTTCATGACCAGACCTTCCCAGGTCTCGTAGGTGCCCGACGAGGTGTCGCGGGAGATGACGACCACCGGGCCTTCGCCGCCCAGGTCCTTCCAGGAGGTGATCTTGCCCATGTAGAGATCCTTGAGCTGGTCGGTGGTGATCTCGGTCAGCTTGTTGGCCGGGTTGACCACGGGCACGATGGCGTCGATGGCGCACACGATCTGCTTGGGCGCGATGTTCTTGGTCTTGGCCAGATCGATTTCCTTGGCTTCCATGGCGCGCGAGGCCATGGCCACGTCGGTGGCGCCGTCGATGAGCGCCTTGATGCCGTTGCCCGAGCCGCCGCCGGACACCGAGATCTTCACGTCGGGATGAGCCTTCATGTAGGCCTCGACGATTTTCTGCATGATGGGCAGGACGGTGGTGGAACCGTCGACCTTGATGGTGGTGTCGGCCAGAGCGGCAGAGGCCATCATCAGAAACGCGGCCACGATGCCAATAAGCTTTTTCATGAGAATCCTCCGTATGAAAGTGATTGTCGCGCAAGGTTGGCGCGAATTGCCCCAGGTGACGAAGGGGAAGGTAGAAAGGCTCCGTTACGGTCCGGTGACGCGGGGGACAAGAACGCGTGACGTCGGTTCCGCCGCCCGTTTCCGCGCCATTTCCGACATACGCCTCGGGCGGATTTGTGACAACGGCCACGAACGGCCCGCCGCCGCCTCGCCCGCCTTGACCCGGGGCGGCCGGCGGTCTATCCAGGAGATAACGACGCCGTGCGCGTCACAAACATTCAGCCGGAGCCGCCATGACGCCGCCGTTTATTTTGTCGCCCTCGCTTCTGTCCTCGGACTTCGCCCGGCTGGCCGACGAACTGGCCGCCCTGGAAGCGGCCGGATTGTCCTGGGTCCACCTCGACGTCATGGACGGGCTTTTCGTGCCCAACATCACCTTCGGGCCGCCGCTTATCGCCGCCATGCGCAAAACGAGCCGGCTGTATTTCGACACCCACCTCATGATCGAACGCCCCGAGCGCTATCTGGCCGAATTTCGGGCCGCCGGCTCGGACCTCATCTGCGTCCACGCCGAGGCCACCGTCCACCTGGAGCGCGCCGTGGCCGAGATCGCCCGCCTGGGCGCGGCCCCGGCCGTGGCGCTCAATCCGGCCACGCCGCTTTCGGCCGTGGAGTGGCTGCTGCCCCAGCTCGACATGGTGCTCATCATGACCGTCAACCCGGGTTTTGGCGGCCAGTCCTTCATCCCCTTCTGCCTGGACAAGATCCGGGCTTTAAGCGCCCTGCGCCGTGAGCGGGGACTTTCCTTCCGCATCCAGGTCGACGGCGGCGTGACCCCGGACAACACGGCCGCCCTGCTGGCCGCCGGAGCCGACGTCCTGGTTTCGGGCTCGGCCTTTTTCGGACACCCCCCCTACAAGGAACGCCTCGATGTCTTTCACGCGGCGGCCGTCTCCAAACCGGCCTAGCCGCCCCAGTCGTCGGGCGGCTTCCTTTTCCGCCGCACGCCCGGTCCGGGCCGGGCAAAACGCCACGTCCGACAATCGCCTGGCCCGGCTCACCTCCATCATCGCCGCCCTGGACCAGGCCATCGCCTTTGTCGCCCCTTCGGGCGTCATCGCCGAAATAAACGACCGTTATCTGGCCTGGCTCGGCCGCTCCCGGGCCGAGGTGCTCGGCGCGAACCTCGAAGTCCTGGGCCTGGAAACCGAAGATTACCAAGCCGCCGCCTTTCTCGATCTCTTCCGCCGGGGCGTGGCTTCCACCCCGGTCTCCTTCGAAAACCGGATCGGCGAACGCGACGTCACGGTCAAGCTCCAGCCGGTCATCGAGGACGGCGCGTTCACCGGACTTATCGTCTCGCTCATCGACGTCACGCCGCTGGTCGAGGCGCGCCTTGGCGTGGAACGCGAAAAGCGCTTCCTCGAACAGGTCATCACCATCGCCGGCGCGGCCATCTGCATCGTCAACCGCGACGATGTGGTGGTGACGATCAACGACGAATTCACGGCCATCACCGGTTTTAGCCGCGACCAGGCCCTGGGCCGCCCCCGGTCCCAGCTCCTGCGGGAATCGCCGCCGTCGCCCTGTCCGGCCCGCCCCGCCGACGCGGCCGTGCAAAAACGCCAATCCACCATTGTCGCCCGGGGCGGCAAACGCCTCACCATCCTCAAAAACGCCGCCCCCATCCTCGACGCCGGCGGCCGGTCCACCGGCGGCATCGAATCCTTCGTGGACGTCTCCGACCTTATCCGGGCCCAGGTCCAGGCCGAGGAAGCCAGCCGCATGAAATCGGCCTTCCTGGCCAACATGAGCCACGAGATCCGCACGCCGCTCAACGCCATCATGGGCCTGTCCCAATTGCTGCTCGGGGCCAACCTGCCGCCGCAACAGCGCGAATGCGTCGAAACCATGCGCGCCGCCGGCGAAGGGCTGCTCGTCATCTTAAACGACATCCTGGATTTTTCCCGCATCGAGATGGGGCGTCTGGAAATCCGGCCCGCGCCCATGGACATCGACCGGCTCCTGGAAGAAGTCCGCCGGGTCATGGCCCAGGCCGCCGACCAACAGGGGTTGACCCTGGTCATCGAACGCGATCCGTCCCTGCCCCGGCTGGTGCTGTGCGATCCGGTGCGCCTCAAGCAGATCTTGCTCAACCTTTTGTCCAACGCCATCAAGTTCACGCCCAGCGGCCGCGTGACCCTGTCGGCCCGGCGCGCCACGGCCAACCTGGGCCACGACGGTCCCCCGCGCGTCACCTTCGCCGTGCGCGACACCGGCCCCGGCATCACCCCCGAGGTCCGGGAACGCATCTTCGAGCCCTTTGTCCAGACCGAGGACGCCGTGGCCCGCAACCCCGGCGGCACCGGCCTGGGGCTGTCCATTTCCAACCGGCTGGTGGGGCTGCTTGGCGGATCGGGCCTGGAGCTGGACACGAACCCCGGGCGCGGCAGCGTCTTCTCCTTCACCCTGGCCCTGCCCGAACCCCAGGCCGCCCACTCCCGGCCGGATCTGCCCCTGCCCTCGGCCGCCGACTTCGGGGGGCTGCGCGCCCTGGTGGCCGAGGACAACCCCTACAACCGCTTTTTGCTGCAAAAAATCCTGCAAAAGCTCGGCGTGGGCCAGGCCGACTTCGCCAGCGACGGCCAGGAAGCCGTGCGTCTGGTTCTGGCCGCCCGGGATGCCGACGCGCCCTACCATGTCGTGTTCATGGATGTGCGCATGCCCATCCTCGACGGCCTGGAAGCCGCCCGCCGGCTGCGGGAGCACGGCGTGACGACGCCCATCATCGCCCTGACCGCCCAGGCCACCGAAGACGACGACGCCCAGTGCCGCCAGGCCGGGATGAACGCCTACTTCTCCAAGCCCTACCGCATAAACGACCTTGAGGCAGTTTTGGCCGAAATCGCCGCCGCTCCCAACCGGACCTGAACATCATGCAAGACCCCAGACGCCGCGCCCTGGTCTTCCTGCTCGGGGAGCACGAACTGCTTGCGGCCGAGGCCGAAGAAGCCCTGGCCGTGGCCGGGCCGGTCCTGGCCGCGGCCCTGTCCCGCCTGGATCAGGCCGCGGCCGGCCACAACCCCGCCGCCTGCGCCGAGGCCGCCCACGGCCTCAAGGGCAATCTGTTGAACCTCGGCCTGGCCGAGCTGGCCCAGACCGCCGAGCACGCCTGCGCCGCCGCCCGCCAAGGCAAACTGGCCCCGGCCAGACGCGCCGCGGCGACCCTGCGCCAGGCGTTGGCCACGCTGCTGCCCGGCTGATCCGGCGACACTTTTCCCGCCCGACGGTCTAGGCAGCCCTGCCCGGTCGTGCTACCTGTCGCGTCCATGAACACGCCCCATGAAGCCGCCGCCGGCCCCATTTTCGTCGCCGGCCACCGGGGCCTTGTCGGCTCCGCCATCGCCAGGGTTCTCGCCGCCAAAGGCCACGACGTCATCACCCGCACCCATCGGGAACTCGATCTGACCAGTCAGGCCGACGTCAGCGCCTTTTTCACGGCCGCCAAGCCGGCCGCCGTGTTCCTGGCCGCGGCCAAGGTCGGCGGCATCCACGCCAACAGCACGTATCCGGCCGATTTCATCCGCGACAATCTGCTCATCCAGACCAACGTCATTGACGCGGCCTATAAAAGCGGCGTGCAAAAACTCGTGTTCCTGGGGTCCTCCTGCATCTACCCCAAGTTCGCCCCGCAACCCATGCCGGAATCGGCGCTGTTGACCGGCCCCCTGGAAGAAACCAACCAGTGGTACGCCATCGCCAAGATCGCCGGCATCAAAATGTGCCAGGCCTACCACCGCCAATACGGCTTCTCCGCCATCAGCCTCATGCCCACCAACCTCTACGGGCCTGGCGACAACTTCACCCCCGTCAACTCCCACGTCATCCCCGGGCTCATGCGCCGCTTCCACGAGGCGCGCCTGGAAAACCGCGACAGCGTCGCCGTCTGGGGCACCGGCAACGCCCTGCGCGAATTCCTCCACGTCGACGACATGGCCGCCGCCGCCCTGGCCTGCTTCGAACGCTACGACGACGAGGAAATCGTCAACATCGGCTCCGGCGAGGAAGTCAGCATCCGCGAACTCGCCGCACTCATGGCCAAAGTCACGGGATTCGCCGGCCGCATCGTCTTCGATGCCTCCAAACCCGACGGCACGCCGCGCAAGATCGTGGACATCAAACGCCTCTCCAGCCTGGGCTGGAAACCCCGCCATACCCTCGCCGAAGGACTCGAACAAACCTACCGCTGGTTCTGCGACAACATCGCCTCGGTCCGCATGGCGTAATCCGGGGCGCTGCCCTGGACCCGCTGGGGCTCTGCCCCAGACCCCGCCGGGGGGAGTCACTCCCCCCGGTCCCCCCGTTCGGCGTCGTGGCGCGGGAAGGGCTGCGGGCACCGGGAGGTTTGGCGTTGGCGGAACGAAGATGGGGCCGTTGCCTTTTCAGGGCGAGTTTGAAGGACTTTTACTTTGAAAGCCTCTTCAGAGGCAAAAGACCTTAAAGGAATTTCGCTTCCCCAGATGCGGCGCTTCGCCGCGGCCACAGACCCCGACGCACCGCATCCCGACCGTCTCGCCACCTGCTTCCCCGTCGAGGGGGTCCGGGGGGGATCATCCCCCCCGGCCGCCGGAGGCCTCTTCATCTCCTCCTCCGTCCCTTCCTTCCTCCGTTTCACCTGGCCCTTTTTCCAGTATCCGCCGCAGGGTATCCTTGGTGACGTCGAGTTCGCGGCAGGCGGCCATGGTTTTGCCGTGGTGGCGGTCCAGGGCGGCTTTGGCGGCGGCGTATTTGACGGCGCGCATGGTGTGCGGGGTCGTGTCCGGGAGTGTGGCGGTCGTGGGGGAGGGGCGCAGGTAGTCGGGCAGGTGTTCGGGCCCGATGCGGCCGCTGGGGCAGAGGATGAAGGCGTATTCCAGGATGTTTTGCAGTTCGCGGACGTTGCCGGGGTAGTCGTGGCGCAGGAGAATGCGCAAGGCGTCGTCGCGCACGCCGACGACGGATTTTTCGCGCAGGAGGTTCAAGCGTTCGATGAAGGTGGCGACGAGCAGGGGGATGTCTTCGGGGCGTTCCCGCAGGGGGGGCAGGGCGATGCGCGCGACGCTCAAGCGGTAGAAGAGGTCGCGGCGGAACGCGCCGGAGGCGGCCATGGCTTCCAGGTCGCGGTTGGTGGCGGCGAGGATGCGCACGTCGGCGGGGACGGTCTTGTCCGAGCCGAGGGGTTCGTAGACGCGTTCCTGGAGCACGCGCAGGAGTTTGACTTGCAGGGGCAGCGGCAGTTCGCCGATTTCGTCGAGGAACAGGGTGCCGCCGGCGGCCAGGGCGAAGCGGCCTTTGCGTTCGGTTTTGGCGTCGGTGAACGCGCCGCGCGCGTGGCCGAAGAGTTCCGATTCCAGGAGTTCGCCGGGGATGGCCCCGCAGTTGACGGCGACGAATGGCCCTGCGGCGCGGGGGCTTAAGTTGTGCAGGGCGCGGGCGAAGAGTTCCTTGCCGGTGCCGGATTCGCCAAGGAGCAGCACGGTGGCCCCGCTTTGGGCGATGGGCGGCAGCAGGTCGAGGTGCCGGGCCATTTCCCTGTTCCGGGTGACGATGTCCTCGAGGGTGCGCACGCCTTGCAGTTCCTTGCGCAGGCGGTCGAGGTCGGAGATGTCACGGAAGGTTTCGACGCCGCCGACGATGCGGCCCGAAGCGTCGCGAAGCGGCGCGGCGCTGATGCTGACGGGCACTTTGCGGCCGTCGGGGCGCACGATGAAGATGGCTTTTTCGGAAAGCGTGGCGTCGTCGCGGATGCAGGCCCCGAGCGCGCAGTCGCGGTCGCATAGGCTCGAGTGGAACACTTCCCAGCATTTGCGGCCAAGGGCTTCGGCCGGGGCGAGGCCGGCGATGTCGCCGGCGGCGCGGTTGAAGAAGGTGATCGTGAAGTCCGTGTCCACGGTGAAGACGCCGTCGGCCAGGGATTCCATGATTTCTTCGCAGGGGATGTCGCGGGGCAGGGCCATAGGGGATCGCCTTTTCGCGCGCGGCGGCGCTTGGCGCACGATAGCGCAGGCCGGCGGGCGTGTCCAAGGGGGGCTAGTCCTTGACTTCCCGGGGGGCAGTCCGGATAAACGGCCGTGAAACGGGGGAAACGGCGTTTCCCCGCGCCATGCCGGGAGGTTTTCCATGTGCGAGAAGCAGGATCCCAAGGGACGGATGCTCATGATCGGCACGCCCTGCTACAACGGCAACGTGTCGGTCCAATACTTGCGCTCGCTCGTTCCCATGATCGGGTTTCTGGAGCGCCAGGGCATCCGCACGGGCATGCTCACGCCGTCGCACGAAAGCCTCATCACGCGCGGGCGCAACCTGATCGCCAACGAGTTCTTGCGCCAGAAGGAATACACGCACCTGCTCTTCATCGACGCGGACATCGGCTTTTCGCCGGAGCTGCCCTGGAAGTATCTGGAGGCGGACAAGGACGTGGTCTGCGGCATCTACCCGGTCAAGAACCTGGATGTGGACAAGCTGCGCACGATCCGGGGCGACGTGCTGCCGCGCGTGGCGCAGGCGGCCTCGCTGCACTACGCGGTCAAGCTGAAGCCCGGGGGCCGGCCCGAGCCGGTGACGGGACTTTTGCCCGTGGTCTACGGGGCCACGGGCTTCATGATGATACGGCGCGAGGTGTTCACGCGCCTGGCCGAGGCCTATCCCGAACTCGGCTACGATTACGCCTACACCAACGACGATCAGGTGGACAACGTGGCCTTTTTCGAGACGGCCATCGATCCCGCAACCCGGGACTACCTTCCCGAGGACTATGCGTTCTGCAAGCGCTGGACGGACATCGGCGGCGAGATCTACGCCGACATCCACAGCGTGTTCACCCACGTGGGCAACTACGAGTTCACGGGCAATTTCACCGCCTTTCTCACGCACCTCGGCGAGGGCGGCAACTGAGGGGCGGGGGCCCGCGCCGGCTGTCGGCCTGACGCCGGAACCCCGGCGGCGCGTTCCATGGAGCGGGCGGCTTCCCCCGGGGCGCGACATGGGCTAGGCTGGTTGCCGCGCGCCCGGCGCAAAGTCTCCGGGCGTGCGGGAACGCCTTTACCGGGAATGCCATGCGCCTGACCGACGCCGACCTGCTGGCGGAACTCGACCGGCCCGAATGCGCCGCGGTGCGGCGGGCCTTCGTCACGCGCCGCTATCCCCGCGGGCGGCAGGTCTTCGCGCCCCGGGAAACGGAAAACAGGCTTTTCATCGTCGCGCGCGGCCGGGCCAGGGTGTACCTCGCCTCCAAGGGCAAGGAATTCACCATGGCGATCCTGGACGTGGGCGACGTCTACACCACGCACACCCGCGCCCATGTCGAGGCTCTGGACGACCTCGATCTGCTTGAGGCCGACATCGCGGCCGTGCGCCGGTTCCTGGCCGACATGCCGGCCCTGACCATCTCCATGGTCAAGGTGCTCGGCGACCTGCTCTCCCACGCCTTCACGGTCATCGACGGGCTGGCCTTCCACGACGTGCGCCGGCGGCTGGCGCAACTGCTGCTGCTCGAGGCCAGGCGCGCGCAGCCCGACGCGACCGGCGCGGCCTGCTTCGACCATGGCCTGAGCATCGAACAGCTCGCGACCATCGTCGGCTCCTCGCGTCAGACCGTGTCCTCCCTGCTCAACGCCCTGGCCAAGGACGGCGTCATCGAACTGAAAGGACGCGGGGTGATCTGCATCCCCGACATCAACGCGCTCGAAGCGCAGACAGGGATGGGCTGAGCCAAAGCAAGCACCATCCCGCCTTGCGCTTAAAAATCCATCCAAAGCACAGCCCCGAGCGTTCCTGCCCGTCCCGGGCGGGGGCGTCGAAACTCCTTCGCGGGCCTCGTAAGGCGGAAACGTCGCGTGTCGGCGCGGAAGGGGGGTGCAACGCGCCAGGCGACGTTTTCGCCAACGATGCCAGGCTCAGTCGGACAGTCGACGCTCCCCGCCCGGGACGGGCAGGAACGC
>DLGG01000213.1 GCA_002482565.1 Solidesulfovibrio magneticus
CGGCCAGTTCCTCGGCCAGGGCGATGATGTGCCGGGCGCGTTGCACCAGGGTATGGTTGGCCAGCACGCGGCGTTTGCCGGCGGCTGCCAGGGCTGCCAGGGCGACGGGATCGGCCAGGGCGGCCGAGGCTGCTGCGGCGGCCTGGGCCGCGTCGCCTCGGGGGTAGGTCAGGACGTCGGTCCCGGGGGTGAAGAGCTCAGTCAGGCCGTTGCCGGTCGCTTCGGTGAGCACGGCCGCGCCGCAGGCCATGGCTTCGAAGAGGCGGAAATTGAGTTCTCCGGCCGCGCTTTGGTTGAGCACGATCCGGCTGCGTCCGAAGATGGGGGCGTAGGCACCCTGCTTGCAAAAAAGCGGCGCGGCGGTCTTGAAGGCGTCGAGAAACGGCTTGCGTCCGGGGTTGGCCGCGCCGCCGACGGTGCCGACGAACGACACCGGGATGTCCCGCTCGCCTCCGGGGTCCACGTCCCGGGACGGATCGCAGAAAAGGGGCAGCCACCGGGCCGGCCGGCCGGTCGGCGAGTCCGTAAAAAGCGGCAGGTAATCCTTCTGGGCCACCAGCACGGCGTCGAAGGCGGCGCTGTAGGGCACGTGCCAGGGGTGCATGTACTGGTCCACGGAATAGCCGATGACCACCGAGGGCAGGCGTTCGAACCCAAACACCCAGGGCGGCTGGCAGGCGTCGTACCACAGGACGAGATCGGGCCTGAAGCCTCGCGCGCCCAGGACTTCCAGGAATTTCGGGGCGGTTAGCGGTTCGGTCAGGCGCACGTCGGCGCTGGCCGTGCCGCTTATGGTCAGCACGTCGTGACCGAGCTTGCGCAGGATGGCGGCAAAGCCCATGTGGTGCAGGGTGACGATGCGCATGGGCGATACGGTGCCTTAGGGCCGGGCGCTTGCCAGCCGGCCGGTGAATGTGGGAAACTTGGGGTCGCGGCCAAAAGCCGGACAACCCTCCGCCAAGGACATCGTCATGCGCAGCTCGCTTTTCAAGTCCGGGCTTGAGAAAGCCCCTCACCGTTCATTGCTCTACGCCCTGGGCCTGACCAAGGAAGAAATGCGGCGTCCGCTTATCGGCGTCGTCAATTCCGCCAACGAGGTCGTGCCCGGGCATATCCATTTGAACACCATCGCCGAAGCGGTCAAGGCCGGCATCCGCCTGGCCGGCGGCACGCCCATGACCTTCCCGGTCATCGGCGTCTGCGACGGCCTGGCCATGAACCACGCCGGCATGCACTTTTCCCTGGTCAGCCGCGAGATCATCGCCGACTCCATCGAGATCATGGCCAGCGCCCATCCCTTTGACGCGCTGGTGTGCATCCCCAACTGCGACAAGGTCGTGCCCGGGATGCTCATGGCCATGCTGCGGCTCAACATTCCGGCCGTCATCGTCAGCGGCGGGCCGATGCTGGCCGGAACCACCTCCGAGGGCAGCTTCGACCTCATCGACGTGTTCGAGGCCGTGGGCAAGTTCAAGCGCGGGGCCATCGACGAGGAACAACTGGAAGAGCTTGAGGAAAACGCCTGTCCGGGCTGCGGCTCGTGTTCGGGCATGTTCACGGCCAACTCCATGAACTGCCTGTCCGAGTCCGTGGGCCTGGGGCTTCCCGGCAACGGCACCATCCCGGCCGTGTCGGCCAAACGGGTGCGCCTGGCCAAGACGGCCGGCATGCGGGTCATGGACTTGCTCGAAAAAAACATCCGCCCCCGGGACATCGTCACGGCCAAGAGCATCGAGAACGCCGTGACCATGGACATGGCCCTGGGCTGCTCCACCAACACCGTGCTGCACCTGCCGGCGGTCTTTGCCGAGGCCGGCTTGCCGCTGACCCTGGACATTTTCGACGCCGTTTCCCGCAAGACCCCAAATTTGTGCAAGCTTTCCCCGGCCGGCAAGCACTATCTCGACGATCTGGAGCGGGCCGGCGGCATCCCGGCCGTCATGTCCGAGCTGGCCAAGCGTGGGCTTTTGCATCTCGACGTCATGACCGCCACCGGCAAGACCCTGGGCGAGAACCTGGCCGACCTCAAGGCGCGGGTCAAAAACTTCGACGTCATCCGGGCCAGGGAGCCTTACGCCAACGAGGGCGGCATCGCGATTTTGCGCGGCAGCCTGGCCCCGGACGGCGCGGTGGTCAAGCAGTCGGCCGTGGCCCCCTCGATGATGCGCCACACCGGCCCGGCCCGGGTGTTCGACAGCGAGGAAGCGGCCAACAAGGCCATTCTCGGCGGCGAGATCCAGGCCGGCGACGTGGTGGTCATCCGCTACGAAGGCCCCCAGGGCGGCCCGGGGATGCGCGAGATGCTCTCGCCCACCTCCAACATCATGGGCATGGGCCTTGGGGAAACCGTGGCCCTTATCACCGACGGCCGCTTCAGCGGCGGCACGCGCGGCGCGGCCATCGGCCACGTCTCCCCGGAGGCGGCCGAGGGCGGCCCCATCGCGCTTATCCGCGACGGCGACACGATCGAGGTGGACATCCCGGCCCGCAAGCTCGACATGCGCGTGGACGCCAAGGAGCTGGAAACGCGTCGCGCCGCATTCGTGCCGCAGAAAAAGGAAATCGCCTCCCCGTTGCTGCGGCGCTACGCCTCTCTCGTCAAATCGGCCGCCCAGGGCGCGGTCTACAAGGACCCCGCCGCGCGGTAATTGGGATGAGGAAAAGACGACAGTGAAGATGCCTCCGGCGGCCAGGAGGGGGTCACCCCCTCCTGGACCTCCCGAATGGGGATGAAAAGGAAAGTGCCCCTCCCGGTCGATACCGGGAGGGGCACTTTTTGATGCGGGAAGAGGAGGCTATTTGGCGGTGGAGAGTTCCTGGATGGCCTCGGTGACGGTATGGCCGTCGGGGAGCTTGGCGTTGGGGTTTTTGAGCGCCAGGGCCTTGAGCGCGGCCAGCGCCCCGGCGTTGTCGTGCTTGTCGTGCGAGAGCACGATGCTCTTGTTGTAGCTGGCGATGACGTGCCCGGCGCTGAGCGCCAGGGCCTTGTCGAAGCAGGCCAGGGCTTTGTCGAACTGGCCGACCTCGCGGTACATGACGCCTTGATCGGTGAGCACGTCGGGCTGGCGCGGATCGAGGGTGAGCGCCTTTTCGTAGGCCGTGATGGCCTTGTCCGGCTGGTGCGTGTCGAAATAGAGGTTGCCCAGTTCCGTCCAGGCGGCGGCGTTGGCCGGCTCGAGCTGGGTTTGTTTCTCGATGGCCTTGATGCGGTCGGCCAGGGCCGGGTTGGGCGCTTCCTGTTGCGTCGGCGGCGGCATCTGCGGCTGCGCCGCCTGTTGCGAGCCCTGGGGCGCGGTTTTGCCGCCGGTCAGGCCGTGGACCGTGAACCCGAGGTAGAAGCCGACAAGCAGGGCCAGGACGATGCCGAGGATGGCGGCGTTGCGGCTGACGACGGGAGTGGTTTTCTCTTCGTTCATGGATGCTCCTCAAAAGGGCCGAAAACGTTGGGGCGCAACCTAGGAGATATCGCGGGCGTTATCAATCCGTTTGCCCGCGCATCCCGAGCGGAGGCGGCGCGGCCGCAGCCGATCCATGCGCTGCGGCCACGAGACGCCGAAAAAGGTGGGCGCTGGCTAGGCGCTGAGAGCTGCCTGCGTCGCCACCATGCGGTCGGGGAAAAGCAGCAGGTTGATGTTGGAGAGCGTACTCGTGCCGTCGTAGCTGGCAACGGACAGGTCGCTTTGCGTGTTCGTGACCGTGTACATGGCGTACGGCTTCTCGAAACCGGCGATGTTGAAACCGGGGCCGCCGTCGATGCGGTCGTTGCCGCTCCCGCCGTAGATCACGTCGTTGCCCCGGCCGCCGAAGAGGAAATTGTCCGCGTCGTTGCCGACGAGCAGGTCGCCGCCGTCGCCGCCGTAGACATTCTCCACGGTGCTTTGCGGGAAGATGTAGAGCGGCGTCGCGTCGACGAGGCTGACGGTTCCGGCATGGAGGTCGATGGCGGAGGCGGATGTGACCGCGGCGGCATTGAGGGAATCCTTGCCCGAGAAGTCGACGAGCAGCTGCCTGGACGGGTCGCCGGAGGCGACGGAGGCGTATTCGTTCGTATAGACCCAGCGGGTGTCGTTCGTGGCCTCGGCTCCGTACAGGCGCAACGTCCAGCCGTCGAAGGAGACGCTGTCGCCGTCGGCGTTCCTGTCCGCCACGGTGACGGTCCAGCTCCCCAGGGAGGGTTCCCCCAGGAAGTGGGTCGACGTCAGGGAGAAGTTCGCCGGATAGGGTTCGCTGGTTCCCGGAGCGTCCAACAGCAGGCTTTGGGTTCCCGAGGGCGAGGTGAGCGTGATCACGAGGTCCGAGGCGTCCCGGGCGCCCAGGTCCAGCACGACCTCGGCCCGTTCCACCGAAACGCCGACGGGCATGGCGATGGCCGAGGAAACGGAACCCGCACCGTCGGGCAACACGGCGTCTACGGCTTGTTGCCCGGAAACGGTCGCCAGGTTGGCTGTCGTGCTTTGCGCGTCCCATGTCTCGGCCAGGCGGACCGCCGCGGTGGCGTCCACCAGGCCGTAGCCCACGTCGCGGCTGACATGCATGCCCCCGCCGTTCCAGTTGGAAGCGCCGTTGGTCGTCCAGTCGCCGGAAGGGTCGGTGTTGCGGGCGGTCAGGGCCAGGATGTCCTGGACGTCGCGGTAGCCGAGGTTGGAGTTGGCCTCCAGCATCAGGGCCACGACCCCGGAGACCTGGGGCGCGGCGGCAGAGGTGCCGCCGAAGTCGTAGGCATAGTCCCCCTGGGGAGAGGGAGCCGTGTTGTAGCCGTTCTCGCCCATCCGGTCCGTGGTGACGATCTGGCCGTAATCATGGCGCACGATCTGCGTGACGACCTGATCCTCGTCGTCTTCGTTCTCGGCCGGGATGACGACGGTTTCCGTGGTGTAGTACCAGGAAAGCGACGGCGCGCCCACGAGGACGGAAGCCCCGGGCGTGCTGTAGGAACTCACCTTGCCCGTGTTGTCGATGGCGGCCACGGCGATGGTGTAGGGGGAATTGGTCAGGTTGTCGGTGTTGGCGTCGAAATCCTCCTCGCGGTCGTTTCCCGCCGCGAAGACGATGATGGAGCCCTTGCCGTCGCGGCCTTTGCTCGCGGCGTCGGCCAGGGCCGTGGCGGCGCTTTCGTTTTCAGGGTCGTTTAAGTTGTAAAATGATCCGGAATGGCCCCAACTGTTGTTGACGACGTCGTAGGAGGACGCGGCCATGCGAAACGCGCCGACGAAATCGTCCATGTCTTCGGGCGTGTCCGGATCGATGTCGGAACCCAGGGGAATATAGACCGAGGCCAGGGTCGCGCCCGGGGCCACGCCGACGCCGCCGATGCCGTTGCCGGCCACGGCCGCGATAAGCCCGCCCACGGCCACGCCATGGTTGTCCGTGGATGTGACGGGCTGGCCGTCCCTTGCGGAGGAGATTCCCGAGAAGCTCAGCGCCGTGTCGATATTGGAGGCCAGGTCAGGATGGCCGTACTCGATGCCCTGGTCCACCACGGCGACGGTCACGCCCTTGCCCGTATAGTCCTGCCAGACGGGGACGACATTCAGGTCGACGCCGGGAGTGCCGCCGTCTTGTCCCGTATTCTGCAAGTGCCATTGCTGCCCGAAGAGGGGATCGTTCACGATGCTGCTGCTCATGGCGTCTCCTTTGTGTGTCAAAAGGGGATACTGACCACCATAGCAACGTTATGGCCCGTTGTCATCGGTTTGTAAAAGCCCGAAGCGGCGAAAGCCGCTTCAGGCGTGTGCGCGGGCAGGAAACGTGAGGGATGTTGCCGCGCTTTATGCTGACAACGAAGGTGACGTCCGCTTCGTCGATTGCCGGATTCTGGAAAATCTGACCGCTATGTCAGCAAGTCTTTGCGAAAAAAAATCCATAAGGGAGCCCAGAGGATGCTAGCCCTTGGGCCGCCGGAGGCGTTCTTCCTGTTCATTCGCCACGGCATGGAGCAGGCGGTCGAATTCCTCCTGGCTGATGCCGCCTGTGGCAAGCCGCGCACGCAGCAGGCGCAGGGCGTCGTCACGGTCGGCCTTGGCGCTCTTGCGGTAAGGGGTCGTGCGCTTTTGCGCCGCGCGCCAGCGCAGGGCGATCACGATGCAGACGAGGATGAGCGCCACAGCGAGAAGGAACCAGGGCAGCGGACCGTGCAACATGCCGCCGCCATCGTGGGATACGGCACTGGCAAGGGTGGTCCGCATGGGTAGCTCCTCGGGTTTGCCCGGTCGTGCGAAAAAAACGGGGCCGGCCGCAAGACCGGCCCCGCTGTGGATATTCGCCTACCAGTTGCCGCCGCAGCCGGGGCCGCCGCAGCCGGCGCCGCCGCCCATCATGCCGCGGTGGTGATACCCGTAGCCGCCCATGACGTTCGCGCCGACGTCCTTGCTCACCTGGATGCGGAACTGGGTCCGTTCGGCGAGCAGCTTGCCTTCGATGTCGCCGATCTGCTTGGTGATGTCGGCGATCTTGGCCTGGTCGGGGTTCTGGGTGATGGCCAGGGCGTTGAGTTCGGCCCGCTTGACGCCGAGGTCCGCGCGCAGCTGGGCGGTCTTGGCGGCATAGGCGTCATGCAGCTTCTGGAAGGTGGCCTGTTGTTCCGGGGTCAGCCGCGCCATGGCGCCGGGGCAGTCGCCGGGGCCGTAACCCGCGCCCGCGCCGGGGCCGCC
>DLGG01000212.1 GCA_002482565.1 Solidesulfovibrio magneticus
GGGCTGGGCCGGAGGCGGCGGCGCGGTCTGGGTTTTGGGCGGCGGATCGGACAGGGAGCGTTCCTTGAGGGCCTGGGCCTGGGCGGCCGGGGCGGCGGCCAGGAGGAGCGCGCCGGCCAGGACGGCGGCGGCGAGGCGTTTCATTGGTGACCTCCGGGTTCGGGGGCGAGGTTGCAGGGGAGCCGGTCGCGGATATGGGGCAGCATGGCGGCCACGATGCCTTCGCGTCCGGTGTCCGTATTGTGAACGCCGTCGGCGGTGTAGGCCGGGGCGGCGCGTCCGGTGAGGGAATCCCGCAGGTTGACGAAGTAGGGCTTGCCGGCCAGCGCTTTCTCCAGGGCGGCGTAGACGGTGTTGAAGTTGCCGCGCACATGGGGAAACGTCTTGCGGCCAAGAATGAGTTCCTGCTCCTTGGCGGCCACGGTCGCGTCGGCCGGCGGCGCGGTTTCAACCCAGTAGAGCGGCTGAAGAAAGAGCAGGAATTTCGCCCCGTAGCAGGCCGAAAGACGTTCGGCGAAATCGTAGCGGCCAACGACCTGTTCAATGAACGTGGCCAGTTCCGGAGAGTTGGGGTCCAGCGGCGTGGCCGTGTACAGGAATTTTTGCAAAAGCTCGCGGGTGAACGAGGCGAAGTAGGCGGCGTTTAAGGGCTTCAAGATGCCCACGCCCGATTTGTAGTAGCTCTCGATGACGCCCTGGGCGCGCTCCTTGCCTTCGTGGGCGTAGGGGTCTTTTTGCACGGCGAAGTAGTTGGCGTCGTTAGCCCCGTCGTAGAAAACCACGAGGTTGGGCCGGATGATGTATTCCAGGAACTGCTTTTGCAGGTATTTGATCTCCAAAAGCGAGTTGAAGGAATTGACGCCGAAGTTCATGCAGTTGAACGCGCAAGGCTTGTCGCGTTCGTTTAAGGCCTTGGCCACCAGACTCGGAATGGAGCGCTCATAGGGCGCGGAGCTGGCCCGCATGGTGGAGCCGCCGAAAAACCAGATGGTGCGCGACAGTTCCGGGTGGTTGGGAACCACTTCGCAGTTGGCCGTGGGCCAGACGCCGTTTTCCATGAGAAACAGCGTGTAGGGGTCATAGACGGCCTTGGGGCCTTCGCGCAGGTTGCCGTAGATGATCCAGTTACTGGTGGTGATGACGGCAAAGGACAGCACCTCGACGGCCAGCACAGCGACAAGGAGCCATTTGACCGTCCGGCCGGCCAGGGAAAGGAAGCGTTTCACGAAATCGGACCTCGGGCCATGAACATCGGCCTATTTGGGGATGCGCAAGGCCACGCCCTCGGGCACGCGTTCGGCCGTGGGCGCGCCGCGAAGGCGCGTGGTGGCGTCCGGGGCCATGTCGAGCACCACGCGGAACTTGTCGGGGTGCTTGCCCACCCGGATCTGCCGGATAAACGCGTCGCCGGTGGAACTGGACAGCGGACCGTTGTAGTTCCAGGCCCCGTCGATATCCAGGACGAGCCGGGGCGGGTCGGTCATGAACATGCGCGAGAAATTCGCCGGCGGCTTGTTGGTCTGGATGACCAGCACGTATTCGCCGGGTTTTTCCTCGGCGATCACCCGGATGACATTGCCGCCGCCGGCGACCGGCTTGGCGGCGGCCGGGGCGGCCGGCGCGACGGGCTTGGGCGCAGGATTGGCTTTGGCCTCGGCTTTGGCTTGTTCCGCCTTGGCCCTGGCTTCCGCCTTGGCCTGTTCGGCCTTGGCCTTGGCTTCAGCCTTGGCCTGCTCGGCCTTGGCCTTGGCTTCGGCCTTGGGATCGACCTTGGCCGGAGCCGGGTCGTGGCCCGGGGCCGGTGCGGCTTGGGGTTCGGGCAGGGCTTCGGCCTTGATGGCCTCGGCCGGGGTGGTGGCCACCGGCGCGGCCGGAACAGCCGGAACCGGCGCGGCGGGCTTGGCCTCGGCCTTGGGCGCGCCGGGTTTGCCGGTTTTGTTGCCGCCGGATTCGCCGGCCAGTTCCTCGAACATCTTTTCCAGGCTCTCGTCGCCGGCGACTTGGGGCGGCGGGGTCTTGGCCGGAGGGGCGGCCGGAGCGGCCGGAACCGGCGTCGGCGTGGCCGGCGCGGGAGAGGCGACCGGGGGCGGCGTCGGCGCGGACACGGGCGCGGCGGCGTCGGCTGCCTGTTTGGCGATGGCCGCCGGCGGCGCGGTGATGGGCGGCGGACCGGCCGGAACTTCTGGCGCGGCGGCGGCCGGAGCCGGGGGAATGTCGGCCGGGGCGGGCTTTTCGCCGAGTCCGAAGAGATACGGCTTTTTCACAACAGCCAAGCCGAGCACCACGGTGACGGCCAGGGCCGCCGCCCCCGCGATGATCATCTTGTCGCCCCGAGTCAGAGCCATGGCTTCCCCCTTTCGCGCCATGCAGGGCATGGACGCGGTATCGGGCCGGACGCTACCCGAGGTTGCCGATTCCCTCAAGAGGCAAGCAGGGCTGCGTGCCCGCGTTGACAGGCGACCCGTTTTCCGATTTCCCTAGGCCAAAGGGAGGGGGCCATGCCAAACAAGGTTCGCTCGGTGCGGGTGCCGTCGGAGATCGAGTCCATCGACCTCACGAGTCTGGTCAAGGAATGCGCCCGGCATCTGCGCGACCTGGAATCCGCCTCGCTGCTGACGACCCAGGGCAACCCCGAAGCGGCCGAGGCCCTGCTGCGCGCCCGCCAAGCCGACCTCGGCCGCCGCGTCGGCCGCCTCGTCTGGGAAGCCGGCAAACGCGCCCAGGGGCGTCAGGGCGGGTGAAACGCAGCCCAGGCAGGTTCGCGGCGAAAACCAAGCCCGAGACCTCTGGACAATCCCAGACGGGACGAGTATTGCCGCCGGCCCGGAGGCACGCATGACAACGAGCATGGCCTGGACCTATTTGATCATTGGCGGGTTGTTCGAGGCGGGCTGGCCCATCGGGCTCAAAATGGCCGAGACGCCCGGGCGCGGACTGGCCGGCTGGCTCATCGCCACCCTGTGCATGGCCGCCAGCATGGCGCTATTGTATCTGGCCCAACGCGAAATCTCCATCGGCACGGCCTACGCCGTCTGGACCGGCATCGGCGCGGCCGGAGCCTTTGCCTGCGGCCTGCTGCTTTACGGCGACCCGGCCACCTTGGGCCGCTTTGCCGGGGTGGGGCTCATCATTTCCGGCGTGATCGTGCTCAAGCTCGCCCATTAAACCGGCCTATTATCGGACATTCCGCCGCGAACCGCCAAGACCGCAACGCCAGAGCACGTTACGCCGGGGCCCGGGCAAGACCATTTCGGTCACGTCCGCACCGTTGCCTCCCAGCGTCGCCTTCGGCGCCATGCCCGAGGTGAGGCGTTGCGCCTCCCGTTGATACCCCGTTTCAATAATGCCGTCGCGTTGCTGTCACGACGAACGCGTGTTACATTTGCCTTACTTGATCGTGTCGCCTATACGTAATGACGCATCACGCATCCCACGCCCGAGTGATCGACGACAGGTGCGGCGAGCAGTTTATCCGCCAAGGAGTCAACCATGCGCATCGGCATTACCCTCAAAATCATCGTCCTCGTCGTTTCCTCGGTCATCATCTCCAGTCTCGCCATTGTCGTGGCCGGTCGATTCGCCTTCGAAACCGGCTTTTCCAAGGAATACGACGACAACATCCAGGCCTTCCAGCGCGTGGGCGCGGACCGGCTGGAGTCGTTGCGCACCCAGTTTGCCCATCTGGCCCGGGGCCAGGCCGTGCGGCCAAACGTCATCGGCGGCGTGTCCGGCCCGGACAAGGCGCTGCTTTCGCGCCTGGGCCAGGATCTCGTGGGCGTGGGCCAGGCCGGATTCGTGGTCTTTACCGACACTGCCGGCACGGTGCTGGCCTCGGCCGGCGAGGCTAACGAGGCGACGGCGGCCCTCAAGGAACGGTTGGCCGACAATGCCGCCGGCCGCGAAACCCTCGGGTTCACGACGGTTTCGGGCAATCGCCTGCCGCTAGTGGCCACGGCCCCGGTGCGCAAGGACGGCGCGGTCATCGGCTGCGTGGCCGTCGGGGCCGATCTGGCCGCCAAAAACGCCCTGGTGGACGGTCTCAAGACCATGCTTGGCGTGGAAGCTACGCTCTTTTCCGGGCCGGTGCGCGTGTCGTCCACCATCGCCAACGCCTCGGGCCGGGTCATCGGCACCTCCATCACCGACCAGGAGGTGGTCTCGGGCGTGCTTGGCCAGGGCAAGATCGTCATCAAACACCTGACCCTTTTCGACAAGCCTTACATCGCCGCCTACTGGCCCCTGGCCGACGCCGCCGGCAAAACCATGGGCATCGCCTTTGTCGGCAAGGACATGGGGATGCTCACCGCCTCGCTGGCGGCGGTCAACCGCAACGCCGGCCTCAGCGCCCTGGTCGTGGTGCTGGCCCTTGGCCTCGTGGGCTATCTGGCTTCCAAAGCCTTTACCAAGCCGATCCTGGCCCTGGCCGCCTTTTCCGGGGCCGTTGCGACAGGAAGGCTTACCGAGACTTTAAGCGTGTCCAGCCGCGACGAGGTGGGCAATCTGGCCGATTCGCTGCGGCGCATGGTGGGGACGCTTCGCGACAAGATCACCGAGGCCGAGGCGGCCACGGACACCGCCAGGCAGGAGTCCGAACGGGCCAGGGCGGCCATGGAAGCGGCCGAGGAAGCCCGCCGCCAGGGCGAGGCGGCCCGACGGGAAGGCATTCTGCACGCCGTGGCCCAACTGGGTTCGGTGGTTTCCGGCGTCACCGAGGCGGCCACGCGGCTGCGCGCCCAGATCGACCAGTCGCGCCAGGGGTCGGAGGTCCAGACGCGCCGGGTGGCCGAGACGGCCACGGCCATGGAAGAGATGAACGCCACGGTGCTGGAAGTGGCCCAAAACGCCTCCCAGGCCGCCGGCACCACCGACGGGGCCAGGTCCCAGGCCGACCGGGGCGCGGGGATCGTCAGCGAGGCCATGGCCCGCATCGAGGCCGTGCGCGAGCAGGCGCTGACGCTCAAGGCCGACATGGGCAGCCTTGGCGAACAAGCGTCCTCCATCGGGAATATCATCAGCGTCATCAACGACATCGCCGACCAGACCAATCTGCTGGCGCTCAATGCCGCCATCGA
>DLGG01000003.1 GCA_002482565.1 Solidesulfovibrio magneticus
CTCCCGGGCGGCGGCGGCCTCCGGGAGCTGTCCCGGAGCCAGACGCACCTCGGCGGCCTGCTGGCCGTCGGTCAGCAGCCAGGGGCCGAATTCCCGGGGCTGGGCCAGGGCGGGGGCGTCCGGGGCCGCGGCGGCGGGCGGCGGCAGCAGGGCGTCCAGGTCCACGGGGTGGATGCGGCTGACGTCCAGGGCGAAGAGATAGCCCACGATGTCGGGTTCGACGATGCTGGCGTAGAGCACGTAAAAGGGGATGCGGTTGACGGGCGGCGCGTCGAGGTCGCCCACGGCCGCGAGTTCCATGCGGCAATCGACAATGAGCCCGCTCGACTCCATGGTGGTGATGACGTCAAGCGGCGTCTTGCCCCGGGCCTGGACGTCGTGGATGAGGTCGTACTCCACGAGGTAGAGGTTCTTGCCGCCGCTGACCGCCTGGCGCAGGCTCAGTTCGTCGGCCGTAAAGGCGGCCGCGCCGCCGGGCAGGGCGATGACGGTCTTGGCCGCGGCCTGGGCGCGCTGCTCGGTGGTGAAATGCTCCTCGGCCACCCCGGACAGGGCGGCCAGGAGTTCGCCGATGTCCTCGGCGTCGCTTTGGGAGCCGCGCTCCACCAGGGCCAGCAGGCGGTCGAAGCCGGCCAGGAGCTGGTTGATGATCCGGGTGTCCGGGGCCAGTTCGCGGCTGCGGATCATGTGCAGCAGGTTTTCCAGGCGGTGGGCCAGCTCCCGGATGTTGGCCAGGTTTAAAAAGCCGGCTCCGCCCTTGATGGAATGGGCGGCCCGGAACACCGTGTTGACCAGCTCCTCGTCGATGTCGGCCCCGTGGCGCTCCATGTCCATGAGCGCCGTCTCGATGTTCCCGAGATGCTCCCGGGAGTCCTCGATGAACATGACCAGGATTTCGTCGTCCAGCTGGTCCATGGCGGTTCCTTGGCGATCAGGCCGGTTGGATGGAGAAATGCTTGTCCAGGCGCATGGTGCGAAGGAGCGCCGCCAAGTCCGGGCCGACGTGGTCCAGGGCCAGCCGGCCGCCCTTCTTGGACAGGGAGTTGTGGACGGCGATGAGCAGGCCGATGCCCACGGAGTCGATGAGCTCCACCTTGGAGAGGTCCATGGCGAAGGGGCCGTCGAGGCTGGGCAGCAGATCCTTGACGGCGTTTCGCAGCCCGTCGGCGGCCGAGGCCACGATGTCGCCGGCCGGGGTGAGGACGGTGCGGCCGTCAATGGTGCGGATGTCGTACATGGCAGGGCTCCGGTCGATGTCGTCCCCGGGGGCTTCCGGGGCGGATGCGGGACCCGTCAGGCCCGGCACGGCCTTGACGAGGGTCACCTGGTTGCCGGCGGCGTTATAGCGCACGTCGTCGGCGTAAAGGGTCATGATGGCCAATCCCCGGCCGCTTTCGGCGTCGGGCGAGGGCGGAGCGTCGGCGGCGGCGCGCCAGTCAAAGCCCGGCCCCTGGTCGGCGACCACGGCGGTGAGCTGCCCGTCGGCGCAGCCCAGGGTCAGGGTCACCTGGCGCAGGGGATCGGACCGGCTGCCATGGAGCACGGCGTTTAAAAGCGCCTCGCGCAGCAGCAGCTTGACGTCGAAAAGGCTGCCCTGGGCCTGCCGGGAGGCCAGGTAGGCCACGGCCTCGTCCACGGCCCGGTCGAGCATGGCCAGCGTGGCGGAAAAGCGCAGGGCGCGGCCGTCAGGAGAAGTTTGGGCCTCGAACATGGCCGTCAGACCTCGATGCCCATGAGCACCACGTCGTCCTGAACCGGGCCGGCTTCGGGCAAAAGGGCGGCGCTGACGGCCGCCACGGCCTCGGCCAGGGGCAGGGCGGCGGCCTGTCGGCAGGCGTCTCGCAGGGCGGCAAAGCCCAGCTCCCGGCCCCGGGAGCTGGGGCCGAAGCGTTCGATGAGGCCGTCGGTGTAGAGGTAGAGCCGGTCGCCGGGGGAGACCGCGCATTCGATCTGGCCGCACTGGACGGACTCGAACACGCCCAGCACGTCGCCTTCGCAGGCGAGCGTTTCGACCGCGCCGTCCGCGCCGACGCGGATGGCGGCGGGATGGCCGGCGCTGACCAGGGTCAGGCGGGAGCGGGTCCGGTTGAGAAAGACCAGGCAGGCGGTGAGGTGCATGCCGTCGCGCAAAAACGTCGTCAGCACGCTGTTCATGTTCTTGAGCGTCTCGACGGGCGTATAGAGCGGGTTGGCGTTTTGGCGCACCAGGGCCTTGAGCGAGGAGGTGACGAACGACGCGCCCAGGTCGTGGCCCGAGATGTCGGCCACGAAATAGACCATGACCGTCTCGCTCCAGGGAAAGACGTCGTAGAAGTCGCCGCCGGCCTCCAGGGCCGGCACGTAGCGCACGGCGAAACGGGCTTCGGGGATGTCGTCCGGGCACACGAGGATGGCCTGCTGGGCGTCGCGGATCTGGGCCAGCTTGGCCGCCTGTTCGGCCAAAAGGGCGCGCAGCCCCCGGCGCAGGCGGATATGGATCTTGACCCGGGCCAGGACTTCCTCCCGGGCAAACGGCTTGGTGATGTAGTCCACGGCCCCGAGCTTGAGCCCTCGGACCTTGTTTTCCACGTCGTCGAGGCCCGAGATGAAGATGATGGGGATGTCGGTGGTGGCCGGGTCGGCGGTGAGCTTGGCGCAGGTTTCGAAACCGGATTCGCCGGGCATCATGATGTCGAGGATGATGAGTTCGGGCTGTTCGTCGGCGGCCATGCGCCGTCCGGCCGGCCCGGACGCGGCGCGCAGCGGCGTGAACCCGGCTTCCTTGAGCATCCAGGCCAGGGTTTCGACGTTGATCGTTTCGTCATCGACGATGAGGATGCGCGGCGGCAGGGCGTCGGCCCGCACGTCGTCGGGAGCGTTTTCCATGGGTGTCCGGGCGCGGGGGAGGGAGGACCGGTTTGCGCAAAACGCATTGCCTCCCACGCTTGCAGCCAGTATGACGTTTTCCACGCCGCTTGACAACGCGGCCGGCGTGCTTTTTGTTTGTCCTCCGCCCGATCCGGCGGGGCAGGCCGGCCCGAGCGGCCGTTTTACACGAGGCGGACCATGCGAGAGCGTTTGGATGCGATCTGGAAAAGGGCCCTGCGACACCATCAGGGGCTTGGCATCATCGGCCTGTGGCTGGTCAGCCTCATGCCCGGAATCATCGTCTCCCTGCGCAAGGGCGACCCCTGGCACGCCACGGTGGTGGCCATGGCCATCCAGCTTCTGGCCTCGTTTGGGTCCATCACCCTGTTTGGCGTGGTGGCCCAGATCATCTGCTACAAGTACATCGAGTCCGTCGAGGTCCACGACCGGATGATGGACGGGCTTTTTTTCGGCTTCCACGCCGGCATGATCATCTGGATCTGTTACGGGTTTTTCCATATCCTTTTTGGCCGCAAGATCATCGGCGACGTCAATGATCTGGTGGCCATCTTCGGCATCAGCTGCATCGGCAGCTGCGTCCTGGGCATTGCCATCGGCTTTCTGGTCGGCAAGCTGCGAGACGGCAAATCCACCATCGTCTAACCGGTCGTCAGTCCAGCATTGATGGAAATAAACCGGCCGGCTCCCGATTCCGTGGAGCCGGCCTTGTCGTGCGCGCGGGGGCTGCCCCTTGCCGGGGCGGCGCGTTCCCGGAACGCTCCGGGCTTGGCGTCGGGCGGGCGTCCGCCGTATTCGGGCAGGAAGGCTGTTGCGGCCCCGCCGCCAGGCAGCCTCAAGGGAAAGGGCGTTCGTCTTGTCGCCAGGACACGGCCCTCGTGTCGCGTCCGCGAAAAGCGCATATGGCGTTTTGTAGTCAACGAGCTAAAACCATTTGTTTTTCTTNNAAAAAATACTATCGTATTTTTTAAGGGACGCGGCCTCTAGGCTTCTTCGGCCAGAAACAGCGAGATGATTTCGGCTGCCTGGCCCTCGGCCACGGCCAGGGCCTGGGCCAGGGCCTCGGACGTCAGCCCGACGGCGGTCCAGGCCGCCGGGGACAGCGGCGGCGCGTAAACCTCGCCGCTGGAGCCGATGCACAGGGAGCCGGCCGCCGCGTCGGCCAGATGGATCATGGCCGGCAGCGTCCGGCCCATGGCGACCTGGCCGCCGTGGTGGCCGCGCACGGCCTGTTCCAGGTTTTCCGGGAAACGCCAGCGCCGCAGCAACATGCCGCCCAGGGTGGCGTGGTCAAAGCCCAGCATGGCCCGCTCGGCCTGGCGCAAAAGGATGCCTTCGTCCCGGGCCATGGCCAGCACATGGGCGGTGTGCCGGGGCAGATTGCGGTAGAGCACCAGCCGGCCCACGTCGTGGAGCAGGCCGGCCACGAACAGCCGTTCCACCTCCACCGCCCCTCCCGTTCCATTCGTTCCGGCCTGGGCCAGATTGGAGGCGATGACGCCGCAGCCGATGCTGTGCTTCCAGAAATCGCGCATGTTGACCAGCCCCTCGGGCAGGTCCTTGAACAGGCCGATGACCGAGATGCCCAGGGCCAGGGTGGTGAGCTGGCGGCTGCCCACGATGGTGACGGCCCGGGACAGGGTGTCGACTTTTACCGGAAAGCCGTAAAAAGCGCTGTTGACAAGTTGCAGCAGCTTGGCCGACAGGCTGGTGTCCTTGCCGATGGCCTCGGCCGCTTCCTTGGCCGTGCTGTTGGGATCGTTTAAGGCCTCGCTGATGCGCACGAAGACGTCGGGCAGCGAGGTGAGCTTGGGATCGGCCTCGATGATGGCCATGGGCCCCGGCGGCGGGGACGTGGGGGCCGGCGGCAGGGCTTCGGGGGGCACGGGGCCGGGCAGATCCAGGCAATGCGGCCCCCTGGCCCGCAGCAGCCGGGCCGCCCGGGGCAGGGACTGGGCAAAAAGCGCCGCCTGGCCTGGTTCTTCCAGATCGCAGTGGACCAAGCGCGGCTCCAGGGCGGCGGCAGCCGCCGTCAGGTCCAGGGGCTCGGCTTCGGGCGGGCAGGGCGGCCGCGGGTCCATGCCCTGGCCCTGGGCCAGGACGCAGGTCGTCTGGTGGCGCACCGGCCAGGCGTGGAGCAGACTGATGAGCCGCTCGGTAAGCACGGTGCCGCGCGGCACGAGCAGGGTCCCGTCGTCGCGCGCCACGTCTTCTTCCAGGACCATGCCCGGTTCGAGGGCGGTCAGGGCGAGTCGTCGGGCGGGAGACGGGCCGGCGTCGGGCGGAGAAGTTTTTAAGGCCATATGGATAAAAATAGTCCTGGGCGAGGCATGTCAAGCAATGTGTCGGCCTCGTAGCGACATTGAACGTAAGCAAAAGCCGTGCCTGGATATTGCCTGGCCGGCCCGTCCCGGAGGGACATCGTGGGGAAAAAAACGCTTGCCGTGGTGGTCAGCCTGGATGTGGAGGAAGAGGGCCTGTTTTCCGGGAGCTATCCCCGGGAAGGGGCCGGACTGTCCAACATCCCGCAGCTTCGCTGCCTGGAGTTCCTGCCGACCGAGTTCGGGCTGCCGCTGACGCTGTTGTGCGACTACCCGGTGCTGCGCCACGGCCCGAGCCGCGACGTGTTGGCCGGGGTCCTGTCCCGGGTCGGCGGGGAGCTCGGCGCCCATTTGCACCCCTGGAACACGCCGCCCTTCCCGGACATGCCCTGGCCGGAGCCTGTCAGCACTTCGGTCATGCCTGTGGCGGTCTTTAGGGACAAACTCCACAATCTTCAGGCGGCCGTGGCCGATTTTGCCGGCCGCCCGGCCCGGTCTTTCCGCATGGGCCGCTGGAACCTCTTTCGCCGGGCCATGGCCGTGCTGCCCGAGGCGGGCTTTGCGGTCGATTCCAGCGTGGCCCCCTTGCGCCACGTGCCGGGCGGGCCGGACCATTTCCTGGCCCCGGCCGATCCCTACTGGCTGCACCTTGAGGGGCCGCAAGGGCCGCGTCTGCTCGAAGCGCCGACCACCCAGCTGCCGCTGATTCCCGGCACGCCGCGACTGGCCAAAGCCCTGGCCGAGGCGTTTCCGTCCCGGCGCGACGCCGTGCTTGGCGGCTTCATGAAAACCCTGACGCTGGGGGTCAATCCGGTCTGGATGCCCGAGGCCACCATGCGGCTGGCCGCCCTGGCCCACGTCTGGCGGGGCGGACGGGCGCTGACGCTTTTCTGGCATTCCTCGGAGCTGTTGCCGGGGGCGAGTCCGCACTTCCCGGACCGGGCGGCGGTGGACGCGTTTATCGCCAAGGTCCGCCGCTTTGCCGGCTGGCTGCGGCGGACCTTTGACGTGCGGGGGACGACCCTGGAAGGGCTGGCCGGGCCGGAATTCAGCTGGCCGGCGTGCAGCCCGGGGTCTCGTCCGAATAGTACTGCGGATTGGCGTTAGCCAGGCCGCGGCCCTTCTTGTCGAAGATCGAATACTGCTTGTAGCCGAGTTTTTGCAGCCGGAACTGCATGGACGTCTGCAGGACGCCGATGCCGTAGGTGCAGCTGCGGCGGAAGTTGATGGACGAGGCTTCGTCGAAGTACTTGGTGGGGCAGGACACTTCGCCGATGCGGAAGCCGAAGTACACGGACTGGGCCAGCATCTGGTTGTCGAAGACGAAGTCGTCGGAGTTTTCCCACAGCGGCAGGGCTTCCAGCACCTCGCGGGTGAAGGCCCGGTAGCCGGTGTGGTACTCCGACAGCTTGGCCGACATGAGCAGGTTCTGCGACAGGGTCAGGAAGCGGTTGGCCACGTACTTGTAGACCGGCATGCCGCCGCGCAGGGCCGTGCCGCCGAGAATGCGCGAGGCGATGGCCACGTCGTATTCGCCGCAGGTGCACAGGTTGGCCATGGCCGGGATGATTTTGGGCGTATACTGGTAGTCGGGGTGAACCATGATGACCACGTCCGCGCCGGTTTTGAGGGCCTCGGCGTAGCAGGTCTTCTGGTTGCGGCCGTAGCCCCAGTTGCGCTCATGGCGGAAGCAGCGCAGTCCCAGGCGCTGTGCCTGCTTGATGGTGTCGTCCCGGCTGCAGTCGTCGACGAGGATGACCTCGTCCACGATGTCCTTGGGGACCTCGGCATAGGTGCGTTCCAGGGTGGAGGCCGCATTGTAGGCGGGCATGACCACCACCACTTTTTTTCCGTTCATCATGGGCGTTCGCTCCAGGGGGGTCGCCGGATCGCGGGCGGGCCGGCGGAATGCGCCGCGCAAGGGAGAGTTCGCGGCCAAACGGGGAACTAATCCTGAAAACGGGGGTGCTGTCAACCGTTGCCCTCGCCGGATCGCCGCCGCCGGCCGCCCGACAGGCTGCCGGCCAGGCTGCCGGGCAGGCCGGCGCGCCCCTGTTCAAGGCTTTACATCCGACTCCGCCTTCAGTACCGAGAGCGGGCCATGACGCATACCTCGACGTCCGCCGGGCCGGTCCCGGCCGCGCCGCCCGCCGCTCCCGAGGCGGCCGGCTTCCGTTTCGATTGGGGACTGGCCGCCGTGCTGGTCCTGGCCGCCTTTCTTCTTTTTTGCAACCTGGGCCAGCGCCCCTTCTGGCAGGACGAGGCCGAGACCGCCTGTCTGGCCAAAAACGTCCTGGTCCACGGCCTGCCCTATTCCTTTGACGGCCTAAACGTCGTCTCCCAGGAAGAAGAACGGGAGTTCGACAAGGTCGGGGGCTATCTCTGGCGCTGGTCGCCCTGGATGCAGATCTATCTGCAAGCCGCCGGCTTCGCCGTTGGGGGCCTTGACGCCGCCGCCGGCCGCGTGCCCTTCGCTTTGGCCGCCCTGGTCGCCGTCTACTGGCTGTATCGGCTCACGCGCCGCCACTTCGGCGACCGCGACCTGGCCCTTTTGGCCGCCATCCTCCTGACCACCTGCGTGCCCTTCCTGCTCATCGGCCGCCAAGCCCGCTACTACGCCCCGGGCACGCTGTTCGTCTTGTGGACCCTGGACGCCTTCTTGTCCGACTGGCAGCGCAAGACCCTGCCGCTTTTGGCCATGTTCGCCGGCATGGCGCTACTCTTTCACGCCAATTACCTGCTCTTTTTGAGCTTCGCCCCAACGGCCCTGGCCGCCGCCTTTTTGGTCTATCCCGAGAAATTCCACTGGAAGCGCCTGGGCTGGCTTATGGCCGCGACCATCGTCCTGGTCATGGTTCCGGGCATCCTGCTCTACCGCATCGGCAGCCAAAGCGGCATGTTCGACGTGCTGCTCGTGCCCGAAAACCTCATGCTCTATTTCGCCGACCTGTGCATGTTCTGCCTGCCGTTGCCGGTGTCGGCCTATCTGGTCTGGCGCTGGCGGCGGTTCGCGACCCGGGGGGAGCGTCCGGCCGATCCGGCCGAGCGGTTCGCCCTGTTTTCGGCCGTGCTCATCGTGTTCAGTTTGCTTTTCCTGGGGCTGGTTCCCCAACGCTTTTTCCGCTACATCGCCCATTTGCTGCCGCTGTGCGCCTTTTTGCTGGCCTTTTGCGTGCGCCGGCTGTGGAACTTCTCCAAACTCTCGGCCGTCCTGCTCTTTTTCCTGCTGGCCGCCACCAATTGGCTGGCCGTCTATCCCATGGAGCGGCTCAAGATCGTCAACCGGCCCTGGCAAAACGATTTCCGGATGCTTACCTCCAACAATTTTCCGCTGAAGCTGTTCGTCACCGAGCTGGTCTGCGGCTATCCCGACGTCAACGCCGCCATCGTGGGATTTTTTACGGCCAACGCCAAACCCGGCCAGACCATCGTGGCCGAGTACGGCGACCTGCCCTTGCAATTCGCCCTGTCCGGGGTGCGGGTGGTGGGCGGCCTGCAAGGCCCCGTCCCCGAGGGGGTCAAACCCGACTGGGTGCTGCGCCGACGGGTGGTGCGGGTCAACCGCGACCGGTTCCTGTTCGGCACCCGGGAATTCACCGACGGCCTGGACTTTGAGCGCGACTACGAGCGCGTCCCCCTGCCTTTCCCGGACGAGACCTTCGGCAACCGCACCGACGACCCCAACCATCATTATTTCATCGCCGTGGAGCCGCCCCAAAAGGAACTTGAAATCTGGCGGCGGCGGGAGGGGGCGTCATGAACAAGCTTCTTTCCCGCGACAACCTGATCCGGGTCCTGCTCCTGGTCGCCCTGGGCGGCACCCTGTACAAGGGCTTTCTCAAGACCCCCGAGGGCGCCACGCTTTTTGCCCGCCAGTCCTTCTACAACGGCCTGGTCAACGACGGCGAGAACACGGCCATCATGAAGGAACGCCACCGCGACGTGCTGGAAGCCACGGACAAGGCGATAAAGGTCCGCCTGGACGAGCTGCGCTCCGGGGTCTACAAGCCCGCGCCCGGGTCCCTGGTGTCCGAGCAGTCCCTGGAGCGGGCCATACGCAAAAATGTGGCCACCCGGGCCCGGGCCGTGGACGATGAGTTGCGCGCCGCCGAAAAGCTGGAGCGGGCCAAGCGCCTGGAAGCCGCCGGCTGGCGCATGGGCTGGACTTGCCCCCCGGCCGGGGAGGCCCAGCCGTGAGCGCCCGACGTGTCTTGCGCTTCGTCTTGTGGGGCCTTGCCTGTGCGGTCCTGGCCGGGGTGGGGCTTCTTGTCTGGTTCGGGGCCTGGCACTATCCGGCCCTGGGCCTGTCCGGCATCCCCAAGGACGGCTACCGTCAGGCCATGGAGATCGCCGCCCGGGGCATGACCGCCGCCGACGGCCTGCGTTTCGAGGATTTCGATTTCCTCAAGTATCGGGAAGTGCAGCGCGGCGGCGAGGCCTACGCCTGGGGCGCGGCCCGTTGCCGCGCCGCCGACGGGTCCACGGCCTTTTACTGGGTCTATCTGGAGTGGAGCAAGAAACGCGGCCAGTGGCTGCGCAACTACTCCCTCGAACTGGCCGCCCCGGACGACGAGATCTACTTCACCCGCCTAAACCCGGGCCAGCTCGGCCGGGCCAGACTGGCCGCCGGCAAGCTCCTGGGGCAGCTTGCCTCCCGGGTCCGCGAGGCCCTGGCCGCGGCGAAGTGAACACGCGTTTATTTTCCGGGGCAACCCTAGGTCGGCCAGACTTGCAAAGGCCTCGCCTTTGGCGTATTGGCCGTTGTTCCCGACTATCCTTCGGGACCGGCAAGGCCCTTCGGCCGCCCCGGCGGCCGGCGATTCCAGCCATATTCGACGCCGCCGTTTCCTAACCACGCGAGGAATCAACGAACGCCATGAGACTGCGCCAACGCTGCGAGCACTTCAATGCCCTGCATTCCCAGATTTCGGCCCAGGGCATCAATCCGTATTTCCGCCCCATCGCCAAGACCTGGGGCACCGAGGTCGAGGTTGGCGGCAAGCGCCTCATCATGATCGGCTCCAACGACTACCTGGGCCTGAGCCACGACCCCCGGGTCATGGACGCCTCGGCCCAGGCCGTTTACCACTGGGGCACCGGCCCCGGCGGCTCGCGCTTTTTAAGCGGCAACATGGTGCTGCACCACCACCTCGAAGAGCGTCTGGCCGATTTCGTGGGCAAGCGCCACGTGGTGGTCCACGTCACCGGCTTTAGCGCCAACCTGGGCGCGCTTGGCGTGCTCATCACCCCGGCCGACACCGTGCTGTGCGACCGGGAGAATCACGCCAGCATCTTCGAGGGCGTCAAAAACACCAAGGCCCGCCTGGCCACCTTTGCCCACAACGACGCCGCCCACGCCTTAAAGCGCGTGGAGGACGCCAAGGCCGCCCGTCCCGACGGCGACGTGTTCCTCGTCACCGAGGGCGTGTTCAGCATGTCCGGCGAACTGGCCCCCTTGGATGAGATCGCGGCCATCAAGGACGCCCACCCCGACGTGGTCTTCTACCTCGACGACGCCCATGGCCTGGGCGTGTTCGGCCGGGGCGGCCGCGGCAGCGCCGACCATTTCCGCATCACGGACAAGGTCGATTTCATCATGGGCACGTTCAGCAAGTCCATGGCCTCCATCGGCGGGTTCATCGCCTCCGACGACGAGGACATGCTGCGCTACCTGCGCTACCAGTCGCGCACCCAGATCTTTTCCGCCGCCCTGCCGGCCGCCAACACCGTGGCCGTGCTCACCTGCCTGGACATCCTGGCCAAGGAACCCGAACGCGTGGACCGGCTCCACGAGGTCACGGGGCGCATGCGCCAGGCCTACCGTGACATCGGGCTTCGCATCGGCAACTCGTCCTCGCCCATCATTCCCATCATCATCGGCTCGGACGAAAAGGCCTTTTTCTTCTCGCGCGCCCTGTTCGAGGCCGGGATATTCGCCCTGCCGGCCGTGTATCCGGCCGTGCCCCGCGGCCAGGCGCTCATTCGCACTGCCTACATGAGCACCCACCAGGACCGCCAGCTCGACGTCGTGCTGTCCGTGCTGGAGAAGCTGGCCAAGGAATTCCGCATCCGGGAATGCGATCTGGACGAGGAACCGCAGTCCGCCGCCGGCGAGGAAAACGGCGACGCGCCCCGGGGCAAGCTGTCCTACCTGTAGGGCGGCTAGGCGAAACCCAAAGGGTCCGCAGCGGAACTATCCGGCATGGCCATAGGCAAACGTAAAAAGATCACCGTCGCCGAGCTCGACCGCATTCGTCGGCGCGGTGCCGGCCCCATGCGCTATTACGACCTCGTGCGCGTCAGCGTGCGCGAGGTCATGCGCAAGCGTCGTCGCTACATCGGCGTCCTGGCCTCCATCGCCCTGGGCATGGCGGGGTTCATCGTCATCATCACCATGGGCAACGACCTCAAAAAGAACTTCAACAACGACCTCGACCTCCTTGGCGGCGCGACCATCATCAACGTCATGTTCGAGCCCCAAAACCTCGAACGCCAGGAATGGTTCCGCGACCGCACCCTGGAGGCCATCGCCCGTATCCCGGGGGTCCTCGACATCACCACGGTGACGCTTAAGACCAGCGCGGTAACGACCTGGCACGACCGGCTTTTCGGCTTCAATCTGGTCGGCTGCGAAGCCAACTACTGGAAGGTCTTCTCGTTTAACGCCAAAGCCGGCCGGCTTTTCGACCAGCGCGACGTGGACGAGGGCGCCCGGGTGTGCGTGGTCGGAGCCGATTTGGCCCGTCAGATTTTCGGCAGCGAGGACGCGGGCATCGGCCAGACCCTTTCCATCGACGACAACCTCTACACCGTGGTCGGCATCCTCGGCGGCGTGCGGGCCGGCGACCGGGCGCTGTTCGTCTTTTTGCCCATCACCACGGCCAAGGCCCGGGTGGTCGGTATTTCCCAGCCCTACAGCGCCTACGTGCGCTGCGCCACCTGGGACGACGTCAGCTCGGTGTCCAAGGCCGTTCCCGGCGTGGTCAAGGCCAACCAGATCGACCGGGGGCTGCGGGTCAACGTGGCCTGGGAACCGCTCAAACAGGTGCAGCGCATCTTCTGGTGGGTGGAACTTTTCATCTACAGCTCCATCGTCGCCACCATGATCCTTGGCGGGTTCGGCATCTGGAACATCATGATGGCCACGGTCACCAGCCGGACCCGGGAAATCGGCCTCAAAAAGGCCATGGGCGCGCTGGATTCCGACATCCTTTACCAGTTCCTGTTCGAGGCCCTGTGCGTCACCCTGTCCTCGTCGGTCTTCGGCGTGATCCTGGGGCGCGTGGGCATCGAGTACATGAGCCGGATGCTCGGTTCGCGTCCGCCCGAGGGGCTTTTCGTCTTCTGTCTGCTCATGGGCCTGGGATTCGCCGCGATTCTCGGCGTCGGCGCGGGCCTTTATCCCTCCATCCGGGCCAGCCGGATGCAGGTCGTGGACGCCATGCGCTATGAGTAACCGCTACGACATCAACGACGACAACGCCCTTGTCATCGACATCAACCACCTGACGAAGAACTACGTCACGGCGGCCGGGCAGATCACCGTCTTAAAAGACGTCAATCTCCATGTGCGCCGGGGCGAGATGGTGGCGGTCATGGGGCCTTCGGGCTCGGGCAAGTCCACGCTGCTGTTTGTGCTGGGACTGTTCCAGCCGCCAAGCACCGGCGACTATCAGGTGGCCGGCGTGGACGTCCTGTCCCTGAGCCGCGACCAACAGGCCATTTTCCGCCGGGAGATGCTCGGGTTCGTTTTTCAGACTTGTGACCTGCTTGAAAACTCCACGGTGTACGAAAACCTGGAACTGCCGCTGATCTATGCCGGCGTGCCCCGCCGGGAGCGGCCCGACCGGATCCGCGAGGCCCTAAGCATGGTCAACCTTGACCACCGGGTCCACCAGCCGTCCAACCGGCTGTCCGGCGGCGAGCGCCAGCGCGTGTCCATCGCCCGGGCCCTGGTCAACGAGCCGGAGTTTATTTTGGCCGACGAGCCCACCGGACAGCTTGACCGGGAAAACAGCCTCCGTGTACTGGAGTATTTTACAAAGATCACGGAAGAAGCGAGAACGGCCATGGTCGTGGTCACCCACGACGCCATGACCGCGGAACATTGCACGAGAAAATGCGTCCTGACGGACGGCTATCTAAACGGGTAACGCTCGACGGGGAGGAGCGCATGGCCAGGAAACTGACCTGTTGGCTGGGGATGGCGGCGTCCGGGGGGAACGCGCCTTTTGGGGGGAAACGGCTTTTGACCGTGGCCCTTGCCTGCATTTTGGGGCTGTGCCTGGCCTTGCCGGCCATGGCCGCGCCCGGGGACCGCTACACCAAGGACAAGGCCAAGGGAGCAACGACCCAGCCCGCGCCGACGCCGGCTCCGGTCGCCAAGGCGGCGTCGCAGCCCGCCGAGCCCGCCTCCGACGATCCCGCGCCGAGTTTTTCCAAGGCTGCCGGGGCCCTGGCCCTGGGCTCCACCACCTTGCGTTCGCCCGCCGATTTCGACGAGTGCGTGCGCGTGGCCCTGGCCCAGTCGCCGCTTTTGACCAAAAGCGCTATCGAGATCGAATCCAAGCGCCTGGACGTGGGGGATGCCTACTCGCAATACATCCCCACCATCGTCATGAGCACGACGTTCTATCTGCGTCTGCCGGAGTATAAAAACACTGCCGCGTCCACGGCTTATGCCACGGCCCTGGACAACCCCTCCAGCGACCCGACCCAGAACCTCTACAATACCATCAACGCATCCAATGCGGTCTATGCCGGCAACGCGGCCAACCGCAACCGCAAGAAATACGATCTGAGCTTTTCCACCGGGGCCTGGAACCCGCTGTTGACCGCCTTTGACGTCCAGGCCAAGAAGGAAATGGCCAACATCGCCGTGCTGTCCCACCTCAAGGTCATCGACGGCGGGCTTAAGCGCCTGGGCGTCACCTACCTCCAGCTTGGCATGGTCGAGACCATGATCGCCATGGCCAAGGAAAAGGAAGAGCTGGCCCAGAAGAACCTGGAATACGTCAAGACCCGGGCCGGCCTGGGACAGGGCGCCCAGCTCGACGTGCGCATCGCCGAGACCAAGATCAACATGGCCCGCGCCGAAGCCGAGAAGATGCGCACCACCAAATCGGTGCTGCTTGACGAAATGAAGTTCATCATGGGCATCCCCTTTGTCCAGAAGATTGAACTGTCCCTCAAGGACGCTCCCCGCCAGGTGCTGGAAGACTTCAACCCGGCCGGCGTCACCGACGAAAAACTCAAAAAGCATTCTTTTGCCTTGCGTATCCACGAATACGAGAAGGCGCTCCAGAAAAAGAACATCGCTCTGTCCTACATCCATTTCCTGCCGACCTTCTCGTTTGGCTTCACTTCGGTGTCCACCCTCAACAACACCAGCTACAAGGACGACACTTCCACGTTGCCGTTCATGTATCCCAACCTGACGCTCAATTTCCCCTTCGACTGGTGGACCAAGGGACGCGACGTCAGCCGCCAGTACAAGAAGATGACCCAGCTGAGCGTGGAAGGCCGCAATCAGGAGTTTACCCTGATGAGCACCTTCCAGCAGGCCCTGGCCAAGCTGCGCGCCGCCACCTCGGAAGTGAAGTTCGCCGAATCGTCCATGGAGCTGCAAAAGCTCACCGTGCAGCAGGCCCAGTTCCGGTTTGATTCCGGCCAGGCGGAATACGACGCCATCGTCAAGGCCATGGGTGATTATCTCGACAGCAAGCAGAACGTGCTGGTCAAACAGTACGACCGTGATTCCGCCATGCTGGAGGTTCGTTCCATTTCCGGCGACTTCCAGGATCGTTACATCAACGCGACCATGATCGACAGCCTCTAGGCATTGAGGACAGGCATTTTCCTCAAGGAATGCATGATATTGCCGGCGGACCCTGGGCTAAGGGTCCGCCTGAACCTTACTGCAAGGAAAACATACGCATGATACGTCGCGCCGTGCTGCTGGCGGCTGGGATATCGATCTTTGCCGCCACGGTCGCTTTTGCCCAGACTCCGGCCGCGCCGGCCGAAAGCCCGGAGCGCTCCTCCTTCCGCCCTGCCGACATCTCCTTTTCCGGCAAGCTCTACAGTCCGGTCAAACTCTCGGTCTTCTTGCCGTTTAACGCCAAGATCCTGACCCTTTCCGGACAGATCGGGCAGCATGTCAAACGCGGTGACGTGCTGGCTTCCTACGAGATTCCCTTGGAAACGCGCATGGACGAGAAAACCAAGCTCTCGCCGGCCAACATCAAGGAGCTCGAACACAAACTGGCTGTGGCCGACAAAGAGATCGACCGCCTTTCGGCCAAGGGGCGCGAACTTGAGGCCATGAGCCAGCGCAACATGACCTCCCAGCAGGCCATCTCCATGAACGCCAAGGAAATCGAGGTGGTTCGCAAGGAGAAATCGGCCGTTTTGGAGCAGCTCTCCCTGGCCCGGGATCTCTTGACCGATCGGGTGGAGCTTGCCGAAGACCACTTCGGCAAGGGCGTGGGCATTGGCAAGGTGCCCAAGGACGGCATCATCAAGGCCCCGGTCGATGGCTACGTCATGTGGATGAACCCTGAACTGCGCGCCGGGGTCAAGCTGGCCAAGGAAGCGGAACTGTTTCAGGTGGGCCTGCTCAATCCCATGATCATCCGGGCCCAGGTCCACGAGATCGAGGCCCAGAAGCTCAAGGAAGGCGTGCCCGCCGTGGTCACCTTCGATTCCATTCCGGGCAAGAAGTTTAACGCCTCGGTGTCGCGCATCCCCTGGGCGCCCATGCCGGCGGCATTGCAGCAGCCTTCCTACTACGAGATCGAACTGACCATCCCCAATCCGGATGCCGAGCTCAAGGAAGGCCTCAAAGCCCAGATTACCATCCAGCCCGGCAAGTAGGCGCGCATGATTAGCCCCTCCCTTGTGGTCGAGCCGGTGGCCGGGCCGGCCGAGCTTGACGCGTTTATCCGCTATCCCTGGGAAATCTACCGCGACGATCCCCTGTGGGTCCCCCCGCTTATTCCCATGCAGCGGGATTTTCTCAATCGCGACAAGGGGCCTTTTTTTGAGTTCGGCCAGGCCGAGTATTTTTTGGCTCGCCGTAACGGAAAGATTGTGGGCCGGATTTCAGCCCATTTGAATGGTCTCTACGAACAGCACCACGACAAGGACACCGGCTTTTTCGGCTTTTTCGAATGCGAAAACCGCCAGGAAACCGCCGACGCCTTGTTCGAGGCCGCCGCAGCCTGGGTGCGCGGGCATGGCAAAACCCGCATCCACGGGCCGCTGTCCTTTGGCATCTACGACGAAGTCGGGCTTTTGGTGGATGGTTTTGATTCGCCGCCGTCCATGATGCAGACCCACAACCCGCCGTACTATGAAGAGCTGGTCAAGGGCTGGGGCTTTGAAAAGACGTATGATTGGTATGCCTATCGTATTTCCGAAAAGCCCGGCATGGACGTCGAGAAGCTCAAAAGGTTGCGCGACTCCATCCTCACGCGTCAGAAGTGCGAGATAAAGCCAATCGAGCGCAAGGAATTCGCCAAACGCGGTCCCCAGATCAAGGAGCTTTTCAACGACATCTGGAGCAAGAACTGGGGCCATGTGCCCCTGACCGACAAGCAGTACGAAGACATCTTCGTCACGCTGCAGCCACTGGTGCGACCGGACCTGGAAACCATGATCCTCGATGGCGACGACATCGCTGCTTTTGCCGTGGTGTCGCCGGACATGAACCGGTCGGTCAAGAAATTCAACGGCAAGTTCGGCTGGTGGCAAAAGCTCCAGCTGCTCTGGGATTGCCGGGTGAAACCGCTGACCCACTGCCGGGCCCTCATCATGGGCGTGTCCCGCGCCCACCAGTGGAAGCGCCTGCATCACGCCATCATCTTGAATATCATCATCAATTTTTTAGTCAACCACCCCAAGATGGAATACTGCGACTGCTCGCTCATTCCCGAATCCCTGGAACAATGGAACAAGACGCTTCAGGATTTCGGCGGCGAACGCTACAAGGTGTTCCGCCTCTATGACCGCGCCATCTAGTATTGCATTACGTGAAAAATACCTTGGTATTTTTCAAGAACCATAGTGCGTTTCGTGTGCTGCTCGCCAATCCATAAAGACGATAGCCAGACCTGCGCCTCGTGCCGGCCGGTGGGCCCGGCGGATTGGCTGGCCGTCTGTCTGCTGTCGGCCCTGGTGTTCGCTGTGGCCCACCGTCTGGGACTGGCCTCGGCCTACGTCGTCAACGACGACGTGCGCCAACAGCTTTTCTGGATGGCCCGGTGGCGTGATCCGGCATTGTACCCATCGGATTTTCTGTCCGATTATGCCGCCGCCTACGTGCCTGCCGGGGTCAAGGCCCTGTATTTTGCCGCTGCAAAGGGCTTTGGCGTCGATCCGATTTTCTTCTCCAAGCTGTTGTCTGGCGGGCTCTTCATCCTTCTGGCCGCAAGCCTTTTCGGCATCGGCGCGACCCTGGAAGGGCCGGTCCTGGGCTGGTGTTGCGCCGCCATGGCCTGGGGGATGCCGTATTTTCTCAAAAACATCTCCGGCGGCCTGTCCCGGGCCTTTGCCGGGCCGCTTTTAGCCCTTTTTTTCTGGGCCTGGCTGCGTCGCTCGGGCCGGGGCATGGCCTGGGTCCTGCTCCTGCAGGCTGCCGCCATCCCCTACATCGCCATGCTGTGCGCCGGTTGCGCCTGCCTGGACGCAATCATGGCCCGGCTCACGGACCGCCCGGCCGCGCCGTTTCCGGCCCGACCCGTCCATGGTCTGGTCTTGGCCGCCGCCGCCGCCGCCATTCTCGGCATGAACCAGGCCCTGGCCGCCAAGGGCTACGGACCGCTGGTCGGCCGGGCCGCGCTGGCCGCGGACCCGGTATTCGGCCCGGCCGGCCGGCTGGATCTTTTCCCGCTGCCAAACCCCTTGCTTGATCTGGTTTACTGGCCCTTTGAAAGCATCGGGCTGTTTCTGGAGTGGGGCCTTATCCCGGGCATCGCCACCTTGGCCGTGCTGGCGCCCATGCTCTGGATCGGGGCGCGTCGAGCCCCCTGGCGCGACTATCTGCCGCTTTATCGCCCTGCAGCCATGCTGCTGGCCGGCTCGCTGGGGCTTTACGCCCTGGCCCGGGCCATCGCCTTGGTGCTCTTCGTGCCTGACCGCTACGTCTCCTACTCCATCAATTTGCTCTATGCCCTGGGCTTGGCGCTTTGCCTGCGCTGGTTTTTCGGCGGGCTTTTGGCGCGACGTCTTGGCGGGCCGGCGCTCCTGGCCTTGGCCGTCTGTTTCGGCTGCTGGCGCCTCTCCGGCGTGGGCCTGTACGACTACCGGGCCGACGCGCCGCTGTTTAGCGCCGTGGCCGCCTTGCCCAAGGACGCGCTTGTGGCCGGCAACCCCAAGGACCTGGACAATGTCCTGACCTTTGGCCGGCGCAACGTCGTGGCCAGTTTCGAGCTGGCCCACCCCTGGA
This sequence comes from Solidesulfovibrio magneticus, assembly GCA_002482565.1. Lineage (GTDB taxonomy): Bacteria > Desulfobacterota > Desulfovibrionia > Desulfovibrionales > Desulfovibrionaceae > Solidesulfovibrio > Solidesulfovibrio magneticus_B. The sequence goes on from DLGG01000003.1 coordinate 18,634, forward strand.
GCGTGGGGGCCTGGAAACTCATGACCCCGCGCCTGGGCCATCAGCTGGAAGCCTACTACGCCAAGGACCCGGAAACCGTGCGCGAGTTCGCCCGGGTCTACGGCGTCACGCACATGGTCGTTCGCGAAGGGGACTACGCGCCCAAGGCCATGGAAAAAGGACCACTTTTCGCGCCATTTGACGAGCGCATCCGGGAGCTGGCCGCCTCCCCCGGCAAATTCGCCCTTCTCGACGGGGCCGAATTTCCCTATACCAGCCCCGAGCCCGGCGTACGGCTGATCGATCTGCGTCGTCAGCCCGACGCGCCCCGGGGCGAAACCTCGTCCGAATAAGCCTGTAACGACAAACGGCGGACCCCATGCCGGACATGCTTTCCATCATCATCCCGCTCTACAATGAAGAGGACAACATCGAGCCGCTCTACGCCAAGCTCGACGCCGTCCTTGGTTCCCTGGGCCACCCCTACGAAGTCATTCTGGTCAACGACGGCTCCACCGACGACACGCGCGCCCGGATCGACGCCGTGGCCGCCCGGGACGAACGCGTGCGAGTGGTGCATCTGCGCCGCAACTTCGGCCAGACTCCGGCCATGATGGCCGGCATCGACGCTGCCCGGGGCGACATCCTCATTCCCATGGACGGCGATCTGCAAAACGATCCGGCCGACATCCCCAAGCTTCTGGCCAAGCTCGACGAAGGCTTTGACGTCGTCTCGGGCTGGCGCAAGGACCGCAAGGACAATCCCATCAAGCGCAACCTGCCAAGCCGCATGGCCAACGCGCTCATTTCGTTTATTTCCGGGGTGCATCTCCACGACTACGGCTGTTCGCTCAAGGCCTACCGGCGCGACATCATCAAGGGCGTCAAGCTCTATGGCGAGATGCACCGCTTCATTCCCATCCACGCCGCCTGGCAGGGGGCGCGGGTGACGGAAGTGAGCGTCACCCACCATCCCCGCATCCACGGCGCGTCCAAGTACGGCATCGAACGCACGCTCAAGGTCATCCTCGATCTCATGACCGTGAAGTTCCTGGACAAGTACGCCCAAAAGCCCATGTATCTCTTCGGCGGCTTCGGACTTGGCAGTATTGCCCTCTCCATGCTTTTTTTCGTGTTCATGCTCTACTGCAAGATTTTTTTGAACAAGAGTTTCATTGAAACGCCGCTGCCCCTGGCCGTGGTCATGTTCATGCTCATCGGCATTATCGCCGTCTTCATGGGGCTTATCGCCGAGATCCTCATGCGCACCTACCACGAGTCCCAGGACAAGCCGACCTACATCGTGGACTGCACCAGAAACTGCAAGGACTAGGCGCGAGCGTGTGCGGCATCTGCGGATTTGTCGGCCCGGGCGGCGCGTCGGCCCTGATCGCCATGAACGCTGCCCTGGCCCGGCGCGGCCCGGACGGCGAAGGACGTTTTGTCGACGAAGCCCGGGCCATCCATCTGGCCCACCGCCGGCTGGCCATCATTGACCTCGAAGGCGGGGCCCAGCCCATGGCCACCGCCGATGGGCGGCTGGTCGTCACCTACAACGGCGAGATTTATAATCACCTGGAACTGCGCCGCGAGCTGGCCGCCCGGGGCCACCGCTTCGTCTCCGACCACAGCGACACCGAAATTCTGCTGCACGGCTGGCGGGAGTGGGGGGAAGGGCTGCCCCAGCGCTTAAACGGCATGTGGGCCTTTGTACTCTACGACCAGGATCGGGGAACGCTTTTCTGCTCCCGGGACCGGTTCGGCAAAAAACCGTTTTTCTATGCCGCCCGGCCGGGCTTTTTCGCCTTTTCCTCGGAACTCGGCAGCCTCATGGCCCATCCGGCCCTGGCTGATCGGTCCATTTCCCGGCGAAGCTTGCAGAAATATTTCGCCTACGGTTTCATCCCCGGGCCAAACGCCTTGTACGCCGGCACGCATAAGCTCCCCGGCGGCTGCAACCTGCTTTTGGACGCTGCCGATCCGCGCCCGGAGCCCCGGCGCTGGTGGACCTTCCGGGTCGAGCCCGACCCGGCCCTTGCCGCTGCCCCCGAGGCCGAGGTGGCCGGGCGCGTCCTCGAACTCCTGGATGCTGCCGTGGCCCGCCGACTCATGGCCGACGTGCCGCTGGGCATTTTTCTCTCCGGCGGCGTTGACTCCTCGGCCATCACCGCCCTGGCCGCCCGCCATGCCCCGGATGTGCGCGCTTTCTCCATCGGTTTCGACGATCCGGCCTTTGACGAATCGGTCAAGAGCCGTCAGGCGGCTACGGCTATTGGCGTGGCCCGCCACGAAGCCCGGCTGACCCTGGAGGCCGCGCTTTCGCTCATGCCCGAGATCGTCGGCCGTCTGGACGAACCCATGGGTGACGTGTCGCTGATTCCCACGGCCCTTTTGTGCCGCGAGACCCGAAAGCATGTCACCGTGGCCCTGGGCGGCGATGGGGCCGACGAGCTTTTTGCCGGCTACGACCCCTTCCGCGCCCTGGCCGCCGCCAAGGCTTTCAACGCCGTGGTCCCGCGCCCGGTCCACCGTGCCCTGTCGCTTTTGGCCGCGCGTCTGCCCGTGGCCCACGGCTACATGGCCCTGACGTTTAAGCTCAACCGGTTCCTGGGCGGGCTGGCCCAGCCGCCCAAGCTGTGGAATCCGGTCTGGCTCGGCCCCCTTGGGCCGGAGGGGCTGGCTGAGCTTTTCGGCGGCCCGGCAGACGTTGAGGACGTCTACAGCGAGGCCATCGAGATCTACGACGCCTGTTCCAGCGGCGACCTCGTGGACCGGACCCTGGAGTTCTATACACGCCTTTATCTCCAGGATGACATCCTGGTCAAAACCGACCGGGCCGGCATGATGTTCTCCCTTGAGGCGCGAGCCCCTTTTCTGGACATCGAACTGGTGGACTACGTGCGCGCCCTGCCGGCCGGCCTCAAGTTCCGCCGAGGGACCACCAAATACATTCTCAAGAAAGCCCTGGAGCCGATCCTGCGCCGGGACATCATCTACCGGAAGAAACAAGGCTTTGGCGTGCCCATCGGCCGCTGGATGGCCGAAGGACGGCTGCCCATGGGCGAACCTGCGTCCGTGGAAGCGTCGCTTTCCGCCGAGGCCATCGGGCAGCGTCTTGCCGCCCACCGGGCCGGCCGGGCCGACCATCGGCTGTTTCTTTGGAATCTTTGGGTGTTGCGCCACATGGACCAGGGAGGAGGCCGCCTTGCGTTTTGACAGCCTCGAATACGTGAGCCTGCGCGTTTTGCGCCGGTTTTTCTTCACGGAAAAGCGCCTGGCGACCTGGGGTTCGCGCCTGCCGTACTACCGTGTGAACCAGGGCGTCACCGACCCGGCTGCCGTGGCCCGGGCCTACGCCGAGGATCTGGCCCGGCTGGGCGTGGCCATCCCCGGCAAGCGAATCGTCGAAATCGGCTGCGGCATGACCAACGGCGTGGGCTACGCTCTGGCCGCCATGGGCGCGGCCTCGGTGGTCTGCCAGGAACCCTACGCCCGCCATGACGTGGGCCTGGACGCCAAGCACCTGCAACTGCAAGTGCTGGCTCATCCCAAGGTGAAGTTCCACACCGTGACGCGCACCGGCACCCTGGCCGACATTCCCGACGCTTCCGTGGACGTGGTCCTCTCCCATTCGGTCCTGGAGCATGTCCGGGACCTGCCGGCCCTTTTTGGCGAATTGGGCCGCATCCTGGCCCCGGGCGGCGTCATGCTCCACCGGGTCGATTACCGCGACCATTTTTTCAAATATCCGTTCCACTTTCTCCTGTTTTCCCAGACAGTCTGGAACCGCTTTCTCGATCCCGGCGATCTGCCGCGCTGGCGCTACGACGACCACGCCGCCGCCCTGGCCCGGGTCGGCTTCGATGTCTCGGTGCTCGACTACGCCCGCGACGAAGACGCCTTCGCCGCCGTGGCCGACCGCCTGCACCCCGATTTCGCCGACCGCGACCCGAATGTCATGAGCATTGTGACCGCGACGCTGTGCTGCCTCCGGCGGCCAGGGGAGGCGCTGCCTCCCCTGGACCCCTCCGCCGGGGGGCGGCAGGCCCCCCGGACCCCCCCATATGGGGTAGCCCGATGACCCTCCCTGTGAACGACCAACCCCCTATGGAAAGTTTTGGGGAAGGGAGAGCGCGAGAGGGAAACCCTTTTTTCCAAAAAGGGTTTCCCTCTCGCATCTTCCATCTCCTTCTCCTCAACTACGAATATCCGCCCATAGGCGGCGGGGCGGGCAACGCCACGGCCAACATGGCCCGGGAGCTGGCCGGTTTGGGGCATCGGGTCCGGGTGGTCACGGCGGCTTTTGGCGGCCTGCCCCGGCGGCAGGTCGTGGACGGCTACGAGCTGGTGCGGCTGCCGGTCGTCCGCCGCCATGCCGACCATTGTTCGCCCTTGGAGATGTTGACCTTTCTGGTGAGCGCCGGGGTGGCCTTGCCGCTGCTGCAGCGGGATTTTCAGGCCAACGCCTGCATCGCCTTTTTCGGTATCCCTTGCGGCCCGGCCGCTTGGTTTTTGAAGCAGCTTTGCGGCGTACCGTACATCGTGTCGCTACGCGGTGGCGACGTGCCGGGTTTTCTGCCCTACAATCTGGCCGGCTACCACAAGGTCACCGGTCCGCTTATCCGCTTTTTATGGCGCGGGGCCGCCCATGTGGTGGCCAACAGCCAGGGCTTGGCCGCCCTGGCCCGGCAAAGCGCCGGGCAAATGCCCATCCGCATGATCCCCAACGGCGTGGACACGGCGCGCTTCACCCCGGCGGAGCATCGGGAGCACCGCGGCCCGGTCCAGCTCGTTTTTGTCGGCCGGGTGGTCCACCAAAAGGGCCTGGACGTGCTGCTTTCGGCGCTGTCCCGGCTTCCGGCCGAGGCTGATTATGAATTGACCATTGTCGGCGACGGGCCGCTTCGCGACGCGCTCACCAAACAGGCCGCGAGTCTGGGGGTGTTGGCGCGCCTGCGTTTCGCCGGCTGGGCCGGCCGCGAGGAGATGCCGGACCTGCTGCGTCGGGCCGATTTGTTCGTTTTTCCCTCGCGCGACGAGGGAATGCCCAACGCCGTGCTGGAAGCCATGGCTGCCGGGCTGCCCGTGGTCGCCACGCGCATTTCGGGCAATGAGGAAGTGGTGGCCGACGGCGAAACCGGCCTGCTCGTGCCGCCCGACGACCCGGACGCCCTGGCCGGGGCCTTGGCCGGTTTCCTGGCCGACGCGGCCTTGCGCCGGCGAATGGGCGCGGCCGGCCGGGAGCGCGTGTGCCGGGAATATTCCTGGCGCTCGGTGGCCGAACGCTACGCCGCGTTGTGCGAGCCGAATGCCTCGAAAACATGATTTGGTAATGCTTTGCGGAGGCAACTCAAGCAACGCAGAACAGCGCATTCCGGTTTCACGAGGGGCAGGGCGTGGGGATAAGGTTGAGGAGGGAGCGGAACCATGTGCGGCATTTGCGGTTTTCTCACCAACCAGGGAGGCCCGGAAACCCTAGGCCAGGTGCTGGGGGCCATGAACGGGACCCTGGCCCATCGCGGGCCGGACGGGGAGGGCGTCCATCTCGAGGCCTTTGCCCAGGGCGGCGGCGCGGGGCTGGCCCATCGCCGGCTGGCCATCATCGACCTCGTCACCGGCGACCAGCCGCTTTTTAACGAAGACCGGTCGCTTGCCATCGTCTTTAACGGCGAGATCTACAATTTCCAGGAGCTGCGCCGGGAACTCGAAGCCAAGGGCCACGTGTTCGCCAGCCGCAGCGACACCGAAGTCATCGTCCACCTGTACGAAGAGCTCGGCCCGGCCTGCGCCGCCAAGCTTCGCGGCATGTTCGCCCTGGCCATCTGGGACGGCCCGCGTCGGGAGCTGTTCCTGGCCCGCGATCCCTTCGGCAAAAAGCCGCTCTATTACGCCGCCGTGCCCGGCGGCCTGGCTTTCGGCTCGGAACCCAAGGCCGTGCTGGCCCATCCCGCCGTGGCCCGTCGCCTCGACCCCGAGGCCGTGGCCCACTATCTCACCCTCCAGCACGTGCCTGAGCCGTCCAGCGGCTTTGTGGGGATCGCCAGCCTGCCGGCCGGCCATACCCTGCTGTGGCGGGGGGGGCGACCCCATATCGAGCGGTTTTTCCGCCTGGACTACCAGCCCAAGCTCGCCGGCTCCGCGGACGACCTGGCCGCCGAGCTGCGCAGCCGCGTCACCGAGGCCGTGCGACTACGGCTTGTCGCCGACGTGCCGCTGGGGGCGCACCTGTCCGGCGGCGTGGACTCGGCCATCGTCACCGCCGTCATGGCCGGACTCACCGACCAGCCCGTGCGCACCTTTTCCATCGGTTTCGCCGAGGAAGCCTTCAGCGAGACGCCCAAGGCCCGGGCCGTGGCCGAGCGCTTCGCCACGCGCCACACCGAATTCGTGGTCGGCTTCGACGAGGCGCGTGCGGCCATGGAAGCCGTGGTGGCGGCCACGGACATGCCCTTTGCCGATCCCTCGGCCCTGGCCTCCTGGCATTTGTGCCGGCTGACGCGGGAGCATGTCACCGTGGCCCTGAACGGCGACGGCGGCGACGAAATGTTCGCCGGCTACCAGCGCTACTGGCTCGATCCCCTGGCCGACGCCTACGCCCGACTGCCGCATAGCGTCACCCGCCGGCTGGTCCCCTGGCTGGCCGGGCTGCTGCCGGCCAAGGGCGACGTGCCCGTGGAAGCCGACTGGCGCGCCGGCCTCAAACGCCTGGCCCAGGCCACGGCCATCCCCCGCGCCGCCAGCCTCGTGCGCTGGGGCTCCTATTTCTCTCCGGCCGACCGGCTGGCCCTTTTGCGCCCGGAATTCGCCAAGGCCGCCGGCCCGGCCGATTCCGTGGCCCTCTACATTTACACCGCCGCCGCCTCCAAGGCTGATGCGCCGCTGGACGCCTCGCTTTTCGCCGACGCCAACATCTACCTGCCCGGCGATCTGCTGGTCAAAGCCGACCGCATGGCCATGGCCAGCGGCCTGGAAGGGCGCTCGCCGTTTCTCGACAGCGAACTGGCCGTCTTCGCCGCCCATCTGCCGACCAAGCTGAAGCTGCGGGGCCTGACCGGCAAATACCTGCTGCGCCGGGCCTTTTCCGACCTGTTGCCGCCCGGCATCGCCAACCAATCCAAGCGCGGCTTCGGCCTGCCCGTGGCCGGCTGGTTCCGGGGACCGCTTCGAGCCTTTGCCCACGACCTGCTCATCGGCGGCAAAGTCTGCCGGGAAATCGCCCGCCCCGAAGCGGTGGAAGCGCTGCTCACGGCCCACGCCGCCGGCCAGGCCGACCACGGCAAACGCCTGTTCGCCCTGGTCATGCTGGAACTGTGGCTGCGCCGGTTTTTTTAGAATTGCCTCCGGCGGCCAGGAGAGGCGCTGCCTCTCCTGGACCTCTCCGCTGGGGGCCTGAGGCCCCCAGGCCCCCCACATGGAGAAAGGTTTAAAGGGGTTTGGCGAGAACTGGCTCTACTTCTTCAAAAAAAAACACTTAAGATAGTAAATACTTATGTTCGTTACGAACACAAAACGAACCTCCCGTGAACAACTTGCGCACAACGCCCGGCCGTCAGTCCCGGTCAGCCAGGCCGCCGGCCGCCAGACCCGCCAACTGTTTGCGCAACTCCGCCGGCGTCACGCCGTAGAGCGCTTTGAACTGCTTGTAGAAATACGTCATGCTCGAAAAACCGCTGTCCAGGGCCGCCTCGACGATGTTGGCGTCGCCGGCCAGCAAAAGCGTGCCGGCGTTCTGGATGCGCCGGGAGTTGAGGTAATCAACGACGCTCATCCCGACATGTTTGCGGAATTCCCGGGTGAGCAGACTGCGGGACAGGCCGAACCGCGACGCGATGTCGTCCAATTCCCCCGGTTCCCGCAAATGGTCGTCGAGCCAGGCGCACACGTCGCGGATGGTCGGGCCGTATTTTGACGTTCCCACCTCGCCGCCCTGCCCGGCCCGGGCATGGCGGCCAATAAAAAGCCCGATGATGCCCCACAATTCGGCCATCTCGCCCTGGTCCGCCAGCCCCAGGCTGGCCGGTATCCGCTCGCCCAAGGCCCACAGCCAGCCGTCGTCCTCGCCGTAGTCCACGGCGCTGGCCCCCTGCCCGCCCAACTGACGCAAGGCGGCGGCCTGGGCCGGCGACAAATGCAGGGCCGCGTCAGCCGGAGTGACGCAGACCACGTGCAGCCGCGCCGCCTCGCCGTCGCGCATCACAAACCGATGGCGCGCCCGGGGAGCGATCAGCACGGCTCGGCGGTCGACCAATTCGATGTCGTGTCCGTCAAGCACCACCAGCCCGGAACCGCCGCGACAAAGCAACAGCTCGGCCACGTCGTGGGCGTGCCCGGGCGACGATTCGCCAAGGGTCAGGGAAAGGCTCCAGAACATACGTGTCCGATTGCGCTAAAGTTATGGCTGATCCGACATGGCTCTATCTTGAAGTTTTACTTATCAGCCTCTTATCGTAACGCCAGCCATGTTCGATAAGAACATCGGCGGCATCAATCCGTCAGGAGGCAGTATGCTCCACGCCCAGGAAACGCAAGCCGACATGGACCCGAAAATCCTCGACGCCTTTCACATGATGTGGGACGCCCATCCCTCGCCGGCCATGCTGACCAAGGCCAACCACACGGTCTTGGCCGTCAACCCCGCCGCCGCGTCCGCCGGCATCCAGCCGGGAATCAAATGCTTCAGCCTGTGCGGCCCGGACAAGCCCTGCGCCGCCTGCCAGGCCCACGTCGCCATGAAGACCAACGCCTGCGTGCGCAGCCAGGTCCGTTCGGCCGGTCGGTTCGTGGATTCGTTCTGGACGCCGGTGACCGGGGTCGAGGGCGTCTACATCCACTACGCCAATGACATCACCGACTGTGTGCGGGAAGACGTGCTCGTTTCGGGCGGTGGGGACTAAAGGCCGGCCGGGCTGGCGTCCAGGCGCGTGCTCGTCCGACGCTCCGTCCGCCGGCTCACGGGACCAAACAAAAGCCCGCGTTGCTCCCAAGGCACAACGCGGGCTTTGTCTCCAGTTTCGGGGCATGGCGAACACCGCGACGCACTACCCGCCGCCGCAAAACTTTCGCGACCGGCGAAGCCCGTTTCAAATGGCCGGGCTGCCGGCCTCTAGGCCAGCATGTCGGCCATGTTGTAGAGCTTGCCCGGCTTTTGCTTGACGATCCAGGTGGCGGCCCGCAGCGCGCCCTGGGCCAGGGTATCGCGGGTGTGGACCCGGTGGGTCACTTCGATGCGTTCGCCCGGGCCAAAGAAATAGACCGTATGGTCGCCCACCACGTCGCCGCCACGCAGGGCGGCCACGCCGATCTCGTCGCTGGTGCGCGGGCCGATAATGCCGTCGCGGGCATGGCGCTTGACCGTATCGTAGTCCAGGCCCCGGGCCTCGGCCAGGCACTGGCCGAGCTTGATGGCCGTGCCGCTGGGGGCGTCGGCCTTTTTGCCGTGATGGATTTCCATCACTTCCATGTTGTAGGCCGGACCGAGCTTGCGCACCAGATCAGGCAGCACGGCCAGAAGGACGTTGAGGCCCACGCTCATGTTGGGGGCAAAAAACAGCGCCGTTTTCTTGGCCGCTTCGGCCAGTTCGGCGGTCTGCTCGGCAGAAAGGCCGGTGGTGCCGATAACGCAGGGATTGCCCGAGGCGGCCACGGTCCGGGCCACTTTGACGGAATTCTCCGGCGAGGTGAAGTCGATGACCACCGCGCCCGGGCACTTGGCCAGCACCGTGGCCAGATCGTCGCCGATCTCGCAGTGCAAATTGGCCAGCCCGGCGGTGCAGCCCGTCCGCTCCAAGGCCCCGACCAGCCGGAACGTGTCCGGATCGGCCTGGATCAGCCGCACGAAGGTCGCGCCCATGCGCCCCATAGCCCCCATCACCACCACATCGCACACGCTCATGTCCGCGCTCCCGTCGGTTATATGGTGTCAGCGCCGCGTATCACGCCGCATTCATAACAAGTATTTTATTTTGTGCAGTAAGAAACGCGTTTCTAGCAGATGCGCGGCAGTTGCTCGCCTTCGAGCATCCCCAGCAACCGCTTGCCGCCAAGGGGCGTGACCATGGCCACCTTGCCCGGATGATCGGCCACCACCCGGCCGATGACCTTGGCCCCGGCCCCCAGCGGATCGGCCGTGATGGCGGCCAGGGCAGCCCGGGCCTGAACCTCCGGCACAATACACAAAAATTTGCCTTCGTTGGCAAGATAGAGCGGATCAAGCCCAAGCACGGCGCAGCCGCCGGCCACGGCCGGATGGATCGGAATGTCGGCCTGGGTCAGCTCGATGCCGACGTCGGACTGGCCGGCGATCTCGTTGAGGGTGGTGGCCAGGCCCCCGCGCGTGGGATCGCGCAGCACGTGCACGCCCGGCACGGCGGCGAGCAGTTTGCCCACGATGCCGGCCAGGGAGGCGCTGTCGCTGACCACCGGGGCCTCGAAGGACAGGCCCTCGCGGGTGGAGAGGATAGCCAGCCCGTGGTCGCCCATGGACCCCGAGACGATGACCACGTCGCCCACGGCCGCCCGGTGGCCGCTGGGGGCCGGATCGACCAGGATTTCGCCGATGCCGGTGGTGTTGATGAATATCTTGTCCGCCGCGCCCCGGGGCACCACCTTGGTGTCGCCGGCCACGACGCGCACCCCGGCCTCGCGCGCGGCCTGGCCCATGGAAGCGACGATCCTGGCCAGATCGTCCATGGGCAGGCCTTCTTCGAGGATGAAGCCGCAGGTGAGGAAAAGCGGCCTCGCGCCCATCATGGCCACGTCGTTGACCGTGCCGTGGACGGCCAGCGACCCGATGTCGCCGCCCGGGAAAAAGATCGGGTCCACCACGAAGCTGTCGGTGCTCATGGCCACCGGGCCGGCCAGCGACAGCACGGCCGCGTCGTCCATGCGGGCCAGGATGTCGTTGCCGAGATATTTGAAGAACAGATCGGCCACGAACCGGTGCGAAGCCCGGCCGCCGCTGCCGTAATCAAGCAAAACCTTGTCCATGCCCCTTCCCTGTGTGTGATCGATCCCACTACTCCACCCCCTTCCCCCATATGGGGGGTCTGGGGGCCTCAGGCCCCCAGCCGCCGGAGGCATCTTCATCTTCCCTCTTCTCTTTCTACAATTCCAACCGATATTTGTGATACGCGGCGCAGCCGCCTTCGGTGGAGACCATGCACGGCCCCACGGGCGTGGCCGGGGTGCAGGCCTTGTCGAAGAGCGGGCATTCGTTGGGGACCATCTTGCCCTTGAGCACTTCGCCGCAGCGGCAGCCGGCCAGAGGCGGCGCGTCGGGCAGGCTGACGCCGGGCAGACGCAGGGCGTCGAAGTCGGCGAATTCCTCGCGGATGGCCAGGCCGCTGCCCGGCAAGACGCCCAGGCCGCGCCACAGGGCGTCGACCGGGGTGAACACCTCGTCCATGACCGCCCGGGCCACGGGATTGCCCTCGTTGGCCACCACGCGGGTGTAGGCGTTGACCACGGCCGGCTGGCCGGAAGCGCGCATGGCCGTGATTTCGAGCAGCGCCGACAGGATGTCCAGGGGTTCGAAGCCGGTGACCACGGCCGGCAGCCCGTGCTTTTCAGCCAAAAAGCCGTAGGGGGCCGCGCCGATGATGGCCGAGACGTGGCCGGGCAGGATAAACGCGTCGATGTTGATGTCCGGGTCGGCGACCAGGGCGGCCAGGGCCGGCGGCACCAGCTTATGGAAGCTCAGCACCCGGAAGTTTTTGAGATTTTGCTCCCGGGCCAGCCGGATGGTGGCGGCCACGGCCGGAGCGGTGGTCTCGAAGCCGACGCCGAGAAAGACGGTGTCGCGCCCGGGATTGGCGGCGGCCACGGCCAGGGCGTCCACGGGCGAATAGACCACCTCGACCCGCGCGCCGTCGGCCTGGGCCGTCTTGAGGTTTTTGCCCTTGGGGCCGGGCACGCGCATGAGGTCGCCGAAGGTGGCCAGCACAATGTCGTCACGGGCGGCCAGCTCCAGAAAACAGGCCACTTCCGATTCGTGGGTGACGCAGACCGGGCAGCCCGGGCCGGTCACGTGGGTGATGGTCTGGGGCAGGAGGCTGCGCAGTCCGGATTGGAAGATGGAGACGGTGTGGGTGCCGCAGACTTCCATGAACCGGTAGGGCGTGTCGGCTTCCTTAACGAGCCGCGCCAAAAGCGCCCGGCACAGGGCCGGGTCCTTAAAGGCCTCAAAGGAGTTCAAGGTTGAGTCCTTCCTGAAAGAGCTTGATGGTCTCGATGGCGTCTTCCCGGTCCAGGCGGCGGATGGCGAAGCCGGCGTGGACGATGACGTAGTCGCCGACAGCCGGGGCGGCGTCGATGAGTTCCAGGCGCACCTGGCGGGTGACGCCGCCGATTTCCACGTCGGCGATCTTGTCATGGATGGCGGTTACTTCCATGGGAACGGCAAGGCACATGAGGACCTCCGGGTCTGGCGGTTGGCGGCAGGCGGATTGGCCGGCGCGTCCGAAAGATATGCGCATGGGCGCGGCGCTTGTCAAAAGGCCGGCGGACTAGACGCCGCCGATCTCCTCCACGGCCACGGCCTTGAAGCATTTGGGCGGAATGAATTCCTGGTGCACGGCCAGCCGGGCCTTGGACACGGCCTTGTCGGCGTCGGCGGCTTCCACGTCCACTTCGCCGGACACGGGCTTTTCGATCTTGGTGCGAAAAGCCACTTCGTAGAGGCCGGGCTCGATCTGGCGGATGGTCAGGGGCTCGAAGTGGAAATAGGGTTCGTCGAGGCGCTCGTCCGGGTGCACCATGGCCTGGACGGCCAGCATGGCCTGGCCCTTGCCCGAGGCGGCCACGGTCTGCGTCCCTTCCAGGCCGTACAGCAGCTTCGTCTCGTAGCGAATGCGAAATTTCTTCATTATGTTTCCCTGCCGGCGCGTATGCCCCACGTCGGCCTTTGCTTTTTTAAGCGGGGTTGGTATCAGAACCGAGGCCGGGAGCGAACCGTTTTTTTCACCCGCTTCCGGCTGCATTTCCATGTCCGACAGCACCAACAAGCCTCTTTTTGCCGCGCCCGAGGCGGATACCCCCCCGACCGAAGCCGCGGCCCTGCCGCTTGTGGCCGAGCTGCCGCCGGTGGACGCCGTCCCCACCGACGCCCAATGCCGCTTGCTGTGGGACGCCTACGGCATGTTGCCCAACATCCGGGCCCACAGCGAACTGGTGGCCTGCCTGGCCACGGCCCTGGCCGAACTGGCCCGGGCGGCGGGGCTGGCCCTGGACGTGGCCGAGGTGCGGGCGGCCGCCCTGCTCCACGATCTGGCCAAGACCTACACCATCCGCCACGGCGGCAACCACTGCCAGCTCGGGGCGGCCTGGGTGCAGGAGATCACCGGCAATCCGGCCCTGGCCCAGGGGGTGCTGTGCCATGTCCACTGGCCGCGCGAGATCGACCTTGCCGCCGATTTCTTGCCGCTGGCCCTCATTTATAGCGACAAACGGGTCAAGCACAACCAGATCGTGACCCTGGAAGCGCGCTTTGACGACCTGCTCGTGCGCTACGGAACCACCGACTACATCCGGGGCCGCATCCGCGAGTCCTTCCAACAGGCCGAGGCCATCGAACGGGCCCTGGCCGCAACGCTTGGCGTAGACATCCATGAAAATACTTTTGGTTGCGGGCGGCTGGTCGAGTGAGCGGGTCGTTTCCCTCTCCGGCGCGGCCCAGATCGAAAAAGCCCTGACGTCCCTTGGCCACGAGGTCGTGCCCTTTGACCTCTCCCGCGATTTTCCCGGCTTTGTGCGCCGGGCCAAGGCCTGCGATTTCGTGTTTATCAGTCTCCACGGCGCGCCGGGCGAAGACGGGCTGCCCCAGGCGCTTTTGGACGCCGCCGGCCTGCCCTATCAGGGCAGCGGACCGGCCGGGTCGTTTCTGGCGCTGAACAAAGCCGCCTCCAAGCAGCTGTTCATCGAAGCGGGTCTGCCCACGCCGCGTTGGGTGTTCGTACCCCGCGACGCCGGCACGCAGGCACGCCCGGATTTTCCCCTGCCCTGGTTCGTCAAGCCCAACCTCGGCGGCTCAAGCATCCACATGACCTTGGTGCGCCGGGCCGAGGAGCTGCCGGCCGCCCTGGAAAAAGTCTTTGCCCACGGCGACGACGCGCTGATTGAGGAAGGGCTTTCCGGCCCGGAACTCACCTGCGCCGTCCTTGGCGAGACGGCCCTGCCCCCCATCCTCATCCGGCCCAAGGCCGGGGATTTTTTTGATTACGCCAGCAAGTACCAGCCGGACGCGGCCGACGAGATCTGCCCGGCCCCGGTGGAACCGGCCGTGACCGAAGAACTTTCGCGCTTAAGCCTGGCCGCCCACCGGACGCTGGGACTTTGCGGCTACAGCCGGGCCGATTTCATCCTGGCCCCGGACGGCCTCAAGCTTCTGGAAGTCAACACCCTGCCCGGCATGACGCCGACGAGCCTTTTGCCGCGCGCGGCGGCGACGGCGGGCCTGAGCTTTGCCGATCTTATCGCGCGCCTGATCGAACTTGGCCTTGCGCAGCAGGCCAAGAGGCCTTAAGTGAGCGCTGCACCCGGGGACGCCCGGCCCTTTACGCCGGCCCCTTTCCGATATACCCTGCCGCCGGCCGCAAGTTGCGGTCCTTAGCGAACACGTCCGGAGACACGCATGAAAGCCATTTTGGCCCTCGAAGACGGCACCCTTTTTCACGGCCACACCTTTACCGGCGAGGGCAGCGCCGGCGGCGAAGTCATCTTCAACACCGGCATGACCGGCTACCAGGAAGTCCTCACCGATCCGTCCTACACCGGACAGATGGTGTGCATGACCTATCCCCATGTCGGCAATTACGGCATCAACCCCGACGATATCGAATCGGCCCACATCCGCGTGGCCGGCTTCATCGTCAAGGAATGCTGCAAGGAGCCCTCCAACTGGCGCTCCACCATGACCCTGCCCGAATACCTGACCAGCCAGGGCGTCACGGGCATCGAAGGCATCGACACCCGGGCCCTGACCCGCCACCTGCGCCTGCACGGGGCCATGCGGGGCTACATTTCCACCGACGTGTCCGATCCCCAGCGCGTGGTCGGGCTGGCCAAGGGCCTGCCGTCCATGGAAGGCCTGGGCCTAGCCGACCGGGTCTGCTGCGACGCGCCGTTTACCTGGTCCGGCACGGCCATGGAGCCGGCCAAGATCGTGGACGGAACCTACGCCTGGCCCGGAACCGGCCCCCGGCTGGTGGTTTTTGACATGGGCATCAAGTGGAACATCCTGCGGCTTTTAACCGCCCAGGGCTTTGACATGCTGGTGGTGCCCTACACCACCACGGCCGAGCAGGTGCGCAAGCTTGGTCCCGACGCGGTGTTTCTCTCCCCTGGCCCCGGCGACCCGGCGGCCCTGACCGATCTGGTCCACACCACGTCGCTTCTGGTCAACGAATACCCCCTGGCCGGCATCTGCCTGGGCCACCAGCTCCTGGGTCTGGCCCTTGGCGGCCGCACCTTCAAGCTCAAGTTCGGCCACCACGGGCTTAACCATCCGGTCAAGGATCTCCAGACCGGCCGTATCGAGATATCCTCGCAAAACCACGGTTTTTGCGTGGACATCGAGAGCCTGTCCGACGTAGAGTTGACCCACGTCAATTTGAACGACAACACCCTTGAGGGCTTTGCCCACAAGAAAAAGCCCGTCATCGCCATTCAGTACCACCCTGAGGCGGCGCCGGGTCCCCATGACAGCCGGTATTTCTTCAGCCGCTTCCGTAATCTGGTGCGCAAGGAAACGGGCAAATAAGCACGGGCGCGACAGCGCCGGGGTAGCATGTCAGGCGAACTGACCAAAGCTCGGGCCCAGATCAACAAGGTCGGGACGTTCCTCAAGCAGGCCAAACCCCTGCCGGCCGTCTCGGCCTTGTACGAAGCCATCGCGGCGGTCATGCGCACGCCGCTTATCCGTTCGGAAAAAGAAGAATTCTCCAAGCTCATCACCGACGCGGTCCTGCACCTTAACGGCGACAGGAACCTGCGCACCATCTATCCTCTCATCCTCGACTACAAGCCCGGCGCGGAAAAAGAGCTGGCCGACCAGCTCTTCAATGTCCTTGGCGAACTCCAAGCCACGGCCGTGGAAGCGGCCAAGGACTTGATGGCCGACAAGGAACAGCGCATTGCCGAGGGCCTGGCCCAAGGCAAGCTCCTGATCGAGGAAAAGCGCATCGACGAGGCCAAGGCGCTGCTGGAAAAGCTCGCCCGGGAACATCCCCACGACGCCGATCTGCGCGCCCGCATCGCTGAACTTTTCATCGGCGGCGAACTGTACGAAGAGGCGTTTTCCTACCTCGACGAAGCCATCGAGCTCTCGCCCGACCAGATCCATCACTACAACCGCATCGCCATTGTCCTTCGCAAACTGCGCAAATACGACATCGCCGAGCGCTATTTCATGCGCGCGGCGGAGTTTGCCAAATCCGACCCCAACCTCTATTTCAACCTGGGCCGGCTCTATATCGACTGGGAACGCTGGGACAAGGCCGAAAAATCGTCACGCCTGGCCCTGCGGTTGTCGCCGGAATTCGTCGAGGCCAGAAAGCTCCTCAACTACGCCCTCAAAAAGCAGGGCAAGGAGCCTGAATCCGCCTGAACCGCGAGCCTGGGCTCAGCCCGGCGCCCTCCTTTGGTTCGCAAAACGATGAAACGGCGCACCGTCAAACGGCGCGCCGTTATTTTTACAGCAAAGCGACGACCTTGGTCGGGGTACTGACTTGGGCCATGGCCTGAGGCGGAAGCACCGCCTCGGCTGCACCCGCTTTTCCCAGGCCGGTGATCCCATCACCCCCGTTGCAGCATTTGGTGTCGGGGCCTTAGCCTCTCGGCCGCCGAAACAACGTGTTCCCCTGAGCACTACCCTCGGCCTCCATCCCTTCCCGGCCGCCAGAGAGCTCATCCACGCCGCCCCCCTTCATAACATTTTTCCAATTGCAGGAGTCCAGGGGGATCATCCCCCCGGCCGCCGGAGCATATTTCTTCTTGTTTCCGGGCTACTCCCTGGGCGTAATACGCAGGGCGACAAGTTCGGGCGCGCCCCAGCCCGGAGCCAGGCGTTCCAGTTCGATCCGGGGCAGTTGCACGACAATGGGCTTTTGGGAGGCGTCCAGCCAGGCCAGCACTGCCAGCATGGCCGCTTCGTTCATGGCCGTGCAGCCGACCGTCGGCGCGCCGGGCCGCCGCCAGAGGTGGAAGAAAATGCACGAACCGGCTCCGGGCTTGGTGTCCGGCGCATTGTGGTCCACCATGAGGCCGTATCGGTACAGGCCGTCGGGGCGCAGCATCCGGTCGGGCGAGGACCAATCCACGACCGGGACGTTTTTTTCGTCCACGATGCGATTATACCAGCGGGAATTGATGCTCTCCACGCACACCGTCTGGTCCGTGACCCGGTGCATAGGCATCTTGGCCGGCTGCCACAAGTCTTCCGGGCGATAGGCGAAGGCCGTGCCAAAGGCGAACACGCCGGCCGGCGAGCGGCCGTCGCCCTCCACCTTGACCGGTCCCGGGCCAAGGGGCGTCTGGCCGTGAAGGCCACGGCCCCAGGCCAGGCCATTTTTGCCGAGAGTCACGGCCACGTCGTCGCCCACCGGCCGCCACGCGCCAGGGCCGGAGCGTTCGAAGCGGCGCATGCGGGCTTGATTGTCGTCAAAGCTCTCCGTCACCACCAGCACGAGCTGACGGGAGCCATCCAGAGGCGATTTGCCGATCTGGACGGTCGGAGATGGGGCGCTGCGCCCGACGGCTGCCGGGTTCGAGGGGCCGGCCGTGCGGCAGGCGGGCAGACAAAAGAGCAACAGGAGACCGAGCAGCAAAAGCTTAGACGAGCGAACCATGACCATCTCCAAGTAAAAGGTCAAAACGGCATGCCACGCTGAGAGTAACCCACCGAAAGGCTTTATGGGAAGCGTTTCGATGAAAATGCCGTCAGGTGTATGTACGTTCTGCGATTCGCGTCGTCTTGACATGTTCCCTGGCTATGGCATTGTGCATAGATGGCTGAATATGTAGGCGCATTCACCCGCAACGGTCCCTCGCGACCTCGACGACGCAGGGCCGAAAGGACCAGAGCGGTTTGCCCAAAACCTGATTCGCATCACCTCGTGGGCTGACTGGGGCCGGCTGCAACCCATCGCCCCGGACTTTGGAGTAAACGCATGATCGTATGGGACGAATCCCTGGCCGTGGGCATGGCGGAGATCGATGAACAGCACCAGGCCATCATCCGCCTCATCAATGACCTGGCCGCCAGACAGGGACAGGCCAAAGAAGCCGACGCCGCCAAGGCCCTAGGGTTCCTGCGCGCTTATCTCCACGACCACTTCGACCTTGAAACCGAACTCATGCTCGATCTCGGCTACCCCGAACTCGACGCCCATCGGCAACAGCACGAACTGTTCGCCAATCACGTCATATTTTTCGAGATTGAAAAGGAATTCGGCGTGGTCAGCGAACAGATGCTGGCCGACATCCTGGTTTTTCTCAAGGAATGGTTCATCAGCCACATCACCAAGGAAGACAAGGCGCTCGGCGAATTCGTCCGCACCCAGGCCATGTCGGGGTAGCGAGAAGGAAGAAATGCCTCCGGCGGGGGGGATGCTCCCCCCGGCCGCCCGCAATGAAAGAAGGGGTTTAAAAAAAGAGCCTGGGCGGCAGTCCGATACGCCCCAGAAAGGGACAAATCATTTTGGCCAGACCGGGATATTGCTGATGCTTCCCAGCCGCACGGCAGCTTCGGCCTGGCAACGGCCAAGTTCCGTGGCCCCTCCCCGCTCCGACTCTCCAAGAATGGAAAACTCGCTCGCGACCTGCAACGCACGTCCTTGGACTGCACAAAGACCTCAATCACCGCTATCCTCCCGAAACAACACGGCCCCGATTCGTGGCGACGAATCGGGGCCGTGTTTTGTTTAGAAAACGACGTCTTAGAACCAGCGTTTCTTGACGAAGACCACGCTCAGGGCAAAAGCAAAGGCCAACGAGGCCAGGACGATATAGGCAAAGGCTTGGGGTTCGTCCTGGAGCGGCAGCTTCACGTTCATGCCGTAGAGGCCGGCCAGGATGTTGGGAATCATGAGAATGATGGTGAAGCAGGTCAGGAATTTCATGGTGACGTTCAAATTGTTGGAAACGATGGAAGCAAAAGCGTCCATGAGGCCGCTTAAAATATCGGTGTAGATCTTGGTCATGCTGATGGCCTGTTTGTTCTCAATGAGCGCGTCTTCGAGCAGGTCCCGTTCTTCCTCGTCCAGGGCGATGATCTTTCGCCTAAGCAGCGTCTTCATGATGAGATTGTTCGATTGCAGCGAAGTGATGAAGTAGACAAGGCTTTTTTCGATATTGACCAGGCCAATGAGTTCCTCGTTTCGCGAGGACTTGTGCAGTTCCTGCTCGATGAGGTTGGTGAGCCGGTTGATCTCCCGCAGGTCGGCCAAAAACTGCAGCGCGTTTCGCTGCAAGAGCTGGATGACGAACCGGCCGGGCCGCTCCGGGGTGCACTGCTTGGCCAGGCCATCGACGAAATGGCGCGTCAGCTCGTTTTCCACCTTGGACACCGTCACCACATGATCCCCGGCGACGATGACGCCCTGGGCCACGGTGGCGAAAGGCACACCACCGGAGGTCTCGTCGTTGCGCACCGGCACGCGCAGCACCAGCAGCAAAACACCGTCCTCCTGCTCGATGCGCGACCGTTCGTCCACGTCCAGGGGATCGGTGAGAAAATCCAGCGGCACGCCGAGTTCCCGGACGATATACTGGATCTCGTCCTCGTTCGGATCGACCATGTGAATCCAGCATCTCCGCGTCACGCCGTCGACGATTCGCGGCTTACCGGCCTCGCCGATGAAACATTGCATCATGATGCGGACTCCTTGGAATCAAGAAACATGGGCAAGGGGGCGACATCTTTCAGAAGAGGCTGCGTCGCCATGGGGCCCCCTTGGAATCAGGCCAGGGAAACGAGCAGTTCGGCCACCTTGCGGCTGTCGGCCTGGCCGGGGTCGTCGGCCCGGGCGAGCGGCACATCCACCACCTCCAGCCCCAGGCGCTTCACGGCCGGGATGTCCAGGCCGCCATCATAGCGCCCTCCCCGGCTGTCCACGAAAACGAAGCGCAGCAGGTCCTCACGGCGACAGGCCTTGGCGCAACCGGCTTCCAGGGTGGCCAGGAGCCGGCGCGTCTGGTCGGCCACGGTCAGCCCCTGCTGCTCAGGGTCGTGGCCGAGATTGGGGATATAGACCTTGGGGCAGTCGGCGGCGGCCACGGCGTCACCGACTCCCTGGGGGAGCAGATTGGCCATGAGGCTCGAATAGAAGCTGCCGTAGGGAAAGCAAATGACCTCGGCCTGACGGATGAGCTTGTCGGTCTTGTCGCGGATGCGCACGCTGGCCGGCGTCGGGTCGTCCAGGCCGGCCGTCAGCCACAAGGACTCGATGGGCGCGTCGATGGGCGCGGCTTCCTTGCCGGTCATGTTGTGCTGGCCAATAAGCACCCGGCCGTCTGCCAGACGGCAGGCCAGATGCAGGTCGGCGTTGACGATGGGCCGCACCACGCCCCGGGCTTCCACGAGCTGCATGAAGAGGTAGATGACCGGATCAAGCATCCGGTTGTAGTTGAAATAGCCGCCGGCCAGGATGCAGTTGCCGATGCTGGCCCCGCGCAGGTCGAAGTCCTTGGGTCGGCGTTCGTTGAAAAAGCGTAGATGGGTGCGGATGATCTTGCGCAGGGGATCGGGCACCCGGCGGATAAGCGGGTCCTCGCCGTTCATGATCCGCACGAGTTTAGCCGCCAGTTCGTCCTGGGGCACGTCCTTGGGCAGGCGATGGGCAAAAAGCTCGAACACGGCCGGATTGCCCGTGATGCTGCGGTCGGCCAGGGCCATGATGCGGTTTCGCAGATCGCCCACGGCCGGCATGCCAAAGGCCTTGCGCAGCACGGCCGAGGAACCGCCGGAATCAAAGGGCGTGATCAAGTGGATGGAATTGGCGGTGTATTCAATCAGCGTGGTGCTGAGGTCGCGAAGTGCTGTGCCGCCGCTGAAAAACAGCACGCGCGGCCCCAGCTCCGGGGCGCGGCGAAAAAGCGCCGCCCGGGACGGGTCCGGCAGGCGCACGGTGCGGGCGATGCGCGCCCGAGGGGAATGTTTGGCGTCTGGCACGTCGGTTCCTTCAATAGCGTCGAGGCTCGGTACAGGCAAGGTCGTCATGGGGGACATCCGTCGGCGCGGCAAAGGATGTCCTGGCACATTTCGGCCGCTCGGGAAAAGTCCACGCCGCCGGAGAGGACCATAACCGGCAATTTCCCCAGGGCGGCAAGATAGACGGTCCGGTCGGCCTGTCGCGGCCCGGCCAGAAACAGCACGCCCAGATCCTTGGCGATGGCCGGGACAAGTTCGGGCGCATCGACAAGGGTGGTCCGGCGCGCGACCACCGGGCCGCCGCCGTGTTCCCAGCATAACACGGCCAGGGCGCTAAGCCGGGCCCGAAGGCGCACCCGACCCGGCCCGAAACAGGCGTCGATGGGTACGTCGTGCTTGGATTCCAGCCCCCACAGCGCCTCCGACGGCAAGGCGCCATAAGCGGCCCGCTTGGCCGGGTCAAGGAGCCCGTGCAGCCGGTCATTGCCCAGGATCGTTCCGGGATTGACCCGGGGCGGCCGGGCCACGCCGCAGCAGCCGAGGCCGTCTGGGCCGGTGGTCACAAACAGACGGTCGTTGGTGACGAAATCCGCGCCGCGCCGCACCAGCTCCAGGGCCAGGGTGGTCTTGCCCGCGCCGGCCAGCCCGGCCAGGGCCAGGGCGGCTTCGCCCCGGGCCACGGCGGCGGCATGGAGCAGCGCCGCGCCCCGGTTCAGTTCCCGGTCGGCCAGTCGGGCGTTGACGGCGTTGACCACTTGCTCGGGCCAGGCGGCGCAGGGGCCGAAAATCCAGTTGCCGATCGGACCGAAGACGAGCAGCAGCCCGGTGCGGCGCTTGCGCACCAGGCGGCCGTCGGGCAGATCGGCGTACTCTTCCTTGCCGCCTTCGGACTCGTGAGGGACGAAGGCCAGGTCAAGGTCGGGACTGGGGCCGTCCACGGCCTGGACAACCAGATCGGGCTGGCCGCCGTCGCCCGGAAAGGCGGCGAAATGCCGGGCCAGGGCTTCGGCCAGGGCCAAACTGTTGGTCTGTACGCGAAGCCGCGTTCCGCCCGGCATGACGTCCACGACATGGGGCACGGGAACGCGGCAGGCAGTGATGACGTCGGCGCAGGCGGCCGTCATGGGCAAAGGCTCCAAAGGGCAGGCCGACCCTAGCGGGGCTGGCATTTCTGGCTGAGGATGACGCCCTTGACGATAAAGACCAGGATCTCGCCGAGGTTGGCGGCGTGTCCGGCCATGCGCTCGAAACTGCGGCAGGCGAGGATGGCCCGCACCCCGTCCTCGGGCGCGGCCTGGCAACGAGAGAGCGCCTCGGTGATGCAGCGCATGGCGGCCACGGCCAGTTCCCTGGCCCGCTCGTCCAGGCGGCAGACGTCCATGGCCGCGTCCACGTCGTCCTCGACAAAGGACCGCGAGGCCAGGGCCAACATGCCGGCCACATGGTCGGAAAGCTCCATGAGCGCGCCGTCGCAGTCGCCCGGAAGCCCGGCCCCGACCAGCGCGCCCTCGGCGATGTTGACGGCTTCGTCGCCCAGGCGTTCGAGGTTGATGACGGCCCGGGCGTAGCCGACGATACGGCGCAGGTCCAGGGCGACCGGCTGCTCCAGGGCCAACAGCTTGAGGCAGGCCTCGTCGATGTCGCAGGCCTGCTGGTTGATGGCCTTGTCGCCCTCGATGATCTGGCGGGCCAGGGTCTGGTCGTTTTGGCGATAGGCGGCCACGGCCCCCTGACGGGCTGTTTCGACCAGCACGGACAGGGCGATGACACGGCCCTTGAGGGCATCGAGTTCGGCGTGAAAATGGGCTCTGCTTTCCATGAAATGGCTCCCGAAGGCTTGGCGTTGGTTCTGGCGGGGCGACCTATGGCGCGCCTGCGGCATCAGCCGAAACGGCCGGTCACGTAGTCTTCGGTCTGCTGATTGGCCGGACGGGTGAAGATGGCTTCGGTGGGGCCGACTTCCACGAGCTTGCCCATGTAGAAAAAGGCGGTGAGATCCGAGACCCGGGCCGCCTGCTGCATGCTGTGGGTGACGATGGCGATGGTGTAGTTGCGCTTGAGCTCGGCGATGAGCTCCTCGATCTTCTGGGTGGCGATGGGGTCCAGAGCCGAGGCCGGCTCGTCCATGAGCAGCACTTCCGGCTCCAGGGCCACGGCCCGGGCGATGCACAGCCGCTGTTGCTGGCCGCCGGAAAGGCCCAGGGCCGAATCATGGAGCCGGTCCTTGACCTCGGTGAAAAGCCCGGCCGCGATCAGGCTCTTTTCCACTTGGCTGGAAATGTAATTGCGATCGGTTACACCGCCGACGCGAAGGCCATAGGCCACGTTCTCAAAAATCGTCTTGGGAAAGGGGTTGGGCTTTTGGAAGACCATGCCCACCTTGCGCCGCAGCTCCACCACGTCCAGGCTCGGCACGTTGACCTTGACCCCGTCGAGCAGCACCGCGCCTTCGGTGCGCGTGCCGGCGATGAGGTCGTTCATGCGGTTTAAGCACCGCAGAAAGGTCGATTTGCCGCAGCCGGACGGGCCAATGAGCGCCGTGACCCGGCGCTCGGGGATTTCCAGATTGATGCTCTCAAGAGCCTTGAACCGGCCGTAGTAGAAGTCGAGATCCACCGCGGCCATTTTGACGCTGTGTTGCATGGGGCGAGCCGTCCTTGGGCGTTTGTGCCGGCCGGGGCGGCATCGCGCCCGGCCGGGTCCGGTATGCCCGCCGCCCATGACGAACAGGCCATGGCTTTATGGCAAACCGGTGACAAACGCCGCCTGTGTGCTGAAACGGCTCAAACCCGCGCGCCAAGCGGAGCGCGGCGGTCGCGCACGTAGGAATTGCCGGCCCGGGTCTTGGCGAATTTCTTGACCTCCGCCACCCGCTGGCTGAACTCCTCGGCGCTGAAAGGAATCTCGAAGGCGCAATCGACGATGCCCATGGACAGCGACACGAGCGGAAACATGCCCGGCGCGCCGTCGCGGGACTTGCCGGCGATGGCACCGCGCCGACGGTCTTCGGGGCTGTAATGGTCGCCGATGGCTGCCGCAAAGGCCTCAATGGCCCGCTGGCACAGGCCTTCGGCCTCTTCACGCGGGGTGATGCACACGAAATCGTCGCCGCCCACGTGGCCGAGAAAACAGTCCGGCCGGCCGCGCAGGGCCTCGGCCAGCACTCTGGCCGTCAGCAGAATCACCTTGTCGCCGTTGGAAAAGCCGTAGGCGTCGTTGTAGACCTTGAAGTTGTCGAGATCGACGTAGACGCAGCTGGCCGGCCCGCCGACCTTGGCCCGACGCCCGACTTCCAGTTCAATGGCCATGTTGCCGGGCAGTCCGGTCAAGGGGTTGAGGCCCTTAGCCAGCTCCACCTGCACCTGGGCCAGGGAGTCGAGCATCTTTTGCACCGAGACCGTGCCGACGAGCAGTCCGGTCTCGTCCACCACCACAATGTCGTCATAGACCATGGCCGGGTCGCGATTCATGGCCTGCCGGGCCACGGCCTCCACGGCCTGGGCGGCCTCGGCGACAAGCGGCTTGTCGTTCATGATGCGGGTGACGGATTTGTGACCGAAAAGGGAATTGCCGTAACGGGAACTGAGCCGGCGATCCAAATGGTAGT
Organism: Solidesulfovibrio magneticus; assembly: GCA_002482565.1. Classification (GTDB taxonomy): domain Bacteria; phylum Desulfobacterota; class Desulfovibrionia; order Desulfovibrionales; family Desulfovibrionaceae; genus Solidesulfovibrio; species Solidesulfovibrio magneticus_B. Next base: position 43,362 of record DLGG01000003.1, read on the forward strand.
TCATGAGGATGCCTACCGGCCGGCCAGCGGCGGCCACCACCACGTTGGTCATGGGCGGCCGGTCGGCCAAAAGCCCGCGCACCTCGTCCACGGTGGTGTCCTCGGCCACGGTAAGGCAGACCTCGGCCAGATTGCCGATGGGAGCCGAGGACTGCCAACCGCCGCCGCCCAGGATGTCGAAATTCGCCTTGGGCGGCAGCTTGGCCACCTGCTCCGGCTTGGGACAGGCCGGCTCGCCGAAATGCGGCCCCAAAGCGGCATGAACGCCCATGGAGGCCACCGTGGACAGGGCCATTTCCGAGGCGATGCCGGCCACGGCCAGACGCGCGCCGATTTTTTCCGATAAAAGCGCCAGGGTTTCGAGCATCACCCGTTTGAAGGGATTGGCTTCCACGGCCTCGGCCAACTCCGGACAAGTCTTGATCCAATCGGGCCGGGCCCGGGAGAGGAGCAACAAGTTGGACGCCCCGCCGCCCACGTCGTCGGCGGCCAACGCAAACCCGGCGGCCCGGTGAGGCTCCAGGCGTTCGAAAAGGCAGGACAGATCGCCCAGGACGTTTTTCTCGGAAACGCACAACACCACGTCGGCCGGGGACAGCCCCAGGCGCTCCAGATCGGCGGCAAGCCTGGGAGGAGCAAAGGCCGGGTCGTCGAGGCTGGCGTGGCGGATGGGCAAAAAGAGTTTTCGCCGTTCGCCCAAAGGCCCCAGGCGGGACAGGGCCAACTCCCGGAAGAGCCGGTCCAGGGCCGCTTCCTCGCCGCATGTGGCGGCAAAGGCCCAGAGGTGGCCGACGCCGGCAAACGGCCCGTCCGATTCGCCCCGGATGGAGGCTGCCCAGCCAAGCACGCCGCCGCCGGCCAGATCGACCAGTGGCTGGTAGCGCACGTCGCACTCACGAGCGGCAAGGAGGCGCTCAAAAGCCTGATGCAGTCGGCGGCGTTCGTCGTCGAAACCGTGCTTGCCCAGGCACTGGGCCTGGCACAAGGCCCGCAACAACTGGCGCGGGCCGGCTCCGGCGGCGGCGTCCAGGCGGGCATAGCCGACCTCCACGACGAGCGGTCGCCCGGCCAAACGGCTGAAACGCTGCGACAGCGGCCCGGCCAGGGCGGCCCGGAAAGCGGCGAAATACCCCAAAACCGCGCCCGGATCGCGGCAACTTGGCCCCTGGGCAAAAACGCAGGCCTGGGAGGCGACCCCGGTTTCCTGGAACCGTAGCGCCCGACAGCCCGGAAAATGACCGGCGAATCCCTCCCGAACGGCCTCGGCCAACTGGCGCAAAATCTCGAAGCCGGTCTCCAGGTCAATCTCCGGCAAGAGGCTGGCGAAATCGGCGATCGCCGCCGTCACCACGCCCATTTCCCCGCACGCGGTCTCCAGGCCGTCGCACAGGCCCGAGCCGTCGTCAGAGCCGGCCTCCAAAGGCCCGGGACGGGAGCGCAACGCCCCTTTGACGTAGGGCGGATGGTCGTTGTTCCATTCCATTGGGGTATTCCCTGGTCGGGGTCGGGACAGCAGAGGGCCGCTTATCCGGCGTGGCGGGCCTGAAGCATCGACAGGAGCAATTCCGCCAGCTCCTCCCGCGAGGAGGCCCGGGCGGCGAGCAGACCATAGCGACGGGCTAGATCCCGCTGTCCCAGAGACAACAGCACCTCACGTCCCTGGCGGACGAAATCACGCCGTTCGGCTTCGCCTATTCCAGGCGTTTCCCGCCGTGGTTCCATGAATGCACCTTGGGACAGGCAGACGGCCGCGACAAGCGACATTTCCGTGACAATACCCCTGCAGACGTCAACAAAACTGCGGCCAACCGCAATCCGACCGCCACGCGGCCGGCGCTACAAGCCGCAAACGGCGACGCGAGCCGGCGTTGCCCCGTGCCCCAAGGAGCCGTCATGAAAATCGACCTGCACGTACACTCCAAATTCTCCACCCGCCCGTCCCAATGGGTGCTGCAAAAGCTCAACTGTCCCGAGAGCTTCACCGAACCGATGCGCATCTACGAGGAAGCCCGGCGCAAGGGCATGGGACTCGTGACCATCTCCGACCACAACCGCATCGAAGGGGCGCTGTCCATCGCCCATCTGCCCGGGACTTTCGTCAGCGAGGAAGTGACCTCGTATTTCCCCGACGACCGCTGCAAGGTCCATGTGCTGGTCTTCGACATCACCGAGGCCATGCACCGGGAGATGCAGCGCCTGCGCGAAAACATCCACGAGCTGGTCGATTACCTGCGCCAGGAAGGCATCCACCACGCCGTGGCCCACCCGCTGTTCGGGGTCAACGACCGCATGACCGTAGCCAATTTCGAAAAACTTCTGCTGCTGTTTCGCAATTTCGAGATCAACGGCGCGCGCGACGCTTGGCAAAACGACTGCCTGCGCGACATCATCCCCAACCTCGACGCCGACACCATCTGGCGGCTGGCAGACAAATACGGCATCGACCCCGGCTACGCCCAGCCCTGGCGCAAAAATTTGATCGGCGGTTCCGACGACCACAGCGCCCTGACCATCGCCTCCACCTACACCGAGGTGGAGGGCGCGCTAAATCTGGCCGAATTCCTCGACGGCCTGGAAAACGGGGCCTCGGTCGCCCGGGGCGCGTCGAGCACCCCGCGCACCATGGCCCGCAACCTCTACAGCATCGCCTACCAGTATTATAAACACCGCTTCGGCATCGACCGTTTCCTGGACAAGGACGTGACCCTCAAGGTCGTGGACCGGTTCCTGGAACCCGGCGAACAGGAGGCCGCGGGGTTGGCCTTTCGCCTCAAAAGCCGGCTGGCCCGGGGACTGACCCGCCGCCGCAAGAGCGCCAGCACCCCGCTTCGGGAACTGATCCGCTCCGAGACGGAATCGCTTATCCACTCCGACCCGGCGCTCATGGAATTCGCCAGGGCCGGCGTCCTTGGCAACGACAGCCTGGAAAACGGCTGGTTCTCCTTCGTCAACCGGGCCACCAACCGGGTGGCCGCTCATTTCGCCGGGGCGCTGCTCGATCATGTCAGCGGAGCCAATGTCTTCGACATCTTCGGGGCCCTGGGTTCGGCCGGGGCGCTCTACACCATGCTCGCCCCCTACTTCCTGGCCTACTCCATTTTCACCAAGGACCGGCAGTTCAGCAGCCAGGCCAGGCTGGCGCTCACCGGACAAAACGGCAAGGACGCCGCCGTGCGCGTGGCCCACTTCACCGACACCTTCCACGAAATAAACGGCGTGTCCGGCACACTGCGCCAGCAGGCCGAGCTGGCCATCAAAACCGGAAAATCCTTAAGCATCTACACCTGCGACCACGGCCCGCGCGTCTTCGAGCCGGGCGTGCAGCAGTTCACGCCCATCGGCGTCTACAGCCTGGCCGAGTACCCCGACCAGAAGCTCTACTACCCGCCGCTGCTGGAGATGCTCCACTCCGTCTACGCCGGCAACTTCACCCGCATCCACTCGGCCACCCCCGGCCCCATCGGCCTGGCCGCCCTGTGCATCGCCAAGACCCTTCGCCTGCCCATCTACGGCACCTACCACACGGCGCTTCCCCAATACGCCCAGATCCTCACCGGCGACGAAGCCATGGAAGACCTCACCTGGAAGTGCATCATCTGGTATTACAACCAGATGGATTTAGTTTACGTACCTTCCAAGGAAACCGGTCGGGAGCTGGCCGAAAAGGGGCTGGACCCGGCCAAGCTGCGGCTGTTCCCGCGCGGCGTGGACGTGGTCCGCTTCGATCCGGCCAAGCGCGACGAGGATCTCGCGGCGCGCTTCGGCCTGGGCAGCGGCCCGCGCCTGCTCTACGCCGGGCGGGTGTCGCGGGAAAAAGACCTGCATCTGCTGGCCGCGGCCTTCCGCCGCCTCGTGGGGCAGCATCCCGAGGCCACGCTGTGCATCGTCGGCGACGGCCCCTACCTCGACGAGCTGCGCGCCCAGCTTGCCGACACGCCCACGGTCTTCACCGGCTACCGCGAAGGCGAGGAGCTGGCCGGGCTTTTCGCCGCCTGCGACCTGTTCGTCTTCCCCAGCGCCACCGACACCTTCGGCAACGTGGTGCTTGAAGCCCAGGCCTCGGGCTTGCCGATCATCGTCACCAACCAGGGAGGCCCCATGGAAAACATCGTGCCCGGAGAAACGGGCGTGGTGGTCCCGGCCGGCGACGCCGATGCGCTCCACGCGGCCATGGCCGGTTTGCTGGCCGATCCCGAACTCATGCGGGCCATGGGCCGGGCCGGTCGGGACTACGCCGAAAAGCGCACCATCGACCAAGCCTTCGAGGACTACTGGAAGATGTACGAGGAAGCGCCCGGCGCGCCGACCGCCATCAACCCCCTGGAGCCGGCTCTGGCCAAGGCCATGCAACGTCTGGTGCACGCCGCCTAACGACGCTGCCCCGCGACGCCAGAAGGCCCCGGCCGGAAGTGATCCGGCCGGGGCCTTTTATTCATCATGGCATGGCCATCCCCCTGGCAAACGGTGGCGGACGACGTGGTTTCCCGCCTCCCTTGGCCGCTGCAGGCCTCCCGAAACATCCTGTCAAAGCCTTTACGACCGGATCGCAGCGGCGCTTTGCCGCAAGAAATTATCCATTGTATAAAACCCATGGTATGCGGTATTGTTGTCAGGCTTTTATGGTTCAGCAACGAAGCGAGTCGCCATGTCCCAGGATCAGCCCTCCGTATGTGACGCCCCGGAAACCCAGGACGCTTGCGACCAGCCGCGCCAGGGCGACGTTTTGTCCGTGGATTCGACCCGGCTTCGATTCGAGGATTTGTTCCACATGGAGGAAATCCAGCGCATTCAGGACGCTTTTGCCGCCGCTTCGGGCGTGGCCTCGCTGATTACCGATCCTCAGGGCCGGCCGCTGACCCGGCCAAGCAATTTTACCACCCTGTGCGGGTCGATCATTCGCGGCACGCCCAAGGGCCTTTCCAACTGCATCCGCTCCGACGTCTGCCTTGGACAAGGGATGCCGGACGGTCCTACGGTCCGACGGTGCCTGAGCGGCGGTCTCTTCGACGGCGGCACGGCCATCCATGTCGGCGACCGTCACCTCGCCAACTGGATGGTTGGCCAGGTCCTGGACGAAGAAGCCGACCTTGAGGCCATGGCCGCCTATGCCCGAGAAATCGGAGCCGACGAAACGGCCTTCCGGGCCGCCCTGGCCGAAGTGCCGCGGATGCCCCTGGCCCGGTTTGAAAAAATCTGCCAGGCCCTGCACCACTTCGCCAATCACCTCTCGGCCCTGGCCGTGGCCAATTTCGACCAGGCCAGACGCATCGACGAACTGCGCCAAGCCCAGGCCAGCATCAAGGCCCGGGACCGCAGCCTCTCGGAAATCATCGATTTTCTGCCCGACCCCGCCTTTGCCGTGGACCGGGACGGGCGGGTCACCTTTTGGAACAAGGCCTTGGAGCGCTTAACCGGCATCCCCGCCGGCGACATGCTCGGCAAGGGCGATTTCGCCTACGGCGCGGCATTTTACGGCCAACCCACCCCGCTTCTCCTGGATTACGCCCGAGGGGCCGTTTCAACGCCCGATCCGCGCTATCAGGTCGCCGACATGGCCCCTGGCGAAATTATCGCCGAGGTCAATCTGACCGCCATGCCCGGCGGCGCACGCCATGTCTGGGCCAAGGCCGTGGCGCTCTATGACGAGTTCGGCCAGGTCAACGGCGCCATCGAGGCCATTCGCGACGTCACCGACCGGGAGCGCCGCGAATCGGCGCTGCGCCAAAGCGAGGCCATGTTCCGGGGCATCGTGGAAACCGCCCACGAAGGGGTGTGGGTCTATGACGCCAATTATGACACGACCTTCGTCAACAAACGCATGGCCGACATGCTGGGGTATGCGCCCCAGGAACTTCTGGGTCGCAACCTGAGCGAATTCCTACCGCCGGAAAGCCGGCAGCGGGCCGCTCGCCAACAGCAACGTCGCCGGGAAGGCTTCAGCGACGTGTTCGAACAGTGCATCATGCGCCGTGACGGCACGCGGCTTTGGGTGCTCATCTCCGCCAGTCCTTTGCAGGACGAACACGGCAATTTCGTCGGATCGCTGGGGATGTACTCGGATTTAAGCGCGGTCAAGGCTGTTGAGGCGGAGCTGCGAGCCCATCGGCAGCGCCTGGAAGACGAAGTGGAAGAACGCACCCGGGAACTGCGCGAACAAGCTATGGAACTGGCCGAGGCCAACATCCGCTTAAGCGAACTCGACCGGCTCAAATCCGCTTTTCTCTCCACCGTCTCCCATGAGCTGCGCACGCCCCTGACTTCGATCCTGGGGTTCGCCAAGCTCATCGGCCGGGAATTCAGTGAGCATTTCAGCCCGCTGGCCGGCGACAAGGCGGCTCTGGCCGCCCGGGCCAAGCGCATCGCCCACAACCTCGGCGTGGTCTACGGCGAGGCCGAACGCCTCACGCGCCTGATTAACGACGTTCTCGACCTTAACCGCATCGAATCCGGCAACATGCAGTGGCGCGACCAATGCATTGACCCTGTGGCCGTGCTGCGTCAGGCCGTGCAGACCATCGAGGGCCTGCTGGCCCAACGCCCGGAAATCCGCTTTCGTTTTCTCGCCGAGGACTCGGCTCCGCCGCTGTTCATGGATCCCGATCAGCTCGTGCAGGTCATCGCCAACCTGCTGCAAAACGCCGTGAAATTCACCGAACAGGGGGAGGTCGCCTTGGAGGTGCGAACCGAAGCCGAGGCCGTGCTCGTGACCGTGCGCGACCAGGGCGTGGGCATTCCTGCCGACCAGCTCGAATCGATTTTCGACCGGTTCCATCAGGTGGGGCGCGGCGACACCATCGTCAGCCCGACCATCAAGGGCACGGGCCTGGGCCTGGCCATCTGCCGCCAGATCGTGCGCCACTACGGCGGCCGCATCTGGGCCGAGTCGCGGCTCGGGGAAGGCAGCGCCTTTCATGTGCGCCTGCCCATGGCCCAGCAGTGCCTGGAAACGGTCTGCGACCCGGCATTATAACGCCGAGCAGCTAGCCCGGCTCGACGCAGCACGTTCGGCTAGGCCGCTCCCCGACCACGCCGCGGAAATATACTGGGCCAGCGCCGAAAACACGCGAACTGCACACTGCCGAGCGTCACGACGTTCAAGTGGCGGAAGAGGTCCGGGCACTCGGCGAAAACATGCAGCCAAGTCGCTTCATCAACCGCCGCCACGACACGACAGTCCTTGCGCCGCGAAGCCGGCCGCTCCTGCCGACGCCCTCCCCCGAGACAACCGGCCAGGAACGCCTTATCGCGTTTTTTGCCAAGCCAGCATGACGGAAGTGCCGAATAGACGTTGGGGCAGCGGCTCCAGACGCCCGATATGGCCAAGGGCGGCGTTGAGCCAATCGCTTTTGGCGTCAAACCCCGTGGCGACAATATCGCTTTCCGTTTTTTTGAGCCGCAGCAGAAACTTGCGCACGACCAACAGCGGATAATACGGCGCGCCCCAATAGGTGGAGGCGACCAGACGCAGGCCGGCCCTGTGCCCCAGCTCCTCGGCCTGGGCCAGGGTGTAGCGCCGCAAGTGCCCGGCCATGGTGTCGTAGGCGGAGAAAAGATGCTGGTAGGCCGGCAGGTTGACGTAGAGCAGGCCGCCGGGCTGCAAATGGTGCAAGGCGGAGGCTAAAAAGCCCAGTTCGTCCGTGACATGCTCCAGCACGTCAAAAAGGAAAATCGTCTTGTACTTCCCGGCCAATTCGGGCAGCCGGTCGTGGATGTTGTAGACGTAAAGGCCGCTTGACGTGCTCACGTTGTGAGCCAGGGCGTTTTCGTCGAGATCGAAGCCGTCCACGGCCAGACCGTATTCCTGCTCCAACTGGCTTTGCAAAAGCCCCCGGCCGCAGCCGATGTCGGCTGCCGGCCCCATGTCCCGGGCCGTTTGGCCGGCCAGGGCGCGAAAGACTTCCAGGCGACGACGCACCCAGAAATGCTCCAGGCTGGCGATGTCATGCCAATAATCCGTCATATTGACGGGCAAAGCCTCGGACAGATGGACAATGTTTCGCATCGCGGCCGTTTACTCCCTTCGCTTGATTCTGACCGGCGCTTCCGGTCTGGCGACATCGCCCACCGTCGTATCGACAACGGCAAAGGGACGGCCCTTTACCTCCTGCAGCAGCACTCGGATGTATTCGCCGATGACGCCCAGGAAAACGAAAAGAATACTCATAAAAAACAAGAAAATAACCAGAATTGTCGTGGCCACGGGACTGACGCCGACCCAATAGCCGAACAGGGAAAACTGGGGAAAAAACCGGTTGAGCACCACGAAAAACATGAGCAGGCAGGCAAAAAGTCCCACGCCAAAGCCAAACACGCCGATAAAACGCAGCGGGAAGTCGGTGAAGCCGACGAATCCGAGCAGGGCCAGATCGACGAGCTTGCGCAGATTGTACTTGCTTTTCCCGGATCGGCGTTTGGGCCGGTCGTAGGGCAATCCCAGCTGTGTAAAGCCGACCCAGGAACGCAGCCCGCGAAACATCCGGGAATTTTCCGGCAAGGCCAGGACGGCATCCAAGGCCTTGCGCGAGACGACGCAGAAGTCTCCAGCGTCTCTGGGCCAGTCGTGGGTGGCCACCTTGTGCATGACCAAGTAGAAAAATGAGTAGAAAAACTTGAGCAGCCAAGGGGAATCGCGTCTAGCCCGCACGCCGTAACAGACATCCACCCCGGATTGGCATTTGGCGTACATGGCCAACAAGACCTGGACAGGGTCTTGCAGATCGCAATCCATCACGCCGACGAAACGTCCCTTGGCATGACACAGACCAGTGTCCACCGCTGCCTGGTGGCCAAAATTGCGGCTGAGAAACACGCCCTTGATGCGCGGGTCTTGCAGGTGCAAACCGACTATCAGCTGGCGCGAACGATCCCGGCTGCCATCGTCTACGAAAACGATCTCCCAGTCGGCTCCCAAGGCCGCATCAAGAGCCGGAACAACTTCCGCTTGAAAATGCGGCAAAACATCTTCTTCATTATAGCAGGGCACGACAAGGGAAAACTCGACCGTATCCATTCATCGCTCCCGATGACATCATTGCGGTCTATCCAGTCCGCAGTTCGTTCCGCCGCAAACTGCATAGCAGGACATCATAAGTACCTTTCATAGCAAAAAAATCAGAGCAGCGCAACACAGTCAATCCAGCATGTCTTGCCCTCGTGGCCAGCCCAACAACGCCCGCCATGCTCTCCGCCTTACCTGTGCCGCTTACACCCGCCTCCCCGTTCGGTCCTCGGGCCAGCATGTGGAGCAGCTCGCGCAGCGCAGCCAACATCCCTAGCCCCCAAATAACGGCCCATCCTCCCTCGTCGAAAAGATGGGCCGCCGCAGTTCGCGCTCGGGACGTCATTCTCATTGGGAAATTTCTGCGTCTTGCTCCCGGGCATCACCTCAGGGCAGCCGGCCGACAACTCGTCAGCCGGCTGCCGCAAGCTTTCGAAAAGGCGTAGCAACCATGCAAACCCCAATCGCTTGAAGAAGAAAACCGGCTCGCCGCTTCTTCAAGCAACTGCGCAGCCCTAGAATTCCAGATGCCTCCAGGTGCGCGGAAAAGCCATGACGTCGCGGATATTGGTGACGCCGGTGACAAGCATGACCAGCCGCTCGAACCCGAGGCCGAAGCCGGCGTGGGGCGCCGTGCCGAAACGCCGGGTGTCGAGATACCACCAGTAGGCCTCAAGGGGCAGGCCCAGTTCCGTGATGCGCGCTTCCAGCCGGTCCAGGCGCTCCTCGCGGGCGCTGCCGCCGACCAGCTCGCCGATGCCCGGCACGAGCACGTCCATGGCCCCGACGGTCTTGCCGTCGTCGTTTTGGCGCATGTAGAAGGCTTTGATGTCCTTGGGATAGTCGTACACGATGACCGGGCGCTTGAAGTGCTCCTCGGCCAGATAGCGCTCATGTTCGCTTTGCAGGTCGGCCCCGAAGGCCACCGGATATTGGAAGGCTTTCTTGCAGGAGGTCAGGATGTCCACGGCCTCGGCGTAGGGCAGGCGCACGAAGGGCTGGGCCAGCAGGTTTTCCAGGGTGGCGGGCAGGGTCGGGTCCACGAACTTGGCGAACAGCCCGAAATCCTCGGCGCATTCGGCCAGCACCAGCCGCACCAGATGGGTGACCAGGGATTCGGCCAGGTCCATGTTGTCTTCGAGATCAGCGAAGGCCATCTCGGGTTCGAGCATCCAGAACTCGGCGGCATGGCGCGAGGTGTCGGAATGCTCGGCCCGAAAGGTCGGGCCGAAGGTGTAGACCCGGCCCAGGGCCAGGGCCAAGGGCTCGGCCGAAAGCTGGCCCGAGACGGTCAACATCGCCTCCTTGCCGAAGAAATCCTGGCTCAGGCGCTCGGCCGCCGGCATCGCGGCGGCCTCGGGCCCCAGGGTGGTCACCCGAAACATCTCGCCGGCGCCTTCGCAGTCCGAGCCGGTGATGACCGGAGTGTGGACCAGGGCGAAGCCTTCCTTGGCGAAATAGTCGTGGATGCCGTGGGCCAGGGCCGAGCGGATGCGCAGCATCGCGCCGTATTTGTTGGTACGCGGGCGCAGATGGGCGATGGTGCGCAAAAATTCGTCGGAATGGCGCTTTTTCTGGAGCGGATAGGTTTCCGCATCGGCCGCGCCCAATAGCGAGACCGAGGCGGCCCGGACTTCGTAGCGCTGGCCCTTGCCCGGCGAGGCGACCAGTTCGCCCGTAACGGCCACCGACGCGCCGACGCCCAGGGACCTGACTAGGTCCGCGCCCTCGGCCGTGTCGTCGATGATGACCTGCAGGTTGCCCAGGCAGGAGCCGTCGTTTAATTCGAGAAAGGAAAAGCCCTTGGCGTCGCGGCGGGTGCGCACCCAGCCCATGACGCGGATTTCGGGACAAGGAGACGGGCTTTCCAGGGCGGCCTTGACAGTGGTGCGGCGTATGCTCATGCGTCGTTCCAGGTGAAGGTGAAAGGACATTTTTCCGCGCCCGAGGCGATGGTGGCCGGGCGATCCAGGGTCAGACAGGGGCTGTAGCCGGCGGCAAAGGCGGCGTCGCGCAGACACGACACGCGTACGGCCAATTCCTCGGGCAGGCCCATTTCCCGGTAGCTTTCGGCGTAGCGGCAGCGCGCGACGTCGAAGGACACGCGGCCGGGGTCGCGCTGTTCGTTGACAATCTCAAGCGCCCCGCCGCGTTGCCAAATGGCCGAAACCGTGGCGAAATGCGCCAGGCTCGGCCCGCCCGGGGCCTGGGCGGCGAAGGCCTGGCCGGCGGCCCTGGCGGCCCGGGCCACCGTGTCCTCGATGACGGCTAGGGCGGCGTCGCGGCCCAGACGTTCGACCAGGACGGCGTAGACGTCGGCCAGCATGGCCGCCTCGATGCGACGCCGTTCAAGCAAAGTGACTTCGGACGGGATCGTTGCGCTCATGGGTTGCTCCAGCGCCCGAAACAAAACCGGCGGGCGCGAACCCTTCTTTTGCCACAACGCCCGGCCCGACCACAACCGTCGTGACGCCGCCGCGACGCGAGGGCAATCCCGGGCAAGGATTGAAACCAGCGCTAAAAGGTGGTACAGATCATGACTCACGTGGAAGCGTTTCGTCACCGGTGTGGCGCCCGGACTTCAAATCCGGTGTGCGGTCGCGAGGTCGCAGGTAGGTTCGACTCCTATACGCTTCCGCCATTGCAGGTTATTTCCAACCTTCTGAGTGCTCTTCCGTCCACGTTTTCCCTGCTTTATGGTTTTCTGTCCAACGCCTGCCCCGGTATCCTGACGGCAGAGCCGTACCTATGACGTGAGCCGAGAGTTTTAGGAGTCCCATGACCAAACCGCCTGCCGATGTGGCCCAACGGGCCAAGGTCTTCAAAGCCCTGGGACATCCCAGCCGTCTGCTCATGGTCGAAGCCCTGGGACGGGGCGCGCTTTGCGTGTGCGAACTGCGCGAACTGGTCGGTTCGGACGTCTCCACGGTCTCCAAACATTTAAGCGTCCTCAAGGAAGCCGGCATCGTGGCCGACGAACGCCGGGGAACCAGCGTTTATTATTCCCTGCGCCTGGGCTGCGTCACGGGTTTCCTGTCCTGCGTCGAACATTTCTTTGCGCAACAAATCGAAGAACAGATCATTTATCTCAAAGACTTACGACAACGCCCAGGTGGTTGACGAGGCGCGTGAGGCCATTTTTATCTTGCTTTGCTAACACGTATTTTCTAAAATCCGTGTCACAGAAGAGGAAATACCGGCCCGAACCGGATCGTCCCGGCGGGCTTGGCTCCACACCGTGCAGCAAGGCGGCACCACCATGAACGACGGCGCGCAGGCACAAGAGGTTCTGGAAACGGCCCCCGGCCAGCCGGTCGGCGTAAAGACCCCCAACCGCTACGACCACATGGAATGGGCCGGCGCGTTTGGCGACATCGGCACACTCATTCCCTTTGTCGTGGCCTATATCACCATCCTCGGGATCGATCCATTGGGACTGCTGTTCATGTTCGGCGCCTGGAAGATCGCGGCCGGACTGTTCTACAAGACGCCCATCCCCATCCAGCCCATGAAGGCCATCGGCGCGGCCGCCGTGGCCGGCGGCATCACCCCGGCGGCGCTTTTCGGTTCCGGCCTGACCACCGGACTGTTCTGGCTCGTCATTGGCCTCACCGGCACCATCGACTACGTGGCCAAGCTTGCCACCAAGCCCGTGGTGCGCGGCATCATGCTGGGCCTTGGCATGTCGTTTGTGGTGGAAGGCATCCACCGCATGGTGGCCGAGCCGGTGCTGGCCGGCATCGGGCTGACCGTCACCTTTATCTTGCTCTCCAACCCGAAAATCCCGGCCATGTTCGTGCTGCTGCTGATCGGCGTCGTGGCCGCGCTCATCGGCAATCCGGCCCTGTGGTCGGAGCTGACCCAGGTGAGCATAGGCTTCAGGCTGCCGGAATTCGGCTTGCACCAGATGAACTGGAGCGACATCGTCACCGGCACGCTGCTGTTCACCCTGCCGCAGATACCGCTGACGCTCGGCAACGCCGTGGTGGCCATCGCCGCCGAGAACAACGAACTGTTCCCGGACCGGCCCGTCACCGAGCGCACCATGTGCATAAGCCAGGGCGTCATGAACCTCATTTCGCCCCTTTTCGGCGGCGTGCCCATGTGCCATGGCGCGGGCGGCATGGCCGGCCACGTGCGTTTCGGCGCGCGCACCGGCGGTTCGCTGGTCATCCTGGGGACCATCGTCATCGTCATCGCGCTCTTTTTCAGCCAGTCCGTGGCCGTTATCTTCAAGATGTTCCCGCCCTCGATCCTCGGCGTCATCCTCTTTCTGGCCGGGGCCGAGCTGGCCGTCACCGTGCGCGACATCGGCAACAAGCGTGACGAATTCTACACCATGATCGTGGTGGCCGGGTTCGCCATGTGGCACATGGGCGTGGCCTTCGTGGTCGGCGTCATCCTCGACAACGCGCTGCGCCGCAAGTGGATAAAGATCTAAGCGGACGCTGATGCCGGGCCGGGGAGTTTCCCCGGCCCGGGCAGGCTATTGCTTGATCGCCGCCGCGCTATTTCCTCCCTCGCCGGGGTGCGGCGCAATGAAGGCAATGCTGCGATAGCTTCCGACAAGCCGAGGGCAGCGACTGCCCGGCGGATCGTGGGTCATGCCCTTCGACGTCGCGGCGCAGCCGTGTCGTTGGCTCTCTCGCTACATCGCCGTCGCCTCGTTTCCCCTGCCTCGTTTTCCTACGCCAGAGCCCCAAAATCCCCCTTGCCGGCCGTTGGCAATGTTGCTATTTTGCCTTTTGACCAAATAGCAAATCATGGCCGCCGCCGGCCGGGAGTTCCAACCATGCAACATCATGACGCAACCGCCAAAACCGCTTGCTCCTGCGCCGGGGCGGACCCGGGGCAAGGCGCGCCCGCGGCCCGGGTCTGGCCGTCGCCGCGCCGCCTGATCCTGGGAGCCGTCGGCCTGGCCGCCTGGTTTTTCCTCTACGGCAAGCTGTTGGGAATCTCACAATTTCTCACCTACGACGTCATCGGCCTGACGCACGGGTCGCACCTTGGCGATTCCATCGAGTTTTTCCTCTACGATTCGCCCAAGGTGCTCATGCTCCTGACCCTGGTCGTCTTTGGCGTCGGCATCATCCGCTCGTTTTTCACCCCCGAGCGCACCCGCCGCATCCTGGCCGGGCGGCGCGAATCCGCCGGCAACGTCATGGCGGCGCTGCTTGGCATCGTCACGCCCTTTTGCTCCTGCTCGGCCGTGCCGCTTTTCATCGGTTTCGTCTCGGCCGGCGTGCCGCTGGGCGTGACCTTTTCCTTCCTTGTGTCCGCGCCCATGGTCAACGAGATCGCGGTGGTGCTGCTCTACGGCCTGCTTGGTTGGAAGGTGGCGGCGCTGTACATGGCCATGGGGCTGACCGTGGCCGTGGTGGCGGGCTGGGTGCTCGGCCGGCTCAATCTGGAGCGCTATGTCGAAGACTGGGTGCTGGCCATCCGGGCCGGCGGCGGCGACGCGTCGGTGACGGACCTGACCCCGGACGGCCGCATTGATTACGCCATCCAGGCCGTGCGCGACATCCTGGGGCGCACCTGGAAATGGGTGCTTTTGGGCATCGGCGTCGGAGCCGGCATCCACGGCTATGTGCCCGAGGGCTTCATGGCCGGCATCATGGGCGAGAGCAACTGGTGGTCGGTGCCGGTCTCGGTGTTGATCGGCATTCCCATGTACTCCAACGCCGCCGGCATCGTGCCGGTGGTGGAGGCCCTGCTGTCCAAGGGCGCGGCCCTGGGCACGGTGTTGTCGTTCATGATGGCCGTTATCGCCTTGTCGCTGCCGGAGATGGTGATCCTGCGCAAGGTTCTCAAACCGCCTTTGTTGCTGGCGTTCGCCGGCATTGTCGGCTGCGGCATCCTCATCGTAGGCTATGTCTTCAACCTGATCCTGTAGGAGGCTTGTATGCGTTTCCTGGCCCAACTGTTCCCGGAGTTCGCGGCGAAACTCGACGAGATGGACGCGCTTTACGCCGAAAAGCGGCTCATCGACGAAAAGACCTACCAGTTCATCTGCTTCGCGGTGTCGGTCAAGGCCCGGTCCAAGCCCTGCGTGCTCAAGCACTTCAAGGGGGCGCTGGACGCCGGGGCCAGCTTGCAGGAGCTGGCCTACATCCTGGCCCTGGTCATGCGCGAGGCGGCCGGCGCCGACGACTGCTGGACCCATGACGTGCTGGGCGAGGTGGCCGACATCGTGGCCGGAAAGATCGACTGCGGCTGCAAGAAATAGCGGCCGACAAGGAGCAAGGCATGTTGATTCAGGTGCTCGGCACGGGCTGCGCCAAGTGCAACGAGCTGGAAAAGCTGGTCAAGGACGTGGTCGCGGCCAAGGGCTGCGACGCCGCCGTGGAAAAGGTGACCGATCTCCAACAAATCGCCATGCTGGGCGTCTTCGTGACCCCGGGTCTGGTCATCGACGGCGCGGTCAAGGCGGCGGGCAAGATGCCCACGCGCCAGGAAATTGAAGGGTGGATTGGGTGAGTTGAAAGCGACGGGCGGTGAATCAAGGGTATGCTGATTCACCGCCCTGCCTTGTCTGGTCTGAAAGGAAGCAATTACGGCATAAAGAAAAGTTTGTCGCCCATGTCTTGTTGATCGCGAACTCTTTGATTGTAGCCTTCTCTGAGCTTATCGAGGAATGATTCATTGATTTTTTTGACTTTATTCGTGTCGTAAAGGATGTATTCAAGTTGCTTGGGGAATACCGAGTCGGCGGGGTAGTGAGGCATGCCGATGGACGGCGTGATGAATGCGATCAGGACGGTTCCTGCTTGGTCGTATTTCCCTGTGATGTTATATTTGTAGTCCCCAATATGTGTTGACATGATTTGTGAGCTTAGTGTTTGTAGCGAGGTTTCTGTGTCAAGTTTTTGAGTATTGTTTTTTTGCCATACAAGAGTAATTACACCATCTTTTGTGTTTTGTATTTGCGGAGTACCGTACTTGTCTGTGAGTGATTTTGTAATCTTGTCTATTGTTGGCGTTATTCCTTCCTGCCAATTGAATGTTATCATTCTGCGAATGGCTATTATACGGTGTGGCTTTTCCAATTCCGTAGCCAGCTCAAATTTTTCAATTTCGCTGTGGGCCACGATTGACGCCTCGACGCCGCATAGAGCTTTTGGTAATTCAAAGCCTCGGTAGGTTTTATAGCTGTAAAATGTTTGGAATTTCGGCGGATTCTTAGAGTAGGATAATATTTTGACCGCACTCTCTGTGCTGTCGCCGAGTTCGATGCCGTTGATGCTCAACTTTTGCTGTTGGCTTGCGGGAGCTGAGGTGAAGGAAAGAGTCAGGAACAATACGCATGAAAGTAAACGGATTGTTGTCATGTTTGTTCTCTATGCGTATGTGTGAATATGCTATTGTTGGATTTGTTTAGTGTGTTATGCTGATGTGCGCAGTGTTTTGCGCTAATTTATTGCGTGGCAACTAGTTTACGGATATTCTGACAGTTGTCTTCTTAAGTTCATCTGCAATGTTTGCGAGTCTTTGCGATTCTATTGATTCCGTTGTTTCGTATTCAACATGCTCTTGGTCGAGGAACGATGTCACTTCTGAGAGATTTATTGCAAAATTGATGTTTTGAGGAATGACGCCTGCTTTTGAGACAACGGCTTGGTCGCTGATTTTTGAAACAATGACCCCGACAAGATGTCCTGATGTATCCAGTAGTGGACCTCCGCTGTTCCCTGGCTGAATAGGGGCGGTGATTTGCAGCTTTCCTGGGTCGTTGTTGAGGCCGGACATGGCGCTGATAGTGCCGTCCGTGATTCGCAGTTCATCTGTCAGAAGCGTTGGCAAGGGGTAGCCGGCAGCGATAACGCCATCCCCAGTGCGCACAGGATTGCCTTCACGGAACTTGATGAAGTGGGGATGCGGCGCATCGCTGGAAAGGATCGCCAGATCTTTCTTTTGATCAACGGCTTTGACGGATAGTGGGATGGATTTCCCTTCGTATGTCGCTTCTATTTTGCTTGCTCGATCAATTACGTGGTAGTTTGTCAATATGTTGCCATTGTTGTTGATGAAAAAACCAGTCCCATAGCTTTTCCCGTGAGGGTCGTCAGCAGTATTCGCGGGAGGTCTTCCTGCGAAATCTTTCCCTTCGCATATTTCCTTGGTGACAGCTCGCAAGGGACCGCCATAGGTGTTTGTCTTGTAGGTCTTGTTGAATTTTTCGCTGAAAATTGGAGCACCGCTGTCTTCGTAGACGCTGTAGGAGAGGATGGTGTATGTTGATTCTTTGCAGTCAAGTTTGTTGACAAAGACAATGTCGTATAGAGCAAGGGGATCACCCTGTTTTTCAAGGTAAACTTTTTTGTGTGATGTTCTTGTTATTTTTAGGTTAAAGTTATAGGCTGAATCGTCAATTTTCTTGATGGAATCTCTGTCGATGAAGTAGAAATCTTCACGGGCTGTATAGATGAAGAACCAGTCCACGGAAAAGGCAGGAGCAGGAAGCGTCAGCAGCACGAGGAGCAATAAGAAAATGTATTTCGATCGCATGACCTGTATCCATATGACATAGAAAGTCGGCTTGCCTTTCAGAACTCAAAAACACGACCTGTTTTTATATACCCATCGAAGCATGTCAATCTGTTTTCAGGATTTAATGCGGTTTTGCTTTTTTGAGAAGACAGTAAAACAATGGCGTCCGACTCCGTACGGAGTCGGACGCCATTGTTTCGGTGACGAATAGTGGACGGACGATACTGCTTATTGCGGTGGGCTTTACTCCACCCCTAAAAGCGCCTGGGCGAAGTCCTGGCCGTCAAAGGGCCGCAGGTCTTCCATCTTCTCGCCAAGGCCCACGTAGGTGATGGGCACCGCAAACGACAGCGCGATGCCGACCACCACGCCGCCCTTGGCCGTGCCGTCGAGCTTGGTCAGGATGATCTCGTCCACTCCGGCCGCTTCACCGAAAAGCTTCACCTGGGACAGCGCGTTTTGGCCGGTGGTGGCGTCGAGCACCAGCACCGAGCGGTGGGGCGCGCCCGGATGCTTTTTGCCCACCACCCGGTGGATCTTGCGCAGCTCTTCCATGAGATTGGTCTTGGTGTGCAGCCGGCCGGCCGTGTCCAGGTAGACCACGTCGTAGCCCTCGGCCAGGGCCTTGTCCATGGCCTCGAAGGCGACCGCCGCCGGGTCGGCGTTGGCGCCCTTGCTGTAGAAGTCCGCGCCCACCCGCTTGGCCCAGATGTGCAACTGCTCGATGGCCGCCGCCCGGAAGGTGTCGCCGGCGGCGATGAGCACCTTCTTGCCGCGCATCATGTCGCGGTGGGCCAGCTTGGCGATGGTGGTGGTCTTGCCCACGCCGTTGACGCCGATCATCATGACCACTTCGGGCGGATTGATGGCCTTGATGGTCTTGGGGGTGCGGAAGATCTCGGCCAGCTCCTCGCGCAGGATCTCCTTGAACACGGCCGGATCGGTGGTGCCGCGCTTTCTGACCTTGTCGCGCAGGGCGTCCAGCAGTTTTGCCGCCGGCTCGAAGCCCACGTCGGCCATGATGAGGATTTCCTCGAGTTCTTCCCAAAAAGCTTCGTCGATGACGGCATGGCGGCCGAGCAGGCCGTCGATGCGTTTGACGATCTGTTCCTTGGTCTTGGCCAGCCCTTCGGAAAGCTTCAGGAAAAGCCGGTTGCGTTCGTCCTCTTCGTCTTCGAGGTCCAGGGCCAGGGCCAGGCGGTATTGGAGTTCGGAGCGGAACAGCTCCACCTCGTCGTACTCCATGACCGCCACCCAGTCGGCGAACTTGGCGACAAAGGCGTCGGCTTCGGCGCTCGGCGCTTCCAGGCTCTCGAACAGGAACCGCAGGCGTTCCCACAAGACCGGCCCGGCCACGTCCACGTCGGCCAGCAGCACATCCAGCCAGACGGACAGCTTGGGTTCGGCCTGACGCAGGGCCAGGACCAGGGCGTTGCGCCACGGTGCTTCGTCGGCAGCGGCGGGCACGGCCTGGGCGGCAGCCATGGCTGCCGGCTGCGGCGCGGGAGTCGGCTGCGGCGTGGGGACGACGGGCTCAGGCTCGGCGGCGATGGGCTGCGCCTCGGGCTCGGGAGCCGGAGTCGGCACAGGCTCGGGAGCCGGTGTAAACATGGGGGCCGTCTGCGGCGTTACAGCGGCCTCGGCCAAAGGTCCGGCCTCGGGGGTGGCGGCCGGCTGGACGGGCGGCGCTGTTTCGGCCAAGGAGATCGGCTGGTCTGCAGTCGTCGGCTCAACGTCGGCTAGGTCCTGAAGCGGCGTCGGGCGCAACGCTTGGGGTGCGCCAGCGGGTTCGGGTTCCCGTGCGCTGGTCGGTTCGGGCTGCGGCGTTTGCGAGGTCGGTTCCGGCGCAGCGACCGGCGTGGCTTCGGCCAAAGAGACGGCTTCCGCCTGGGCCGCCGGCTCGGCCGCCGGAGGCGATGCCGCCGTCTCGACGGCAACGTCGGGGGCCGGCTGCGCTGCCGGCGTGGCGGCGGTTTCGACTGAGTCAGCGGCGACGGGCGCGGCTTCGGCGGCCGGAACGGAGGCTTCGGCCGGGGCTTCGGCGACGGGCTGAACCGTGGCATCCGGGGCGTTGTCCGCCGTCCAGAATTTCTTGAGCTTGGAAAAAAAACCCATGGGGCATGATCCTTCTGAGCGAAAGGGGGTTGGCAAAACAGGCGCGCCGGACGGCGCGGCCAAAAAGCATAGCTTTTAGGCTCCCTGGAAGCAACTCCCGCGTAGCGACGCACGTGGCGACGTCCTTTCCCGCGGCAGCCAAAGCGGAGGCCCGGGCAAAGGGCGCAATCCGCGCCCACGCCGTTGCCGTCAAGGGGAGCCGGACCAAGGCCTTGACTTCCAGGCCGGCCATGACAAACTTCGGGAAAGATATTCCCCGGGCCGCGCGGCCCGACACTTTTTCCCTCGCGAGTCCCCATGACCCGAAGGCTTCTTTGTTGCCTTGCCCTGCTCCTGCTGGTCCTGACCAGCCCCGCCCGGGCTGAAAAGATCCGCAAAAACGTCCTGTTTTTCAATTCCTACCAGAACGGCTATCAGTGGTCCGACGAGATCCTGGCCGGCCTGCGCGAGGCTTTTGCCGCTTCGGACTTCAACGTGGACCTGCAAATCGAGTACATGGACTCGAAAAAGTACGCCGACCCCGTACTGCGGGCCATGCTCCACGATTTCTACAAGCTCAAGTATCGCAACACCCGCTTCGAGGTCATCCTGGCCTCGGACAACTACGCCTTCGATTTCCTGCGGGAATACCACGACGAACTGTTCCCCGGCACGCCGGTGGTCTTTTGCGGCGTCAACGACTTCAAGCCCGCCTGGCTCGACGGCCACCCCAACTTCACCGGCGTCCTTGAAAACCCGGACATCAAGACCACCCTGGAACTGGCCCTGCGCTTTCACCCCGGCCGCGACAAGCTCGTCATCTTCGGCGACACCTCGGTGACCGGCGTAGCCATCGGCAACCAGTTGCGGGCCGTGGAGCCGGACTTCGCCGGCCGGCTCTCCTTCGAATACGAAAACAACCTGACCCTGACCGGCATCCTCGGCCGGGTTCGCGACCTGTCCGACGACGCCATGATCTTTCTCATCCCCTTTTACAAGGACACCGAGAAGGACGTCTATTCCGTCAACGAAGTGCTCTCGGCCATCCGGGCCAACTCCGACGTGCCCATCTACAGCGCCTGGCATTTCATGCTCGGCCACGGCATCGCCGGCGGGCGGCTGCACAGCGGCTTCGAGGAGGGCCGCATCGCTGCCGAAATGGCCGACAAACTCCTGCACGGCACGCCTGTTTCGGAATTGCCCATCGTCTCCAAGACCAACGACGCCTATATTTTCGACTTCCGCGAGATGTTGCGGCTGGGCATCACCACGGACAAGCTGCCCACCGGCTTTAGCCTGATTAACGAGCCCTACCCGTTCTACCACATCAACATCGCGGTATTCTGGACTATCATCATCAGCCTGCTCATCCTGTGCTACGTCATGGTCCTGCTGGTGACAAACATCCTGCGCCGTCGCTCGGTGGAGGAAAAAATCAAGGACCAAGTGTCGTTCCTGGAAACCCTGGTCAACACCATCCCCATTCCCATCTATTATAAAGACGAAACCGGGCAATACCGAGGCTGCAACCCGGCCTTCCGGGCGCTTTGCGGCGCGGGGGACGATCCCCGAACCGTGGACGCCTGCGCCGGCGTGGCCGAGTCGCCGCTGTCGCGCGCCCTTGACGCCGAGGACGCGGGACTTCTGCGCGAACCCGGCGTGCGCATGGCCGAAACCGACATCGAAGCCGCCGACGGCACGCCCCACTCGGTCATCCTGCATCGGGCCGTCTACGAAAGCGCCAAGGGGCAGATAGCCGGACTTGTGGGCGTGCTCTACGACGTCTCGGAACTCAAGCGCGCCGCCGAGCGCCTGCGCCTGGCCGAGGAGAAATACCGCGGCATCTTCGAGAACTCGGCCCTGGGCATCTTCCGCATGACGCCCGACGGCGCGGCCGTGGACGTCAACCCGGCCATGCTGTCCATGCTCGGCGTCGATGACCTGGACACCCTGCTGCGCCGCCGGGGCGACATGGTGGAGGTGCTTTTTGGCGGCCGGGAGCGCTTTACGGCGCTTATGGATTCGGCCGTGGACGAGGAAGCCACGGCCCAGTTCGAGACCCGGTTCGTGCGGCCCGACGCCCGGCAGGTCACGGCCAACGTGACCATCCGGCTGGTGGCCGACCCGGAAGGCTACCTGGCCTTTGTCGAGGGCGTGGTGGAGGACGTGACCAAGCGCCATGAGGCCGAACGGGCCCTGCGCGAATCCCAGGAAATGCTGCGCCTGGTCCTGGACAACATTCCCCAGCTCGTGTCCTGGAAGGACAAGGCCCTGCGCTACATGGGGGCCAACCGGGCCTTCATCGACTTTTTCGGTTTTGACGGCCTGGGCGACCTCATGGGCCGCGACGACGCCGCCTTGCCGCTGCGCCCCGAGGACGTGGACGCCGTGCGGGCCACGGACATCGACGTCATGCGCTTCAACCGCCCGGTCGCCGGGGAGCTGGCCGCCCGCAACGTCCGGGGACTGGACGTGTTGCTCGAAATCAAGAAAGTGCCGCTCCACGACGACAAGGGGGCGGTGGTCGGCGTCCTGTCCACGGCCGAGGACGTGACCCAGAAGGTGAGCCTGGAGCGCCAGTTGCTCCAGTCGCAAAAAATGGAAGCCATCGGCACCCTGGCCGGCGGCATCGCCCACGACTTCAACAATATTCTCACTTCCATCATCAATTCCACCGAACTGGCGCTCATGGACATGCCCCAAGACGACGCCATGGAAGACGACCTGCGCCGGGTGCTCAAGGCCGGCGAACGCGGCAGCCGGCTGGTCAAGCAGATCCTGTCGTTCACCCGTCCGTCCCAGGCCGGATTCGCGCCCATCAACGTGGCCGACGTGATAAACGAGGCGGCCGGGCTGATCCGGGCTTCTCTGCCGCGCAACATCAAGATCGTGGTGGAGATTCCGGATAAACCTGTAACCTGTCGGGCCGACCCCACCCAGCTCCACCAGATCGTCATGAACCTGTGCACCAACGCCTTCCAGGCCATGCGCCCCACCGGCGGCGTCTTGGCCCTGATCCTGGCCGAGGAGGAACTTTCCGAAGACCAGGCCGGCCAGGTGGGGGCGCGGGCCGGACGATGCGCCCGCATCACCGTGGCCGACACCGGGCCGGGCATCGCCGGCGACATCGTGGACAAGATCTTCGACCCGTTTTTCTCCACCAAGCAAAAAGGCGAGGGCACGGGGCTGGGACTGGCCGTGGTGCGCGGCATCGTCAAGAGCCACCGGGGCGGGGTGCGGGTGACGAGTTCGCCGGGCGAGCACACCGTCTTCGACATTTTCCTGCCGCTGCTCGACGAGGGCGACGCGCCGGCCGCCGTGCCGCGTCCGGCCGCCAACCGGGGGCGCGACCGCATCCTTTTCGTCGAGGACGACGAGGACCAGCTCCTGACCATCCCCCGCGTCCTGGCCCAGCTTGGCCACGAGGTCACGGCCAAGCCCGGGGCCGCCCCGGCCCTGGCCGCCCTGGCCGAAACCCCCGACGCCTTCGACGTGGTCATCACCGATTACGACATGCCCGACGCCAACGGCCTGGAGCTGGCCAGACAGGTGGCCGAGATCGCCCCTCGCCTGCCCGTCATCCTCGTCTCGGGCCGCCTGGGCGACATCGAGGACCGTGAGCTGGCCGGCAACATCAAAAAGGTCGTGCTCAAGCCCTACAACCAGGCGATCATCTCGGCGGCCATCCGCGAGGTGCTCGACGCCAAACCCCAGACGATAGCCGCATGAAATCCGTTTGCATCATCGACGACGATCCCGAGGTCCGCGACACCATCATAAGCCTCACGCGCAAGCTGCGCCTGACCAGCGAGGCCGCCGGAGCCCTGGAGGCCGGCATGGAGCTGCTTTCCCGCGAGAGCTTCGACGTGGTCTTTCTGGACGTGCGCCTGCCCGACGGCAACGGCCTGGCCGCCCTGCCCGCCATCAAGCGCCTGCCCGACGCACCGGAGGTCATCATCCTCACCGGCATGGGCGATCCCGACGGCGCGGAACTGGCCATCCAGGAAGGCGTGTGGGACTATCTGGTCAAGCCCTCGCCCATCAAGCAGATCATGCTGACCCTGCAAAGGGCGCTCAAATACCGCGAGGAGCGCCGGGGCGACCACGGCGCGCCGGTTTCCTTGAGCCTTTCCGGCTGCATCGCCGCCAGCCCTCGCATGCAGCCCTGCCTGGACCAGGTGGCCCGAGCCGCCGCCGCCTCCGCCGCCGTGCTGGTCACCGGCGAGACCGGGGCCGGCAAGGAGCTTTTCGCCCGCCTTATCCACGCCAACAGCGGCCGGGCCAAGAAGCCCTTCGTCACCGTGGACTGCGCTTCGCTCACCGAAACCCTGGTTGAGAGCACGCTTTTCGGCCACAAGAAAGGCGCGTTCACCGGGGCCGACGCCGACCGGGTGGGCTTGGTGCGCCTGGCCGACGGGGGGACGCTTTTTCTCGACGAAGTGGGCGAGATGCCGCTGTCCCTCCAAAAGACGTTTCTGCGGGTGCTCCACGAAAAGACCTTCCGGCCGGTGGGCGGCATCGAGGAGCTGCGCAGCGATTTTCGCCTCATCGCCGCCACCAACCGCGACCTGGCCGCCATGGTCGAGGCCGGGACGTTTCGGCGCGACCTGTACTTTCGCCTAAAGACCATCGAACTGGCCCTGCCCCCCCTGCGCTGCCGGGTGGAGGACATCAAACCCCTGGCCCTGGCCGCCGCCGACGCCCTGGCCGCCGAATACGCCCTGCCCCAAAAGGGCTTCGACGCCGAATTCATGGCCATCCTGGAAGCCTACGACTGGCCGGGCAACGTGCGCGAGCTGCGAAACGTCGTGGAGCGGGCTTTTCTGGCCTCGGGCCGGGAGAAAACCCTCTACTCCATGCACCTGCCCCAGGACGTGCGCATCAAGGTGACCAAGTCCACCCTGGAACGCGGGATGCAATCCTGCAACAGGCCTGTGTCGTCACTGGCCTCGGGGTTCGGCCTTCCGGTGGAACCCGTGGGCCGGCGCACCCTCAAGGAGTACAAGGAGGCCATGGAGCGCCGCTACCTGGAGGGCCTGCTGGCCGAGCACGGCCGCGACGTGGCCGCCATGGTGGAGATTTCCGGCCTTTCTCGGTCCCACTTCTATGCCCTGCTGAAAAAGAACGGCCTGGCCATCCCCGACCAGGACGCGGCCGGGGAGTAGCTTGGGAAATCGGGCACAATCTTGCCGCAAAATCGGCTTTCCGTATTCCGCCATCCGATTTCTTGCCGTCCCCAGCCAAACGCTCGGCTCGTGCCCGGACGTCCGGTTCATCCGGCGGTCTGCCGTCGCCGGAGCGTAACGGCTTGCCATTGTTCGCCGTGCCGCAGCCGAGTCCCCTTTTTCAGACTACACAAGGCTGAATAGAGCTTCTCGCCTCCTTGGGACTTTTGGAACAAAGTCATTTTCAGCCCTTTTTACGTGCCAAAAACCCTTGTCTGTGGCACGTAAGGGGTTGAACTCCCCTGTCCCGGCGCGGTGCGGCCTGAGGCGTCGAGTCTGAAAAACCAGACACAAACATCATGTCTGAAAAACCAGACTGGCCGCCTTTCTGACAGCGCTTTACGAAGTCATACATTTCAGGGTATTAGCCCCTGAAGCCGCTTCCGATTTCTCGGATACGGCGACCCGCCTGGACCCGGAGCGGTTGCATCTTGTCGGCAATTCATCGGAATTCTTGCATTTTGCCGTGATGGCACACGACTTGCGAATGCGACCGGGTCGACCCGGCCTTGTCCCATTCGGTCGAACGACAACCTTTAAGGAGACAGCAGCATGGCCAAGAAGATGAAGAGCATGGACGGCAATACCGCCACCACGCACGTCGCCTACGCGTTAAGTGATACGGCGGCCATTTACCCCATCACCCCCTCGTCCACCATGGGCGAGATCGCGGACGAGTGGGCGGCCAAAGGCCTTAAAAACATCTTCGGCCAGACCGTCACCATCCGCGAAATGCAGTCCGAGGCCGGCGCGGCCGGCGCGGTCCACGGCTCCCTGGCCGCGGGCGCGCTGACCACCACCTTCACCGCCTCCCAGGGCCTGCTGCTCATGATCCCCAACATGTTCAAGATCGCCGGCGAACTGCTTCCCGGCGTCTTCCACGTGTCGGCCCGGGCCATCGCCACCCACGCCCTGTCGATTTTCGGCGACCACTCCGACGTCATGAGCGCCCGCTCCACCGGTTTCGCCATGCTGGCTTCGGCCTCGGTCCAGGAATGCATGGACCTGGCCCTGGTGTCGCACCTCTCGGCCATCGAATCGAGCGTCCCCTTTGTCCACTTCTTCGACGGCTTCCGCACCTCCCACGAGATCCAAAAAATCGAAGTCATCGACTACGAGGACATCAAAGCCCTGGTTCCCCACGATAAAATCGCCGCCTTCCGCGCCCGGGCCATGAACCCCGAGCATCCGGACCTGCGCGGCACGGCCCAGAATCCGGACATCTTCTTCCAGGGCCGCGAGCGCTCCAACCCCTACTATCAGGTGCTGCCCGGCATCGTGGCCGCCCAGATGGAAAAGGTCGCCGCCGTCACCGGCCGTCCCTACAAGCTCTTCGACTACGTGGGCGCGCCCGACGCCGAGCGCGTCATCGTGGCCATGGGCTCGGGCTGCGAGACCATCGAGGAAGTGGTCAATTACCTGACCGCCAAGGGCGAGAAAGTCGGTCTGGTCAAGGTCCGCCTGTTCCGTCCCTTCGCTCCGGACTACCTGTTCAAGGTCATGCCGGCCTCGGCCAAGGTCGTCACCGTCCTTGACCGCTGCAAGGAGCCCGGCAGCCTGGGCGAGCCGCTCTACGAAGACATCTGCTCGGCCTACGTCGAGCGCGGCGGCTCCATTCCCAAGCTCATGACCGGCCGCTATGGCCTGGGGTCCAAGGAATTCCGCCCCGGCATGGTCCAGGCGATCTACGACAACATGGCCGCCGCCGCGCCCAAGCGCCACTTCGTGGTCGGCATCACCGACGACGTGTCCGGCCTGTCCCTGCCCTCGGCCGGCGTGCTGCCCACGGTCCCCGAAGGCACCGTGCAGTGCAAGTTCTGGGGCTTTGGCTCCGACGGCACCGTTGGCGCCAACAAGTCGGCCATCAAGATTATTGGCGACAACACCGACCTCTACGCCCAGGGCTACTTTGCCTACGACTCCAAGAAGTCCGGCGGCATCACCGTGTCGCACCTGCGGTTCGGCAAAAAGCCCATCCAGTCCACCTACCTGGTCGACGCGGCCGACTACATCGCCTGCCACAAGCCCAGCTACGTCAACACCTACGAGATCCTGGAAGGCATCAAGGACGGCGGAACCTTTGTTCTGAACTCCTCCTGGAACACCGCCGAGGAGCTTGAGAAAAACCTCCCCGCCCACATGCTGCGCACCATCGCGGCCAAGAAGATCAAGGTCTACAACATCGACGCCGTGGCCATCGGCGCGAAAGTCGGCCTGGGCGCGCGCATCAACATGATCATGCAGACGGCGTTTTTCAAGCTGGCCGGCGTGCTGCCCATCGAGGAAGCCATCAGCCTGCTCAAGGACTCCATCAAGAAGACCTACGGCAACAAGGGCGAAAAAATCGTCAAGATGAACATCGACGCCGTGGACATGGCCATGGAAGGCCTGGTCGAGATCACGGTCCCGGCCGCCTGGGCCAGCGTCGCCGACGCCCCGGCCGCCGCCATCGACGAGCCCGAGTACTTCAACAAGGTCATCCGCCCCATCCTGGCCCAGAAGGGCGACGACGTGCCGGTGTCGGCCTTTGCCGAAAACGGCTCCTTCCCGACGGCCACCGCCCAGTACGAAAAGCGCGGCGTGGCGATAAACATCCCCCACTGGATCAAGGAAAACTGCATCCAGTGCAACCAGTGCTCCTACGTGTGCCCCCACGCCACCATCCGGCCCTTCCTGGCCGACGAGGCTGAAATGGCCGGCGCGCCGGCCTCCTTCGACACCCTGCCGGCCACTGGCAAGGAGCTTAAGGGGCTGGCCTACCGCATGCAGGTCTTCCCCATGGACTGCATGGGCTGCGGCTCCTGCGCCGACGTCTGCCCGGCCAAGCAGAAGGCGCTCGTCATGAAGCCCCTGGAGACCGAAGCCGCCGAGCAGGTCCCCAACCACAGCTTCGCCATGAAGCTCAAAAACAAGGGTTCCCTGGTCAAGCGCGAGAACCTCAAGGGCAGCCAGTTCTACCAGCCCCTGCTGGAGTTCTCGGGCGCTTGCGCCGGTTGCGGCGAGACCCCCTATGTCAAGCTCCTCACCCAGCTCTACGGCGAGCGCATGATGGTGGCCAACGCCACGGGTTGCTCTTCCATTTGGGGCGGCTCGGCGCCCACCGCTCCCTACGCCGTCAACGCCGACGGCCACGGCCCGGCCTGGAATAACTCCCTGTTCGAGGACGCCGCCGAATTCGGCTTCGGCTACAACATGGCCCTCGTCCAGCGTCGCCACAAGCTTGCCGACAAGGTGGCCGCCGCCCTGGAAGGCAACCTCCCCGACGCCCTGCGCGCCGCCATGGCCGCCTGGCTGGCCGGCAAGGACGACGCCGCCGCCTCGCGCCTGGCCGGCGACCAGATGAAATCCCTGCTCTCCGCCGCCGATCCGGTCCAGGCCGACATCCTGGCCGACGCCGACCTGTTCACCAAGAAGTCCGTGTGGATCTTTGGCGGCGACGGTTGGGCCTACGACATCGGCTTCGGCGGCCTCGACCACGTCATCGCCTCGGGCGAGGACATCAACATCCTGGTCATGGACACCGAAGTGTACTCCAACACCGGCGGCCAGGCCTCCAAGGCCACCCCGCTGGGCGCCATCGCCAAGTTCGCCTCGGCCGGCAAGATGACCGGCAAAAAGGACCTGGCCCGCATGGCCATGACCTACGGCTACGTCTACGTGGCCTCGGTGGCCATGGGCGCGGACAAGAACCAGACCCTTAAGGCCTTCCTCGAAGCCGAAGCCCACAAGGGACCGTCCATCGTCATCGCCTACGCCCCCTGCATCAACCAGGGCATCCGCAAGGGCATGGGCAAGTCCATGGAAGAAGCCAAGCTGGCCGTGGAAACCGGCTATTGGCCGCTGTTCCGCTACAACCCCGACGCCAAGGCCGAAGGCAAGAACCCGCTGACCATCGACTCCAAGGCTCCGGCCGGCGACTTCCAGGGCTTTTTGGCCGGCGAAGTTCGCTACGCCGCCCTGGAGAAGATGCATCCCGAACTGTCCAAGAAGTACCGCACCTCCATGGAGCAATCCTACATGGAGCGCTTCAAGCAGCTGCAATACCTGGCCGAGATGCCGGTCTTCGACGCTCCGGCCGCTGCCGGCGAGGCCGCCCATGGCGATGACCCGGCCTTTTGCGCCGCCGCTCCCACCGCCGAACACGCCCGCCCCGGCGACGGCGAAC
The DNA here is from genome assembly GCA_002482565.1 of Solidesulfovibrio magneticus. Taxonomy (GTDB): domain Bacteria; phylum Desulfobacterota; class Desulfovibrionia; order Desulfovibrionales; family Desulfovibrionaceae; genus Solidesulfovibrio; species Solidesulfovibrio magneticus_B. The sequence continues at coordinate 72,334 of DLGG01000003.1, forward strand.
CGTGCGACGAAGGCCGTTCCGGCAAATAACGTAGCCAAGCGAGAAAAACGATGAGCAACCACCTGTCCCAGAAGTTCGAGGAAATCGTCGGCACGGGCAACGTCCTGGCCAGCGAGGTGGACCGCCACAATTACGCCTACGACGCGGCGGTCCTTCCCCCCCAGCTCCCGGCCCTGGCCGTGCGTCCGGAGACGCCCGAGGCTCTGGGACGGGTGGTTAAAACCTGCAACGAGCTCGGGCTGCCGCTGACCGTGCGCGGCTCGGGAACGAATTTAAGCGGCGGCACCATCCCCTCCGAAGGCGGGGTGGTGGTGCTGACCGGCGCGCTCAACAAAATTATCGAGATCAACGAAGCCGACATGTACGCCGTGGTCCAGACCGGCGTGGTCACGGCCAAGTTCGCTGCCGAGGTGGCCAAGCGGGGGCTGTTCTACCCGCCCGATCCGGGCAGCCAGGCCGTGTCCACCATGGGCGGCAACGTGGCCGAGAACGCCGGCGGCCTGCGCGGCCTCAAGTACGGCGTCACCAAGGACTACGTCATGGGCATGAGCTTTTATGACGTGGACGGCGAGCTGGTCAAAACCGGATCGCGCACCGTCAAGTGCGTCACCGGCATGAACCTCCACGGCCTCATGGTCGGCTCCGAAGGCACCTTGGGCGTTTTCAACGAGATCATCCTGAAGCTCGTGCCGCCGCCCAAGGCCAGCAAGGCCATGATGGCCATCTTCGACGACCTGGGCAAAGCCTCGGAGACCGTGGCCGCCATCATCGCCGCCAAGATCGTCCCGGCGACCCTTGAATACATGGACGACTTCACCATCAAGACCGTCGAGGACTTCGCCCACGCCGGGCTGCCCACCGACGCCAAGGCCCTGCTGCTCATCGAAGTGGACGGCCATCCGGCCCAGGTCGAGGACGAAGCCGCCGAGGTCGAGGCCATTTGCAAGCGCATCGGCGCCACCCGCATCCAGGTGGCCAAGGACGCCGTCGAGCGCAACAAGGTCTGGGAAGCCCGCCGCGCCGCCCTGTCGGCCCTGGCCCGGGTGCGCCCGACCACGGTGCTTGAGGACGCCACCGTGCCGCGCTCCAAGATCCCGGCCATGGTCGGGGCGCTGGAGAAGATCGCCGAGAAGTACAAGCTGACCATCGGCACCTTTGGCCACGCCGGCGACGGCAACCTGCATCCGACCATCCTCACCGACAAGCGCGACCACGCCGAATTCGCCCGGGTGGAAGCGGCCATCGACGAGATCTTCGACGTGGCCCTGTCCCTGGGCGGCACGCTGTCCGGCGAGCACGGCATCGGCATGGCCAAGTCCAAATACATGGTCAAGGAAGTGGGCCAGGGTTCCATCATGTACGCCAAGCGCTTAAAGGCCGCCATGGACCCCAAGAACATCCTCAATCCCGGCAAGATCACGGGGGCCTAACATGAGCGAGATGCGTCAGCTCGTCGGGCTGCTCAAACAGATCGACGACCAGCTCGTGGCCTGCATGCGCTGCGGCATGTGCCAGGCCGTGTGCCCCATCTACGCCGAGACCGGCCTGGAGGGACACGTGGCCCGGGGCAAGATCGCCCTGCTCGAATGCCTGGCCGACGAGGTCATCAGGGACCCGGCCGGAGTCAAGGAACGCCTGGACGCCTGTCTGCTGTGCGGCTCCTGCCAGGCCAACTGTCCAAGCGGCGTCAAGGCTCTGGACATCTTCCTCAAGGCCCGGGCCTTTTTGACCGGCTACTACGGCCTGCCGCCGGTCAAGCGGGCCATCTTCCGGGGCCTTTTGCAAAACCCCAAGCTCTTTGACACCGTGCTCGGCGTGGCCTCCAAGTTCCAGGGGCTTTTCACCAAGCCGGTCAACGACATGCTGGGTTCGTCCTGCGCCCGGGTCTTCTCCGACCTCATCGGCGGCCGCCACTTCGCGCCCCTGGCCGACAAGCCGCTGCATGACGTCGCCACGCAGCGCGACACGCCGCGCGGCCACTCCGGCCTCAAGATCGCGTTTTTCTACGGCTGCGTGGTGGACAAGATGTTCCCCCGCATCGGCGAAGCGGTCCTCAAGGTCTGCGACCACCACGGCGTCGGCGTCTTCATGCCCCATGCCCAGGCCTGCTGCGGCATCCCGGCCCTGTCCTCGGGGGACCGCGAGACCTTCGAGAAGCTCGTGGCCCTCAACATGAAGGTCTTCGCCGAGGCCGACTTCGACGTGCTGGTGACGCCCTGCGCCACCTGCACCTCCACCATCAAAAAAATCTGGCCCCTGATGGCCGAGGATCTGCCGGCCACGACCCGCTTCCAGGTGAAGGAGCTCTCGGCCAAGGTCAAGGACATAAGCGCCTTCCTCATCCAGGACGTGGGCGTTACGCCGGCCGACGTCGCCGTTTCCGGCGAGCCGGTGACCGTGACTTACCACGATCCCTGCCACTTGAAAAAATCATTGGGCATCTCCGCCGAACCCCGGGCGCTTATCGGCTGCAATCCGCGCTACAAACTCCAGGAAATGGATGGCGCGGACTCCTGCTGCGGTTCCGGCGGCAGCTTCACGCTGCAGCATTACGACCTGTCCAAGCGCATCGGCAAGCGCAAGCGGGACAACATCGTGGCCACGGGCGCGACGGTGGCGGCCACGAGCTGCCCGGCCTGCATGCTCCAGATAGGCGACATGTTGTCACAGGCCGGCGATACGCTGGCCATCAGGCATCCGGTGGAAATCTACGCGGAGACCCTGGCCGGCCGCTGATCCGGCACACAACCAACTTGGCGAGCGAGGTAGCCGAATGAGTTTGAAAGACAACATCCACGCGCTGTTCGCGCCCAAAACCGTAGCCGTCATCGGGGCCTCCGCCGCCCCGGGCAAGGTCGGCCACACGGTCGTGGCCAACATGCTGGAGGCCGGGTACAAGGGCACGCTGATTCCCGTGAACCCCAAGGCCGACGAGATCCTCGGCCTGCCGGTCACCAAAAAGATCGAGGACCTGCCCGAAGGCCTGGACATGGCCGTCATCGTCGTGCCCGTGGCCGCCGTCGTGCCGTCCATGGAAGCCCTGGCCAAGCGCAAGGTGCGTTCGGCCGTCATCATCACCGCGGGCTTCAAGGAAGTGGGCAAGGAAGGCTATGCCCTGGAGCAACGCCTGATCGAGCTGTGCACCGAGCACGAGATCGCCATGGTCGGCCCCAACTGCCTGGGGCTTATCAGCACCCACGACAATAATAACGCCTCCTTTGCCGCCGGCTATCCCGAGAAGGGCTCCATCGCGTTTTTCTCCCAGTCCGGGGCGCTGTGCACCGCCATTCTCGACTGGGCGCTGGGCGAAAACGTCGGGTTCTCCAAGTTCGTGTCCCTGGGCAACAAAGCCGTCATCAACGAAGGCAACATGCTGGAGTACCTGCGCACCGACCCCAACACCTCGGTCATTCTCGGGTACATCGAGAACGTCGAGCACGGCGCGGACTTCATCGAGCAGGCCGCCAAGGTCACCCGGGAAAAGCCGGTCATCATGATCAAGTCCGGCACCACCACCGCCGGCGCCAAGGCCGCCTCCTCCCACACCGGCGCCATCGCCGGTTCGGATCAGGCCTACACCGCCGCCTTCCGCAAGACCGGCGTCATCCGGGCGGGTGACATGGCCACGCTGTTCGACCTGGCCCAGGCCTTCTCCACCCAGCCCCTGCCCGAGGGGCCGGGCCTGTGCATCGTCACCAACTCCGGCGGCCCCGGCATCCTGGCCGCCGACGCCACGGAAAAGTCCAGCCTCAACATGGCCCGGCTGTCGAATTCCACCATCGAACGCATGAAGGAATTCCTGCCGCCCTACGCGTCGCTCTACAACCCCGTCGACCTCATCGGCGACGCCCCGGCCGAGCGCTACCGCAAGACCCTGGAAGTGGTCATCGACGATCCTCAGGTCCATTCCATCCTGGTGCTCCTGACTCCCACGGCCTCGGCCGAAATCATGGAGACGGCCCAGGCCATCATCGACGTGGCCAAGACCACCAAAAAGCCCATCTTCGTCAACTACATGGGCGGCCAGCGCACCCGCCCGGGCCAGAAGATGCTCACCGACGCCGGCATCCCCTGCTCCATCTACCCCGAGCCGCTGATCAAGAGCATCGAGACCATGTACAACTACTACCTGTGGCGCCAGACCCCGGCCCAGGAGTACCCCGAAGTCCGGCGCAACCGCCAGAAGGCGCGGCTGGTCATCAACGAGGCCCGGTCCAAGGGCGCCACCGAAGTGGTGGAATTCCAGGCCCAGGAAGTGTTGCGCGCCTACAACCTACCCACGCCCAACACCGGACTGGCCCGTTCCTCGGACGAAGCCGTTGCCGCCGCCGACAAGATCGGTTACCCCGTGGTCCTCAAGATCGCCTCGCCCCAAATCTCCCACAAGTCCGACGTGGGCGGGGTCAAGGTGAACCTGGCCGACGCCGAAGCCGTGCGCAACGCCTTCTTCGACATCACGGCCCGAGCCCAGCGCATGCGGCCCGAAGCCTACATCGCCGGCTGTCTGGTCCAGGAGATGGCCCCCAAGGGCTGCAAGGAAATCATCATCGGGTTTAAGCGCGACGACCAGTTCGGGCCGCTTCTGATGTTCGGCCTGGGCGGCATCTACGTGGAAATCCTCAAGGACATCGCCTTCCGCCTGGCCCCCTTGGGCCGCGACGACGCCAAGGGCATCATCCGGGAGATCAAGTCCTACATGCTGCTTAAGGGCGTGCGCGGCGAACAGCCCGTCAACTTCCAGGCCATCGAGGACATTCTCATCACCATGTCCGAGCTGGCCCTGGATTTCCCGGAAATCGTCGAAGCCGAATTCAATCCGGTGCTGGTCAATGCCGAGAAGGCCGTGGTGGCCGACGTGCGCATCACCCTTTCCGCCTAAAACGAACCCAGGAGGAACATACCTATGATCGGTCTCTACATCGGGTCTACCCAGGGATACTCGGGCAAAAACCTCGTCACCCTGGCCCTGGGGCAGCACTTCCAGCGCGAAGGCCAGCGGGTGGGTTACATGAAGCCCATCGGCGCGGTTCCCCATAAGATCGGCAACCAGATCGGCGACGAAGACGCCTATTTCATGCAGCAGGCCCTAGGCCTGTCCGAGAATCCCTCCCTGGTGACCCCGGTGGTCATCACCCGCGACTTCCGGATGCGCGCCTTCCTGGAAGACTGCGCCAACCTGCTGCCGGGCATCGTGGACAGCTACAAGAAGCTGTCCGCCGAAAAGGACCTCATGCTGGTCGGCGGCTCGGGCAGCTTCCTCTACTCCGGCAAGTACTGCGGCGTGGACGGCGTGTCCGTGTCCCAGGCCCTGGGTTCCAAGGTCATCCTGGTCGACCGCTACCTCCAGGAATACAACTACGACTATCTGGCCGCCGCCAAGGAAGCCCTGGGCGACGACCTCGTCGGCGTCATCTTAAACGACGTGCCCGAGCACTTCCGCGAAGAGGCCGAGACCCTGATCGTGCCCTTCCTCAAGCGCCGCGGCGTGGACGTGCTCGGCATCGTGCCCCACGATCCCATCATGTTCGCCGTGCGCGCCTCCGACCTGGCCGTGGGCCTGGGCGGCCGCCTGGTCACCGCGCCCCCGAAAAGCGACAAGCTGGTGGTCAACTTCCTCATCGGCACCATGCAGGTGGAGAACTTCGTCACCTTCTTCAAGCGCCAGAAGGACGTGGCCATCCTGTGCGGCGGCGACCGCGCCGACCTGCAGCTCGTGGCCCTGGAAGGCAACTGCTCGGCGCTGATCCTCACCGGCAATCTCTACCCCAACGACATGATCCTGGCCAAGGCCGAGGACAAGGGCGTGCCCGTCATCGTGGTGCGCGACGACACCTTCTCCGTGGCCAAGAAGATGGAACTCATGCTCACCCGGGAAAAGCTGCGCGACCGTTCGCGCATCGAGCACGGCACCAAGATCGTGCAGCAGTCCGTCAACATGGCGATGCTCAAAAAGAACCTCGGCCTGTAAGCCGACACGGCCCTCCCGGACCCTCGTGTCCGGGTTCGGGAGGGCCTGTCCAATAGCGGTTTGGCTCGCACCCCGGCCCTTCGCGGCGACGGGATCGGGAGCGGCTGGTCAACTTTCCAACCAAAGGAGCGAGAGAACATGTCGTGGGTCCAACAGTACCAACCGCTCGGAAGCTACGGGCTTTCCGCACTCGTGGCGGGCATTCCCCTGTACATGCTGTTCTACATGCTGGCGGTCAAACGCATGGCCGGCCACAAAGCGGCCTTCGCCGCCACGCTCACCGCCGTCATCCTGGCCATCGTGGCCTGGGGAATGCCGGTGGGCCTGGCTGTTGACGCCACTCTCTACGGCGCCGCCTTTGGCCTTTTCCCCATCGTCTGGATCGTCGTCACCGCCATCTGGGTGTACAACATGACCGTCGAGTCCGGGGAATTCAACATCATCAAGAACTCCCTGGCCCAGATCACCGATGACCGCCGGCTTCAGGCCATCTTCATCGCCTTCGCCTTCGGTTCGTTTATCGAAGGCACCGCCGGCTTCGGCACGCCGGTGGCCATCACCGCCGCCATGCTGGTGGGCCTCGGGTTCAACCCGCTCTACGCCGCCGGCATCTGCCTGATCGCCAACACCGCCCCTGTCGCCTTCGGCGCCATCGGCATCCCCATCGTGGTCGCGGCCAAGGTCACCGACCTCGACATGATGAAAATCAGCGCCATCTGCGGCCGCCAGCTGCCCTTCCTGTCCATCATCGTGCCGCTGTGGCTGTCCGTCACCATGTGCGGTTTCAAGCGCACCATGGAAGTCCTGCCCGCCGTCATCATCGCCGGCGTGTGCTTCGCCGGTTCCCAGTTCCTGGTCTCCAACTACGTCGGCCCCTACCTGCCCGACATCATTTCCGCCATTGTGACCATCATCGGCCTGGGCCTGTTCCTCAAGGTTTGGAAGCCCAAGCAGACCTGGCACTTCCCGGATGAAGCTCCGGCCGCCCAGCGCTCCGTCGAGTCCCAGTTCTCCGGTGGCGAGATCTTCCGCGCTTGGCTGCCCTACATCATCCTGGCCATCATGGTCTTTTTCTGGGGCATCGATTCCTTCAAGGCCATCCTGGACAAGATCTTCCTGATGAAGTTCGAATGGCCGGGCCTGCATAATCTGGTGGTCAAGACCGCTCCCATCGTGGCCAAGGACGCGCCCTACCCGGCCGTGTTCAACGTCAACCTCCTGTCCACTCCGGGCACGGCCATCCTGTTCGCCGGCTTGATCTCCATCATCTTCATGCCCGGCTACGGCTTCGGCAAGGGCATCGCCTGCCTGTTCCGCACCATCAAGCAGCTCAAGTGGCCCATCTGCACCATCGCCATGATCCTGGGCCTGGCCTACATCATGAACTACTCGGGCATGAGCTCCTCCATGGGCCTGGCCTTTACCGCCACGGGCGCGCTGTTCCCGTTCTTCTCGCCGATCCTCGGCTGGCTGGGCGTGTTCCTGACCGGTTCGGACACCTCCTCCAACGCCCTGTTCGGTTCGCTGCAGAAGACCACCGCCCAGCAGATCGGCGTCGATCCGCACCTGACGGTTGCCGCCAACTCCTCCGGCGGCGTCACCGGCAAGATGATCTCGCCCCAGTCCATCTCGGTGGCCACCGCGGCCTCCAACATGGTGGGCAAGGAAGGCGACATCTTCCGCTTCACCCTGCCCCACTCCCTGGCCATGCTCGGCGTCGTCGCCGTGCTGACCCTGCTGCAGGCCTACGCCCTCAAGTGGATGCTGCCCTAACCTTTAACCCTTAGCGCTAGCGTCTGGTACGGCCGGCTTCGCGCGCGCGTCGCCGGCCGTATTGTTTCCGACCCCAAAGAGAGGTTCCCATGACCACCCCCAATCTGGTCGAAAAACTCACGGCGAAAGCCGGCCTGGTTTCGGCCACGGTACGCGCCGTCGCCTCCATGGACGAGGCCATGGCCTACGTCGCCGACGTCTGCGTCGGTAAGGAAGTCTGCCAGATCCTGGCCTCGGGCTGCGACGCGCCGCTTTCCGGCACGGCCGAAGCCCTGTGCGAAACCAAGCAGGAAAAAATCATCTGCGCCCCGGAAATGCCCGAAGAGGCCATGGCCGCCCTGTCGGCCCAGTGCGCCGAGCGGGGCGTCAAGCTCATCACTTCCGGCATGCGCTCCCACCTCGGCGGCATCGACATCGGCCTGACCATGGCCGCCGCCGGCATCGCCGAGACCGGCACCGTGGTCATCCGTTCCACCAACGAGGAAGTGCGTCTGGCCAGCATGATCGCCGAGATCCACATCGCCGTGCTGCCGGCCTCGGCCATCGTGGCCGACTCCTACGCCCTGGAGCCGGTCATGGTCGACTGGATGAGCCGGCCCGATTTCACCGCCTTCGTCACCGGTCCCAGCCGCACCGCCGACATCGAGCGCGTCCTGGCTCTGGGCGTGCATGGGCCGCTGGAACTGCACATCCTCATTTTGGAGGACAAGTAGATGCAAGACGCCACCACGCTGAAAGACTACCGCAAGCAGTTGCGCGAAGCCCTGGAAAACGATTTCCAGCGCCAGGCCCTGGACAAGTTCGCCGTGGCCTACCGCACCTCCCGGGCCAACGCCTTCGCCGACATCGACGCCCCGGAGCTGATCGCCGAGATCGCCGCGGCCAAGGACGCCTCCATCGACCACCTCGAAGAGCTCTTCGAAGAATTCAAACGCCACGCCGAGGCTGCCGGCACCAAAGTCCATCTGGCCGCCACCGCCCACGAGGCCAACGAGATCATCGCCCGCATCGCCAAGGAAAACGACGTCAAGACCATCGTCAAGTCCAAGTCCATGACCGCCGAGGAAACCCACCTCAACCATCTCCTGGAAGCCGAGGGGTTCGAGGTCACGGAAACCGACCTGGGCGAATGGATCATTCAGTTGCGCCATGAAGGGCCTTCCCACATGGTCATGCCTGCCATTCACCTGTCGCGCTATCAGGTGGCCGACCTTTTTTCGGAAGTGACCCACAAGCAACAGGACGTGGACATCCAAAAGCTCGTCAAGGTGGCCCGCCGGGAGCTGCGCCCAAAATTCTGCCAGGCCGACATGGGCATCTCCGGAGCCAACTTCTGCATCGCCGCCACCGGCTCCATCGGGCTTATCACCAATGAAGGCAACGCGCGCCTGACCACCACCCTGCCCCGGGTCCATGTGGCCCTGGCCGGCATCGACAAGCTCGTGCCCACGCTGCACGACGCCCTGCGCATCATCCGCTGCCTGCCCAAAAACGCCACCGGCCAGGCCATCACCTCCTACGTCACCTGGATCACCGGGGCCGTGCCCTGCGAGACGGCCAAGGGCGGGACCAAGGTCAAGCACGTGGTCTTCGTGGACAACGGCCGTCTGGCCATGGCCCGGGACCCGGAATTCAAGCAGGTCCTGCGCTGCATCCGCTGCGGCGCTTGCGCCAACGTCTGCCCCATCTACCGGGTGGTCGGCGGCCACAAATACGGCCACGTCTACATTGGGGCCATCGGCTTGGTCGCCACCTACTTCTTCCACGGCCGGGAGAAGGCCAAAAATCTGGTCCAAAACTGCCTCAACTGCGGAGCCTGCAAGGCCGTATGCGCCGCCGGCATCGATCTGCCGACGCTGATCAAGGAAGTTCACGCCCGCATCCAGGACGAGGAAGGCCATCCGCTCTATTCCACGGCCGTGGGACAGGTGCTCAAAAACCGCAAGCTCTTCCACACCATGCTCAAGTCCGCCCGGCTGCTGCAAAAGCCGGTCACCGGCGGCACGCCGTACCTGCGCCATCTGCCCATGTTCCTGTTCAAGGATCAGGACTTCCGCGCCCTGCCGGCCGTGGCCGACGAGGCCTTCCGCGACAAGTGGGAGCGCATCAAGCCCCGGGTGGCCGACGCCAAGCTGAAAGTCGCGCTGTTCTCGGGTTGCGTGCAGGACTTCGTCTATCCCGAGCAGATGGAAGCGGCCGTGGCGGTCATCGCCTCCAAACAGGGCGTGTCCATGGAGTACCCCATGGGCCAGTCCTGCTGCGGCTTGCCGCTGCAGATGATGGGCGAAAAGCAGGCCGGCCGCGAGCTTGCCGCCCACAACATGAACGCCATCGACGCCCAGGACTTCGACTACATCGTGACCCTGTGCGCCTCCTGCGCCTCCTACCTCAAGCACGGCTACAAGCGGCTTTTTGCCGACGATCCGGCCATGGCCTACAAGGCCGCCCAGTTTGCCCACCGGGTCATCGACTTCAGCTCCTTTGTCCGCGACGTGCTGGGCATCACCGACGAGTCCTTCACCGGGCCGAGCAAGAAGGTGACTTACCACGCTCCCTGCCACCTGTGCCGGGGCCTGGGCGTCACCGAAGCGCCGCGCGCGCTTCTTGGCGAAGCCGGGCTGGAATACGTGCCGGCCACCGAGGAAGACGTGTGCTGCGGCTTTGGCGGCACCTTCTCGGTGAAGTTCCCGGAACTCTCAAAGGAACTGCTTGGCAAGAAGCTCGCCAATTTGAAGGCCACCGGCGCGTCCGCCATGGCCACGGATTGCCCGGGCTGCATCATGCAGATTCGCGGCGGCTTCGAGGCCGAAAAAACGCCTTTCGAAGTACGTCACGTGGCCGAATACCTGGCCGAGCGCCTCAAGCGTAAATAGCCCCTCGATGGGCTACCTTGCTCTCAAGGCCGCGACATCCGTCGCGGCCTTTTTCCTGTCCCAACCCTGGGCAGCCAGGGCGTCAGTGTCGCGTCCCCAAAAATACGATAGTATTTTCTAGAAAAACAACTGGTTCTCATCTGTTGTCCGCGAATTAGCCTGTATGCTTTTCGTGAACGCGACAGATGGGATAGCCGGCCGGGCCATATGAAAACGCCCGCAGGCGTCTCCACCTGCGGGCGTTAAAATCGGTTGGCGCAAATGTCTAGGACGCCGGATAGGGCCGGCCGGCCGGCCAGTCGGGCGAAACGAACGTCCCGGACTTGCCGCCGGACTTGAAAAGGAGCTTGGCCTGGCTCACGACGATATCCTTCTGCACGGCCTTGCACATGTCGTAGATGGTCAGCGCCGCGACCATGGCGGCAGTCAGGGCCTCCATCTCCACGCCGGTTTCGGCCACGGTGGAGGCTTCGGCCTCCACACGCACCACGGCGGCGGCCTGATCTACGTCGAACCGGACGTCGGCATGGGCCAGGGGCAGCGGATGGCATAGCGGGATGAGGTCGGCGGTGCGCTTGGCGGCCATGATGCCGGCGATCTTGGCGGTGTTGAGGGCGTCGCCCTTGGGCAGGGCGGCTGTGGCCAAAAGCGCCATGGTGGCCGGAGACAAATGCACTTCGCAAGCAGCCACGGCCAGCCGGCGGGTCTTGGTCTTGCCGCCGACGTCCACCATGCGGGCCGCGCCGTCGGCGTCGAGATGGGTGAAGCCTTCGCTCATGGCCGGCCTACTTGAATTCCGGGACTTTGACCTTGCGGTCGATGCGCTTGGCGGCCGTGGCGTCTTCCTTGGCCTTGGCCTCGTCGCCGAGCTTCATGTAGAGCATGGCCCGGTTGCCCAAGGCCTCGGCCATCTTGGCGTCGAGCTCAATGGCCTTGGAGTAGTCGGCCAGGGCCTTTTGCAGATCGCTCTTGGCTTCCTGGCACATGCCGCGCAGGTTGTAGGCGCTGGCCAGGTTTTTCACGTCGCCGCCCGCGCCGGAATCGACGATGCGGGTGAAGGCGGCGATGGCCGTGTCCATATCGCCCTTGTTGGCGGCCGTGATGCCCTGGCGGTAGTCGTCAGTGGGGCCGGCCACGGCCGCGCCGGGCAGAGCCAGAATCAAAGCCAGCGCCATGACGGCGCAACGCATGCGTTTGCCCATGTCAGTTCCCCATGGCCTCTTTGGCCTTGCGAAAGAAGCTTTTGACCTTTTTCATGGGCTTTTGCTCGTCGAGCTCCTCGAATTCTCGCAAAAGCTCTTCCTGCTTCTTGGTCAGCCCACGGGGCGTGACCACGGTCACGTGGACGAGCAGATCGCCCTTGCGGGTCGATCCCGGGATGGGCAGGCCCAGGCCGCGCAGGGAAAACACCTCGCCGCTCTGGGTACCCTTGGGGATCTCCATGGTCTCGTCGCCGTCCAGGGTCGGCACCTCGATCTTGTGGCCAAGAGCGGCCTGGACGAAGGTGACGTCCTGTCGGTAGACGAGATCCTGGCCCTGGCGCTCGAAAATCTTGTCGGCCTCGACATGGAGGATGACGTAGAGATCGCCCGGGGGGCCGCCGTGCAGGCCCGGATCGCCCTCGCCGCGAAGGCGCAGGCGGCTGCCGTCGTCCACGCCGGCCGGCACCCGGACCTTGAGCTCGCGGGTCTGGCGGGTGATGCCCCGTCCCCGGCACTCCTTGCAGGGCGTGGCGATGACCCGGCCCTCGCCCCGGCAGGACGGACAGCTGACGGCGATGCGGAAAAAGCCCTGGCTCTGGACCACCTGGCCCGAGCCGCCGCAGTGCCGGCAGGTTTCGGCCGAGGTGCCGGGTTCGGCCCCGGAGCCGTTGCAGACGTGGCACTGGACATTTTTGGGAATCTTGAGCGTGACTTCCGTGCCCCTGGCCGCGTCGCGGAAGGAGACGTTCAAGTCATAACGCAGGTCGTTGCCGGCCTGGGGGCGCGGCCCGCGCGAGGCGCGGCCGCTGAATCCGAAAAACTCCCCGAAAATATCGGAAAAGGCGCTGAAGACGTCGTCGGTGGTGCCGAAACCGCCGAACCCGTTGCCGCCCAGGCCCTCATGGCCGAAGCGATCGTAGCGCGCCCGGTTTTCAGGGTTGCGCAACACTTCGTAGGCCTCGGCCGCTTCCTTGAACTTGGATTCGGCTTCGGGATCGTCGGGGTTGCGATCGGGGTGGAACTGGAAAGCCTGTTGTCGGTAGGCCTTCTTGATGGTCTCGTCGTCGGCGTCGCGGGCGACGCCCAGCACTTCGTAATAATCCCGGGGCATGATGGTGTTCTATTTGGTTTCAGGAAGAAACACGCCGGCTTCCTCGATGGAATCGGCCGGCATCACCTCGCCCGCGGCGATCTCGCGCAGGGCGGTGACGACTTCCTTGTTCTTGCACTCCACCAGCGGATCGTAGCCTTCGCGGTACTGATGCACCCGCTTGATGGCCATCTGGACGATGAGGAAACGGTTGTTGATCTTTTCCAGGCAATCTTCAACGGTAATGCGCGCCATGCGGTTCTCCTTGCGTTGGATAGGTAGGCGTCTCGCCGGTGCGCCTTTGCGCTACCCTGGTAAGACGTTTTTTTGCCCCGTCAAGGGGCGGCGTGCCCGGACCGGCCGGATGGCCAGGCTGATCGGGCCAGAACACTCCAACGCGAAACCGAAGTTTTTAGACAAATTCGACGAACTCCGTCAAGAGGCTTCTGCTTGGGCAGCGCCCAAAGCCGCCTACGTTCCGCGTACTGGAACGAGCACGGCATAGAGCCATCATATTAATAAATTTAGCACCCTACATGAAAAAAGCAACGCATCCCTTCAAGCACGCGGAACGCGTCCACCGTTTCGAAGCCACGGCGTGGGGACACGGCCGGAGCAAGGCTGCTCACGCCTGCCCTTTCCGGACACAACGCTAATAAGCCAACTTCCCCAGCGACTTGAGAATCAGCGTCGCGCCCATGGCGAACATGCCCATGAGCCCCATGCCGCAGGAAAAGCCGGCCAGGAGCACGGGCGCGTATTGCCGCCAGCGCGTGCCGTAGAGCTTGAGGAAGTAATACCGCCCTACCAGCGCCCCCACGACTTCCAGGATAAGTCCGTGGGGCACGCTTTGCCCCAGTCCACGCACGATGCCGTAGACCAAAAGCACGGGCAGCCCGAAGATCATGAGCAGCATGTAGACGACAAGGCCCAGTCCCAGGCCGGCGCTGACGTACCAGCCGTTTAAGGCTTGGAAAAACAGCGAATTGCCTTCCAGGGTCGAGGTCTGCATGAGCAGCGTGTTAAGCGCCTGGAGATGCCACAGTTCCTGGGCATAGGGATAGCTGGCCGAGGGAATGGGGGCCAGCTGCCAGATGAACTGGGAAAAAAGCAGGCTGGCCACCATGACCACCGGAAAAACCACGATCTCGGCCTTTATTATGCCGCGAAGGCTGGTGCCGGTCAGTTCGATCTCGCGGAAGTCCACCGTCGCCTTGCCGTAGTTGTGGATGGGGATGGGCGCGTACCAGATTTCGATGCCTTGGTACCCGAAAAAGCGCGCTCCGGCGATGAAGCTGGCCTCGCGCACCAGGGGCAGGCTCACGAACTGGCCGGCAATGCCTTCCATGCGGGCGGTGATATAGGAGATAAGCGGCGTGTAGATAAAGCCGTACAGGACAAAGAACAGCCACGGGAACTGGGGCACCAGCCACAGACACAGCCCGATGTAGGCCAGGGTGGAGAAGACGTAGATGGCGATGGAGACCCAGAAGTTGATGTCGCCCCGGGCCTTGTTGGTGTCAAAAAGCGCCTTGTAGGCCGCGCCGCCCACGCCCCCCTGGCGCAGGGACCTGACCACCTGCCAGATGCCGATGGCCCCGATGGCCAGGCCCAGGCCGATGCCAAAGGACATGTAGAAATCGAAGTTGTTGGCGAAAACCGTGTCCACCGTGCCCATGCCCTGCCGCCAACGATGCAGGATGCCGTGGGAATAGAGGATGGGGTTGGCCACGATGGTGATGACAAGCCCCACCAAGCCGCCGATGACGGCCCAAAACGGCAGCACCATGCCGGTGAAGACCAGCCCCAGGTCGAACTGGATGCCGGTGGCCACGGCCGGCAGCCAGGCTTCGGTGTTGCGGGTGAAATCGGCCCAGGGAATGGGAATAAGCCGCACGGGTTCGGTGAAGACCAGCCCCGAGACCACCGGGAAGAGCACATAGATGGCCCCGAAGGCCAGGCCGATCATGCCGCCGATGGAAAAAACGCGCCATTTCCAGCCGGTTTTACGGTCCTCGGTGGACTCGGCCAGGGCCATGGTGCCAAGGGCCCCCACCGGGGCCATGGGAAAAGGCAGCTTTTCCACGTCCGAGGTGACGCGGTAAAGGGCGTAGCCCAAGCCGAAATGGTCGATGCGCTGCACGATCTGCGAGCCGACCAAAAGCAGGATGGGCACGAGCCAGTCGCGGTGGAGAAAGGTGCGGGATAAAAGCGAATCCGAATCCGGACCAGGGGCGACCCAGGTCGGGATGAGGTCGGTTAAGCCCAGCATCTTGGCCGCGTCGGACTGGACGAGGTACTGGTTCCAGAGGAGTCCGTGAAACGGCGAGGCCATGGCCGCGCCGGCCATGTAATAGAGCAGGAAGATTTCCTGCTGCTTGAGTTCGGTGTAGGCGCGCTTGGCGATCTCGGCAAAGAGAATGATGGTCACCCAGCGGGCGGCCGGGCCGATGCCCGAACCGATGACGAGCTGCAAGTACATGCTGCCCGGCATCATGAGGAAGCCGATAAAGACCGCGCCGACGATGGTCTTCCAGTCGAAGCCCTCTTCGAAGCGCGTGGGGGTCGGGAGCAGGTCCCGGTATTCGGCTAATTCCTTGTCGTCGTACATCGGGCTTCCTGGTGTCCTGTTCTTATATCTTCCTGACGGCGTTTGGCTGGCCTAGGCAAGCCCTTAAACAGCGTCAGGACCTCTACCGCAACATCCAGTGCCTTCCGATCAATTCGGCAGCACCAAATAGCTTTGTCCCGTCCACAAACCGATGACGGCGAAAATGCCGCCCATGAGAAAATCGCCGAGGATAAGGCCGATAAACAGCAACCGCACCCGCTTGAGCAGCGCGATGCCGCCGTAGCGCAGAGTCAGTTGGTTGCACAGCCAACCGACGAAAAAGGAGAACCACAGGATCCGCATGGCCGAGCTGTACATGGTGAGAAAGCCCAGCGGATGGATGGGCCACCAGTAGAAGTGCTGGTAGGCGATGACCAGCCCCAGCATCACGGCCGCGCCGGCGGCGGCGAAGCCGATGACCGCCGCGTTGGAACCTGTCGGCGCTTCAATGAGGCGCTGGACGTTTTCATAGACCGTGCTCACGGTCTGGGTCTCCCAGTCCACTTGCAGGTCACGCAGGCCGTACTTGTGGCACACGGCCAGCATGGCCAAAAACGAAACGACCACGGCGGCGGCGATGCCAAGGACAATGGCGGCCAGGTAGAGCTTTTTGGGCCCCCGCCGCTCGCCGACCTTGGCGGCGTGGAACAGCGACGGCAAGAGCGACTCGCGCAGATCGACAAAGAGCATCTTCTGCATGACGGCGGCCATGAGCAGCGACAGCCGGCTGAAGATGCCGGCCCCGAAAAAGGCGATAAGGCCGTCGGTGGGCGCGGCGGTCAGGGTGAAATAGGCGATGCCGCCTTGGCAGATGATGCGGCTGGCCACCAGCATGACCATGAAAAACGCGCCCATGAGCAGCATGGCCTGGAAAAGCGGCATCCCAAACGAAGCGCTCCAGGCAATAAGCGCCCCGCCGCCCAGGACCAGCCCCCACAACGAGGCCGGCGCGCCCACCCACTCGGCCTCGTCCGGGCCGCGAAACCGGAAACGCAAGGCGTCGCGGGCGGTATCCAGCAGATGGTGGCGGGCCAGCCACAGGAGAAAGCAGAAAAAGACGCCATAGGCCCCGATCATCTGCGTCTCTTCGGGCGAGGTCAGGGTCGGCCCGAAGGTGACGCCCAGGGCGGCGGCCGGAATGTGCTGGCCGATGAGGTCAAACACGCCGTAGACCAACCCGCCGAGTAGGAAAAACAACCAAAAGCTCAAGGAAATCTGGCGGGCGGTCAGGAAGGCGAAGCCGATGAAGGCCGGGTAGAAGTAGATCTTGAGCTTGGTGAAGCCCGAAAAGAGGCCCGTTTTGGGGAAGTACGGCCCGGCCAGGATAAGCGTAGGGATTTGCGGCACGGACGGATCATAGAAGGCGATGCCGTTTATGGTGTGCAGGCCGACGCTTATAAAAAGGCCGCACAGCAAAAACCGGTCGGCCAAAAGCGCGCCCAGGCCGCCGCCGTCCACGGACTCGGCCAGGGTCTCGGGCAGGCGCAGCAAGGGGAAATTCATGCGCTCGTTGGAGACCCACTGCTTGGCGAAAAGGTTGGTCAGGCACAGGAGCACGAAATAGCACAGGCCGATAAACACGGCCCAGGTGGTCAGCGGCCCGAGCCAGGCCTGCCAGGGAACCGCCGCCAGCACGGCCCCCCAGCCCATGGTGTAGCCGCCGGGCAGGCCGTTATAGAGCGTCTCCACGGCTTCCGGATCGGTGGGATACCAGCCCTTGGGCAGGATCGGCCCGAACACGGCCTGCCACTGGTTGCCCTCGGTGGCGAAATGCAGCGGCGCGGTGAGATTTATAAAGAACGTGCGGGCAAGTCCCGTGTGGGCCACGCCCGAAACCACCACCATGAGCATCCAGCACACGAGCAGGTCCGTGCCGCTAAGGGGCGAGCGGCCGCGAAAGAGCTTGCCCAGGCCGGCGGCCAGGAGCGTGAGCCAGGCCAGCAGGAAAAACGGGGCCAAGGGAAAATGGCCGCCGCCCAGGGGCGTGGCCCCGAGGTAGAGGTTATTAAGCGGCGTGACCGCGCAGACCACAAGCCCCAGGCACAGCCCCAGGACCACGCCCCGCGCCCGAACGGCTCCGGCGGCGATCATGCCCTGCCCTCCCCGGCCGGCGCGTCGCCGCGCAGGCGCGCGCCGTAGTTGGCGATGACCTTGTCCTCATAGGAGGACCGCATGGACTCCTCCAGGGAGCGCCAGACCAGAAGCTGTTTGCGCAGGTCGTTTAAAAAACCCTTGGAGAGCCGCTTCCACATGCCGGCCTCGCCGGCGGCGCGCGTCAGTTCCACGTCGATTTCCATATAACCCGGAGTATCCTTGGCCGGCGTGAAGAGGATGGACATGGTCTGCTTGATGCCGAAATCGAACGGCGCGAGCCAGACCGTGCCGGTCAGGCGCATGCAGGCCCGCAAATCGCAGAATTCGGGATGGGCCTCCTTGGGATGGGCCGGCGCGCCGGGCAGGTCCCAGGGACATTCAAAGGCGTAGTCCACGTCGGCCGTGGCGAAAAGGCCATGGGAAACGTCCTGGTGCGACTGGTAGTAGTCCAGCAGGAACCCGCCGGCGCACTCCTGCTCGCGCACCTTGACCAGAAAGGGCAGGCGCGCGGCGATGACGCCGTTTACCGGTTCGGGCAGCGTCCAGGAGCGGTTGACGTCGGGGATGGCGATCTGGCCGGCCACCCGGGAAGGATAGATGACCGACAGGAGCACCACGGCGATGACCAGCAGCATGGCGGCCACGCCGGCCGTGGACGAGTAGTTGGCGGTCATGCCGGCCCACAGCGAGGTGCCGGACAAGAGGCCTGCCGTGGTCTGGGCCAGCAGGTAGCCCAGCACCACGCTGATGACGGCAAAGGCCAGGGCCTCGGCGATGAACAGAAACGAGACATGGGACGGAGCCAGACCCACGGCGGTGTAAACGCCGATCTCGCGTTTGCGCTCGTAGACCGCGCCGATCATGGTATTAAGCACGATGAGCACGGAGATGATCAAGGGAATGAGGATGTTGGGTACGCCGGCATAACCCAGGGAATCGCCGGCGTGGTAGAGATAGACGCCGTCGTCCTGGCCGGAAAAGACGGCCAGCCCGAAGCGGTCGGCCAGCCGCCCGGCTCGGGCGGCGTTGTCCTGGGGAGCCTTTGCCGCCTCGCTCGGCGCGGCGGCCGGCGGGGCCACCACCACGGACTTGAGCTGGCCGCCAAGGCCCATGACCGTCCGATAGGGCAGGATGACGATCAGATCGTCGTCGATGTGCTGGTAGCGGCTTTGCAGGGTTTTTACGTCCTCGCCGGACTCGGCCGCCTCTTTCTCGGCCTCGCTGGCCTCCTTGGAGGCTTCGGAGGGAAAGATAACCGGAGTGAGCGGTTCGCCGTCGAGGTCGGGCCGCTCTTCCAGGGCGTTTTTGCGGAACAGCCCGGCCACGCGGAATTCCCGGCCAAAAAGCGACACCGTATCGCCCGGGGCCACGCCCAGGCGCTCGGCCATGGGCCTGGGCAGAATCACGGCATTGTCCTCGTCCGGGGCGAACCAGCGGCCGTCGGCGAGAAGCCCGGCCACGCGGCCCAGGCGCGCCTCGTCGGCGGACAGGCCCATGACGCCCTGCACGGTCTCGCCGTGCTCCCCGGCCCGGATGCGGGTGACCGGGGCCACGGTCTTTTCGGGCAGCTCCAGCCAGGCCAAGGGAGCCACCACGTCGGTGGCGCCGTAGGCGTCGTTCAGGATGGCCAGGGACTCGGGGGGCAGGCTGTGCCAGCCGATGTTTTTGAGCAGCACGCCCCGGTAGGCGGCGGCATCCGAGAGTTTGGCCGCGCCCTCGTCCCGGGTGGACTTGACGCTGGTGAAGCTCATGATGGTGAAGGTGAGGATGACAAGGGTCAGGCAGGTCAGCGCCGTGCGGATCTTGCGTCGGCGCAGGTTGCTCACGCCGATGACGAAGGCGGCGGCAAAGGCGCGCATGCCGCCGATCTCGGTGGCCTTGACGTGGGAGGCCCGGCGCTGGAGCGCTGTCATCTCGCGTTCGAAGCGCAGAAAAATGATGGCCGCCACCATGACCGACAGACCGAGAATGAAAAAGGCGATGATGACGACCAGCGGACTGTAGGTGAGCTTGAAAGCCGGATGCACGGCGTAGACCACGGCGATAACCGCCGCCAGCGTACCCAGGAAGGCCACGATGCGCTTGTGGATGTCGGCGTAATTGAAGACCACCCGCTCCACGCAGTAGGCGAAGGGAATAAACAGCGCAATGTAGAACAGCACGCCGATAAGCACGTCGCGCTGTGTCTTTTCCACGTCGTTGTAGACGCGCACGGCCAAGGCCCAGCTGGATCTGGCGGCCGTGACCATGGCGTCGAAGCGCCCGGCTTCCTCGGCGGCCAGGGCCTGGGCGTACAGGGCGCGCCCCTGATCGGTCAGCTCGCGGATGCGTTCGCTGACGATGCCGTGGGCTTCGAGGTTGGCGATGCGCGGGCCGACCAGGGCCCACATGTCGCGCGCGCCAAGGAGTTCCGTGGCCGGCAGGATGGGCCAGGCGTCCACGGGATAGCCCACGCCGGTGGGGTGGGCGGCATCGGCGTTTAAGAGCAGGAGCTTTCGGGCCAGCACGGTGTCGGAGAGGATGCACTTAAAGGGCGTGCCGGGTTCGAGGAAGATGGACAGCAGCGTGGAATCAAGGGTGTCCAGGCGCGAGAACCAGGAGCGCAAGGGCGGGGCCTCGCGCCGGGCGTCGAGAAGCTCGATGCGGGTGAAATACCGAAACGACCGGGGATCGAAGGCGGAAAACAGCGTGGTCTGCTCGCAACCGAACATGATGAGGTCGGTTTCCATGGCGTTGCGATTCATCTTGACGCGGTAGGCGTCCTTGCCGGTCTGCTTCTTGTCCACGGCCCAGATGGCCGAGCCGGTGTCGGGGTCGAAGCGGTAGCCCTCGACCACGGCCTTGTCGAGAACATGCTTCTTGTTGGCCAGCCCGCTCACCCGAAACTGTCCCCGGGCGTCGGTCATGGCGTAGAACCGGGTCTTGCCCTGGTAGACGCACACCACCGTGCCGGGTGCCGGGCGGTCGGGGAAAAGCTCGCCCTGGCGGATGAAGTTGACCCGGCCGGTGAGGGTCGAAAAGACGTTTCGCGGCCGTTTTTCGCCGGCCTCGAAGCCGGGGGCGGCCATGGCCGCGACCATGGCCGCGACAAAGCGGCCCTGCTTTTCAAGGGCTGCGAAATCCACCCGCTCCGGCAGGTCGCCGGGGGTGCCCCAGGACAGCCTGGCGTCGCCGACAGTCGCCAGGGTGAATCCCAGCACGCCGGCCATATTGCCGAATTCGCCGCCGAGGATGGGCCGGTCCGGGACCAGCCCCTGCCAGGGATTCTGGCGGTCGTCGCGCATCCCGTCGCGGTAGTAGCCGGCCGGGAGTCCGACCGCCTTGGCGGCGGCCTCGGCAGCGGCGGACAGCGACCGGTTGAGGCGTCCGTAGGCCTGGGCCGGATTGACGTCGGGCTTGACGTCGAAGCCGAAGCCTTCGCACAGGCTGGCCACGCCTTGGCCATGGCTGGAGAGATAGAGCGAGGCCTGGGCCGTGACGTCGCGGTCGCCGACGAGCTTGCGCAGCTCCCGGGCGCTTTCGATGCAACCGGCCTCGGCCTCGGCTCCGGCCCGGTCGCGGGCCAACCGCTCCCGGGCAGCCGGAGCCAGGGCCAGGAGCATCTCGGCCTCGGCCGGGGGCAAAATGGTCAAATCCTCCCGCCACATGATGCGCCGCAGGCCGGCCCGACGCTCGGCCAGGGCGGCTATGGCAGCTTCGTCGCGGCTCTGGCCGGCCAGACGCAGGCGCATAAGCCGGGTGGTGACGACGTCGACCTCGTCCTTGAGCGTTTCCAGGAGCGCCTCGCGCACGCCGGGATCAGCCAGGGCGACCTTGGCCGCCTCGCCGGCGGAGGTGGCCTCGTCCAAGGCCTTGACCACGCCCGCGGCCTTGCGGGCGGCCTCCTTGAGGTCGCGGGCCTGGGTGCGCAGATCCTTGCCCTTGCCGCGAAGGGCGGCGAAAAATTCGCGCAAACCGGCCATGGACTGGCCCCGGCCGGAGGTGGCGACCAAAAGCGTGGGCCGAGCCGGCGGCTGGGCGGCGAACTCCCGGGCCAGACGCAGCAGCGCGGCCAGGGAGGCGGCCTCGTCAGCTCCGGGCGCGTGGCCCGGGGCATAGGCGGCGGCGTCGTAGGCGGCGTCGACGACCAGCAGCTGGCCAGCCAGGGCCGGATCGGTCCCGGAGAAAAGCACATGGACGTTGTCGGCCACCACCGGCTCCCAGCAGGCCTTGGCGGTTAGGACAGCGGTCGCGCCGCCGAGTCCGCCTTTGAGGGCCTTGTAGTCGCCGAAAAGCTCCCGGGCCTTGGCGGCCGAGAGCAGAAAACGCGGGAAGCGCACCGGGGTCAGCTCGAACTTGTCGCGGTAGACGCCGGCCCCGGCCGGATCGTCTGGCGGGCTGTCGTCGATGTAGACCAGCGCCCTGGCCCCGAGCTGGGCGGCGGCCTGCCAGTTGCGGCCGCTGTCCAGATCCATGAGCACGATGGCATCCTTGGGGACCGTGCCGTCGAAATCGCGGTAACCGCCGGCTCCGGCGTAGACCACAGGCCCGGCCAGACCGCCGGGCGGCAGGGAGCCGGGGGTGAAGGCATTAAGGGCCAGGGGTGAGACCTCGGCCCGTCCCCCGCCGTCCACGGCCAGACTGGCCGGACCGTGGAGCATGGCCGGGGCGCGGTAGGACAGCCGCCCCACCTCGCCGGCTTCCAGCCCCTTGAAAAAGGCTTCCACGGCGTCGGCGGCCAGCCGCCCGCCCGGCGTGCCGACGGACCGGTCGCCAAGGCCGGCCAGGGACTCGATGACCACCCGGTCCAGCTCGGCCGCGTCGGCGGCCAGCCAGGCTTCGGCCAGGGCCGCGCCCTTGGCGTCCGGGACGGCCTTCTTGGCCCGCTTGGCCTCGGCCGGACCGGCGGCGAGCAGACACGCAAGCGCCAACAGCCACAGCCAGGCCCAGGGACGAACCGATGCGCCCAACGGAAAACGGGTTGCCGCCATGGAGGGCTAGGCCTCCCGGGCGCCGATGCCGCCCACGGTGATGTCGAGTTCGGAACGTTCCTCGATCTTGTCGATGCGGCCGTCGCGAATCCAGACCACGCGGTCGGAAACGTTGAGCATTTTGTAGTCGTGGGTGGCGGAGATGACCGTGACGCCGCGTTCGGAACTCAGGCGCTTTAAAAGCGTGATGATTTCCTCGCCGGTGGTGAGGTCGAGGTTGCCCGTGGGTTCGTCGGCCAGAATGATGGCCGGGGTGTTGGCCAGGGAGCGGGCGATGGCCACGCGCTGCTGCTGGCCGCCGGAGAGTTCCTGGGGCCGGTGGGCGTGGCGTTCGCGCAGCCCGACCAAGCCCAAAAGCTCCAGCCCCTTTTCCGTGGCCTCGTCCTGGGAAGCGCCGGCAAAGGTCATGGGCAGGGTGACGTTTTCCAGGGCGGTCATGACCTGGATGAGATTGAACGTCTGAAAAATGTAGCCGATCTTGCGGTTACGCAGCCAGGCCAGCTCGTAGGCGTCGAGCTGGGCGATGTCCACTTCGTCGATGAAGACCTTGCCCGAGGAAGGCTTGTCCAGGCCGCCGATCATGTTGAACAGCGTGGACTTGCCCGACCCGGACGGCCCCATGATGGAAAGATACTCGCCGGCTTTTATGGTGAGGTCCACGCCGCGAAGGGCCTGGACCACTTGCGTGCCCATGGTGAAGGTTCGGGCGACGCCGGCCACCCGGACGATGTTGTGCGCTTCGGCCATACTCCCCCGCTGCTTCAAACGTCCGCGCGGCTTGTTTCGCCGCGCGGCGACATCATTCCTGGGCGCGCATGGCCTCGATGGGGCGCATGCGGGCGGCCACGGCCGCCGGATAGACCACGCCAAGGAGGCTTAAGCCCGCGCCCACGGCCACGGAAATCCCCAGGGTCGCCAGCACGTCTAGGGGCGACAGATTGGCGGCGGCGGCCAGTCCGAACCGCACGAGTCCGACCAGCAGCCCGACCACAACGCCCAGGATGGCCCCGATAAACGCGCCGACAAGGCCCTGCATCCCGGCTTCAAGCAAAAAAAGCCGCAGAATAAAGCGGTCCAGCGCGCCCAGGCACTTCATGGTGCCGATCTCGCGGAACCGCTCGGTGACGGCCATGAGTTGGGCATTGACGATGCCCACGGTACAGACCAGAAGCGACAGGATGACGATCCAGCGTTCCTTGGGACTGGCGGAGAGCTTGCCCGCCTCGTCTTGGGGCGCAACGCCGGGCGGCGGCAGGCTCGGCAGGTCGTAGCCGGCCTCGACCAGGGCTAGGCGCAGCTGGGGCTCGCCGGAGCGCAAAAGACCGGCGGCCACATTGGCCCCGGTCAGGATGAAGCTCAAAAAGGCCACGGCCAGCACCAGACTGGCTACGGTGATCATGGACCGGAAAAACCGGACTTTGATGCTTTTGATGCTGATTTCCAGCGACTTGCCAAAGGGCAGGACCACTTGTCTGGCGATCCTGGCCGACTTGCCGGTCTGGTTTGAAGACGCGCCTTCCGCCTGCGACATGCGCCACCTGATTCCGGCCAGGGCCGGTTGAACGTCCGTGATCCCGCGCCAGCGGCGCGCCGCGTTTCCCTGCCTGCCCGGTCCGGACGTGTCCCGGGCGGCAGGCCGTCCCAGACGGCGCAGCCGGCCGATCCATTGGGGATCGTTTCGCTACGGCGCAGCCGGCCGATCCATTGGGGATCGTTTCGCTGTTGTGACAGAAACCGCACCCCTTGCCAAGGCGGCGGCAAGAACGAACGACGACAAAACCGTGATTTTTCGGGTACGCCAGGCAGCGCCGGGACGGCGTGGCAGGCACGGGTGGAAATACGAGCGTTGGGAAGTCGCAGGCGGCTCACAAGCCTCCCCCGCCGTCTCCAACCTCCCATTTTCCCCATATGGGGGGTCCGGGGGCCTCAGGCCCCCGGCCGCCGGAGGCATCTTCCTGTCTTTCTTACTTCTTCACCCGGCGCTTAGGGATCTCGATGCCGTACTTCTGGATCTTGTAATTGAGCGCCCGGCGGCTGACGCCGAGAAGCGGCGCGGCTTCCTTCTGGACCCAGCCGGCCTGTTCCAGGGCGCGCACGATGGCGGCTTTTTCGCTCTGATCCAGGGACAGGTTGTCGGGCGAGCGGTCTGGCCCTTTGCCGGCCAGGGGGAGCTGGAGGTCCTGGGGGGCCAGCACGCCGTCGGAGCCGAGCACCACGCCGGCTTCCAGGGCGTTTCGCAGTTGGCGGACGTTGCCCGGCCAGGGATAGGCGGTGAGGTAAGCCATGGTCTCGGTGGGGATGGTCACCGGCGGCATGCCCTGGGCGGCGCAGAACTGGCGGGCGAAATGCTCGGCCAGGATGGGAATGTCCTCGCGACGCTCGCGCAGCGGCGGCACGTTTATGGTCACGACCTTGAGGCGGTAGAGCAGGTCTTCGCGGAAGACGCCCTCGGCCACCTGTTCGAAAATATCGGCGTTGGTGGCGGCGATGACCCGGCAATCGACCTGGATTTCGCGCACGTCGCCGATGCGGCGGATCTTGTGGTTTTCCAGGAACCGCAACAGGCGCACCTGCATTTCGGTGGAGATGTTGCCGATCTCGTCGAGAAACAGCGTGCCCAGGTTGGCCTGTTCGATGAGGCCCTTTTTGTCCTTGACGGCGTGGGTGAACGACCCCTTGACGTGGCCAAAGAGCTCGGATTCGAGGAGCCCGGCCGGGGTGGAACCGCAGTCCACGGTGACGATGGGGCCGTTTTTGCGGCTGCTGCGACGGTGGATGAGATTGGCGACCAGTTCCTTGCCGGTGCCGGATTCGCCAAGGACCAGCACGTTGACGTCGCGAGGGGCCACGCGTTCAATGAGCGCGGCCAGATCGCGCATGGCCTGGCTTTGGCCGACCAGTCCGGTTTCGCCGAGCTGGCCGCCGTCGCCGGCCTTGATGGTCTTGGCCGCGTCAAGACCGGCCGCCTTGGCGAAGACGTCGGTGACCCGGGCCAAAAGCTCCTGGCCGTCGAAGGGTTTGGTCAGGTAGTCCACGGCCCCGTGTTTGATGGCTTCCACCGCGCCGGGAATGGAGCCATGGGCGGTCAGAAAGATGATGGGGAGCTTGATGCCCCGGCGTTCCATTTCCTCAAGCATGTGCATGCCGTCCATGCCAGGCATGCGCATGTCGGAGATGACCAGGCGCACGGGCTGGCGCGACAGCACCTCCAGGGCCTCCAGGCCGTTGGCGGCGGGGACCACGTCATAGCCGGCGGAAACAAGCCGCACCTCAAGCACTTCGAGGATGTGCGGATCGTCGTCCACGACCAGGATGGTCTTTCGGGTCTGCTGGGGGCCTATGCTCATGTGCTTCGGGGCGGCCTTGGCGGCGTGGCGCGCCGGTCTTAATAGTTTGTCAGGCCCTTTTTCTTTTCCTGGATCTGCTGGTGGATGGTCTCCAGGGCCTTGACCTGCTGCTGGAGGCTCCTTCGCACCTGTTCCTCGCGTTCGGCGAGCTTTTTGGCGCAGTCGCGGTCCATGGCCGCCTTTTGCTCCTTAAGCGCGAAGCCCGGCTTGTAGGACTTGAGCAGGGGCACGAGGAACCGGGCGTCCTCGCCGCTGCCGCCGGGCGGGGATTTCTTGGACCAGGCGTCGAACATCTCCAGGGCGGCGGCAAGTTCGGCGTCGCTGCCGGCCTGGGAGAGCTTGACCGAGGCCATGGCGAAAAGCGCCTTCTGGCGCACGGCCAATTCGGCGTCGCCGGCGGCTTCGCGCCACAGCGCCATGGCTCGTTTGGCCTCGCCGGCCTCGTAGGCCTTCAGCCCCCGGTCGTAGGCGGTCTCCCGTTCGATCTTGCAGATGACGACTTCCCGGGCCGGCGCGGGCGGCGGCGGCGCGGGGGCGGCCATCGGCGCGACAGGAACCGGTTCGCGGCGGGCGCAACCCAGGCCGCCAAGCACGATCAGCAGGCACAGGCCGCAAACGGCGGCCGATCCAATACGGCGTGAAACACAGTGGCCCATACTACGCTCTTGCCCCATCCACTGGAATTGTAAAGTAGAAAGTGCACCCCTTGCCGGGCAGGCTCGACAGCCAGATGTTCCCGCCATGGGCTTCGACGATGGTCTTGGCGATGCTCAGGCCAAGGCCGATGCCGTCGGTGCTGCGCTTGGTGCGCGCGCCACGGTAGTACTTGTTGAAGACATAGGCCTGCTCCTCTTCCGGGATGCCCGGGCCTTCGTCGGAAATGCTCGCCAGCACCTTTTGCCCGCCGTCGGCCAGCTCCAGCCCCACCCGCACGGTGCGTCCGGCCGGAGAGAACTTCACGGCGTTGCCGACCAGATTGTACAGCGCCTGGCCCAGCAGCTCTCGGTCGCCGACCACGGGCACAATGTCCTTGGCCACGCGCGGCGTCAGGGCGATGTCCTTGGCCTCGGCTCCCGGGCCGGCTTTTTCCAGGGTCTCGCGCAGGAGTTCCTCTGGATTAAACGTCACCGGCGCGAGGTCAACGATCTGCGAGGCCATGCTGGACACCTTGAGCAGGCTGGTGAGCATGGCGGAAATGCGCTGGAGCTCATCGCTGGCGATGTCGAGGAAACGCTTCTGGCGCTCGTTGACGTCGCCGAGCACCCGCTCGCGCATGAGGTTGACGGACTCGCGAATCGAGGTCAGGGGCGTGCGGATCTCGTGGCTGACCATGTCGATAAAATCCGCCCGCATCCGTTCCTCTTCCTTCAGGCGCACAGTCATGTCGTTAAAGGCCGCGCCGAGTTCGCCGAGTTCGTCCTTGGAAAGCACGCGAATGGGTTCCAGGCGGCCGTCGCGGGTGTAGGCCCGGATGCCCCGGCGCAGTTCGCGCAACGGCCGGCTCAAGGAATAGGTCAGATAGAGCACGCCCAGAAGCCCCACGCCGATGGAGATGGTCAGCCCGGACAGGCCGCGCGACACGGCCGCTTCGCTGATGCGGAACAATTCGCGCATACCGGATTCGAGCACCCGCTCGTTGTCTTGGCGGGCGCTGACCACGATGCGCATCCATTGGTTCAGCGTATCCTGGTCGATCCAGGGTTCCTTGGTCAGCTCGCGGCCCTGGGCCAGGTCGGGGAAGGCCTTGCGAAACTCGGCGTGCAGCTCTTCCCAGGCGGAAAAGCCCTCGTAGCGGAACCACAAGATGCTCCAGATGGCGTTTTTGTATTCACTCAGCGCCGCCATGAAGTTCTTCTTGTATTCCTCGGAGTGAATGATCTCGTATTTCTTCTGGTTTTCTTCCATGACAAGCAGGCTGTCCACCAGGCGCTGGGAAATGGTGAGCACCTCGATGCGGACCTTGACGATGTCACGGGAGATGTTGACGGAGTCCTTGATGTAGATCAGCAGCGTGGAAATGGTGAAATAGGCCACCACCATGATGCCGATAAAGACCACCAGCAGCTTGAACAAGATGCCGTAGTGTTTGATGGGCTTGCGGGAAAGATACATGGCGGCGGTCCACGGCCCGGAAAGGCGGCCACGGGTCGGGCGGCCCGGGCCGGCCCCGGAGGGCTATTTCGCGGCGAAAATCTCCTGGGCCAGCACATGGGGCCGGCGCAGGTTGGTGATGACCAGCCGCTGGCTGCTCGAGGCGGTCAGAATCATCTTGCCGTAGCCGAGCAAGCCGCCGAAGACGCCCGGCTCGCACTTGACCGACTCGATCTTGCCGAGATCCAGCGAGAAACTGCCGAAAAGCGCGTCGTCGCACAACAGGCGCTTGTCGGTGAGGCCCACGCGCAAGGTGAAGAAGGAAAAAAGCCGCACCAAGGCCAGCAGCGTGAATAAAATAAAGAACACGTAGCGAATGAGCCACACGCCGACAGCCAGGATTTTCGGCACGAAACGTTCCAGTTCCTCGGGAACCTTGAACTGCACAAGCTTGGTCAGCGTCGGTTCGCTCGACCAGACGATCAGGGCCAAGGCAAACAGCACCGCCGCCTTGGCCAGCACGATCCAGTGCTTGCCCGTTCGGTACCTGATCTCCTCACCCTCGAACACAAGGCCCTTAAGGCTCATGGCATCCCCACTTGCAGGCGTCTTGCCGCCGCTTCAACCGGCGCGACCGGCGACGATCCATGGGCTTATCCGAAAACGCCGCCCAAGGCAAAGCCTTCCTGCCCGGCCCGGACACGGCCGTCGCCCAGGGCGCTCTCCCCGATTTCTCCATCCCCCTGGCGACGACACTCTCCCCTTTACCCCCTTTCCCCAACTGGGGGGTCTGGGGGCTTCAGACCCCCAGCCGCCGGAGGCATCTTCCTTCTCTTCCAGCCTTTTCCTTACCCCAACGCCGCGCCAAAAGCCCAAGCCGCCACGCCCAGGGCGGCGGCGGCGAAGGCGGCCTGGGCGGCGCGTCCGGGCCGGCCGGAGCGGGCCA
>DLGG01000125.1 GCA_002482565.1 Solidesulfovibrio magneticus
CAGCACGCGCCGGGCCGGACCGACGTCCAGGATGCGCCGGCCGGCCAGGACCAGGGCGGCGTCGCCAAGGGGCGCGGCCCCGGGGACCATGGTCAAGGCCCGGGCGGCGCGCACGGCGCGGGGGGCGTCGGGAAAAGCGGTGGAGGGCATGGTGTTGTTGCCGGACTGCCTCGGCCGCCGGACCTGGGCGGGGCGTCCGACGGCGCGGGATACGCCCCGGAGCACGCGGCGGCTAAAGCGTCTGGCCGCCGTATGGTTCCTACGGGCGTCCTAACGCTGAAACACGACCAGGGAGGACTTGACGAAGGCCCGCAGCTTGTCCACCCGCTCGTTGAAGGCGGCCAGTTGCCGGGCGGGTGCGCCGGATTTGTTTTCCAGCGCGACGTCGCCGCCGACGTAGGGCGTGTCCTTGATCTTCTGCAGAGCGTCCATGATGTTGTCCAGACGGTCGAAGAGGTAGTTCTTTTCGTCCTTGGTGAAACAGTAGGTCGTCTTATTGTAAATATAGTAGAGATCGCAGAGATTGAGCGCCAACCCCAGCGATTTCTCGATCCGGGCCTTGAGATCTTGATAGAAGACGAATTCATCGGAATACGGGCGCTTTTCGGTCAGCCCGTCCCGGTCTTCCTGCTCTTTGATCTGGATGGCCTGGACCACCGCCTCGTTGAAGTAGTTCATGAAGTAGTTGATGCTTTGGCGCATGTTGGGCGTTTCCGCCGCGGCCGGCGCGGCCAGGGCCAGACAGACGAGGCAGGCCAGGGGCGCAAGAAATCGCTTCATGGTTGTTCACCAGACGGTTTGAAGGTTGTTGGGGGGCGTGTCCCTTGTCCGGTTTGGCACGAGGTCGCGGCCAAGTCAAACAGCTTTCGCGGCAAGAAAAAAATCCTCTTCCCGGGTAAAGCGCACCACCTCCCGGGGTAGCCCCAGGCCGGCGTAGGCCGGGGCCAGCTCGCCGCCGTGGCCCAAAAGCTGCCCGGCGAACCGGCGCGGCGCGAAAAGGCCGGCTGGCGCGCCGCCCAGGGCGGCCACCTCCTCCCTCACCAGGGCCAAAAGCGCCCTGGCCCTGGCCCGGTCCCCCAGGGCCGGATGGCGCGGCCCGGCGATGATCGCCGCTTCCAGTTCCGGCTGCGGGGCCAGCCCCAGGCGAGCCACCACCGCTCCGGCCCGCCACAAGGGAACCAGCGCCTCGGCCAGGGCCTCAATGGTTTCTTCCAAGGCCCAGGGCGCGTACCGGCCGGCCTTGTAGAGCGCGGCCAGCGCCGTGCCCGCGACCACCAGACAGGGATGGACGCGGACCAGGGACGGCGCCAGGGCGCAGGTTTCGGCCACGTCCCGGGCCAGGGCCGCCGGATCGTGGCCGGGCAGGCCGGGCAGCAGTTGCAGGCCCAGATCCAGGCCGGCCTCTCGCACGGCCCGGGCGGCCCGGCGAGTGGCCTTAGCGTCGTGGCCCCGGCCCGAGGCGACAAGCACCGCGTCGTCAAAGGTCTGGGCCCCGATTTCAACCAGATCAAGCCCCAGGGAAGCCAGTTCGGCCAAAAGCCCGGGCGGGCAGGCGTCAGGGCGGGTGGAGCAGCGGATGCGCCCAATCAGCCCGGCCCGGCGAAACCGCAAGGCCGCTTCCAGAAAGCGCCTGGGCCAGGGTTCGGGCAGGGCCGTAAAGACGCCGCCGTAAAAAGCCAGCTCATAGGGACCGCGTCCGTCCCGGGCGGCTTGCGTAAGCTCCCGCTCCATGGCGGCCAGGGTTTCACCCAGGGAAACAGGCGGCGCGCCGGCCTGCACGGCCTGGGCGCAAAACACGCAACGTCCCGGACATCCTTGGAAACTGATGTAGACCGGCCACACCCGCGCGCGCGCCCTTGGCGGCTCGGGATGCCGGAAAAACCGCCCTTTGGGGCTGTCCCCGGAAATGACATTTTGGCGAAGATGGCGAACGATATGCGTGGAGGCCATTATTTTTCTCCTAAGCCACTTGAAAAAATGCCTTTCCTTTTTTATAGCTTGAACCAAGGCGTTGGGCCGGCCCGTGGCCGTGCTGTTTCGCCTGGGGAGAGAGGGGACAATCCATGGACGCCGCCGACTGTATTTTTTGCAAAATCGTCAAGGGAGAGATCCCCTGCGCCAAGCTCTACGAAGACGAGCTGACGCTGGCTTTTCTCGACATCGCCCCGGTGGCCCCCGGCCATGCCCTGGTCATTCCCAAGGCCCACCACCCCGACCTGTTCGCGCTGCCGGCCGAACTGGGCGCGGCCTTGCTTGCCGCGCAGCAACGGGTGGGCCGGGCCGTCATGGCGGCCATGGGCGCAACCGGCCTCAATGTCCAGCAAAACAACGCCAAAAGCGCCGGCCAGATGGTGTTTCACGCCCACTATCATCTGATTCCGCGCCGGGAAGGCGACGGTCTGGCCTTGTGGCCGGGCACGCCCTACCCCGACGCCGCCGCCGTGGCCGCCGTGGCCGAAGCGGTGCGCGCCGCCCTGGCCAAGTAGCGCCCGGTTTCTCAACTTGTGCAATCCGCCGGCCGGGCCTGCCCGCCCGTCCTGCTCACCAAACGCAACGCGCCGGAGAACGTCATGAACGGGAAAACCCTCACCAAGGCCGACATCGTCGACTACATCTACGAAAAGACCGAGCGCAACCGGGCCGAGGTCAAGGTCCTGGTGGACCATCTCCTCGAACTCATGAAACAGTCCATCAAGCGGGACAATTCCCTGCTCGTCAGCGGTTTCGGCAAGTTCGAGTCCTACGACAAGAAAGCCCGCAAGGGGCGCAATCCCCAGACCAACGCCTCCATCATGCTGCCGCCGCGCAAGGTGGTGGTGTTCCGCCTGTCCCGCAAGTTCCGGGCCGAACTCAACCCCGACGAAGTGCTGTAGCCCGTCCGGGGCCGGGCGGCGGCCGCTCCAGGCAGACCGGCAATCCCGATTGTCGGGCGCAAGGGCCGCCGCCCGCCCGGGGACCGACAACCCGCGCCCGATATGGCGGCCGTCCCGAGGGTCGTGGGCATGGTTCTGCCCGCGCTCCCGGCGCGGCCTCCCTCGGCGGGTCCGCCGTCGCCGCCCGGGCGAAAACGTTACTGCGCGATGATAAACGCCCCGGCAAACCGCTCGCCCAGGCGCAGCCGCGCCTCGTCCGCCACCGCCGACGTCGGGAAGGTTCCGGCGTGGACCAGATGCAGCGTCGCCCCATCGATCTCCCGAGTCTGGATGCGCGACCCGGCATACCCGGCCGCCTGCAGCCGGGCAAAAAGCCGCTCCGCGTTGCCCCGCAGGGCAAAAGCCCCCACCTGGACGTAAAACGGTCCCGGCAGCTCGCCGGCGGGGCCCGTTCCCGGCGCATCGCCCTCCACCTCCACCCGCACCCTGGCCGTGCCCCGGGCATGGACCCCAAGCTCCCGCGCCCCGGCCTGGGACAAATCAATGATGCGCCCGGCCACGAACGGCCCCCGGTCATTGACCCGAAGCGTCATGGACCGGCCGTTCTCCAGATTGGTCACCCGCACCTTGGTGTGCATGGGCAACAGCTTGTGGGCGCAGGTCAGCTGGTATTGGTCGTAGATCTCGCCGTTGGAGGTGCGCTTGCCGTGAAACCCCGGGCCGTACCACGAGGCAATGCCTTCCTCGCGGTAGCCCCTGGCCGAACGCAGCGGCACATAGGTGACGCCTTTTATGGTATAAGGCCGCAAGGTGGCCGGTTCGCGGCCGGTGGGGCCGGGAACCGGAGCCTTGGACGCGCAGCCGGCCAGGAACAGCGCCGCGGCCAGGGCGGCCAGGAGCCGAAAGGCCGCTGGGCCGGCACGTCGAAAGAGGCGCAACATGCCCCCAAGGTAGCCGCCGCGCCCGCCCCTGGCAACCATGGAGGAAATGGAGGAGGCCTCCGGCGGCTGGGGGCCTGAGGCCCCCAGACCCCCCTCCTGGAGAAAGGGGTTAGGGGGTTAAGGGCTGCTTCCGGTGACGTGGTTGGTCGTGCATGAGACGAGGCAGCGCGCATGGCTTTGCAGGATGTCGCCGGGGGCGCGCCTCCGGCGACTAGCCCTTGCGGCCTGGCCGCCGGTTTCGTAGGGTGGCCTAACGGGAGAACGTATGCGCCTTCGCTGGAAATTCTTCTTGATTCTGCTCGGGTTTGCCCTGGTCCCCATGCTGGTGCTCACCCACGTCAACCGGCGGCAGGTGGAGCGCCTGGGCCGGGCCATCGCCGCCGAAGGCAACGCCGTCATCAGCGAGGTGGTCAAAAACGAGCTGCGCCAGACGGCCGAGGACTTCTCCCTGGTCATCCGCCGTTCCAAAAGCGCCCTGGACTTCAGCCTGTCCATGACCGCCGCAGAGGCCGAGCGGCTGCTTTTCGCCCCGCCCCTGCCCCGCCAGGACCACGACGGACACGAGAAGACGTCCGTGGGCGTCCATGTCCCCGGGGGCGTGCGCCCGGACTCGGCCGCCCTGTCCCGTCTGGCCGGCTTGGCCCCCACGGCCGGGCTGCTGCGCAGCGAACTCGACAACGCCGTGCTTTTTGTGGCCGTGTCCCTGGAGGACGGGACCTCCCTCACCCTTCCCGCCCGGGAAGGCCTGCCGGCCGACTACGACCCGCGCCAGCGCCCCTGGTACAAGGCGGCCAAGGCCGCCTTCGACCCCAAACGCCCAAACGCTCGCGAGGTGGTTTGGAACGACCCGGCCGTGGACCCGGCCACCGGCCGCCTGACGCTGACCTTGTCCCGGGCGCTCATGGGGCCTGGCGGGCGATTTCTCGGCGTGGTAAGCCTGGACGTGCCCTTGGAGCGGGTGCTTCAGGAACAGGAGATCGCCTCCCAGTGGTCCCAGGCCATGCGCGCCTATCTGGCCGCGCCGGTCCGCGATCCGGCCACGGGCAAGCGCGTCCTGTACGTCTGGGCCCGCCGGGACGACGACGCCAAGGCCCGGGACTGGAAAAGCGCCGTCAATTTCGAACCGCTCACCTCGTCCGACGCCGCCGGCTTCGACGCCCTGCTGGCCGCCATGGAACGCGACTCTGCGGGCACGGCCGAACTCCCCCTTGACGGCGTGCCGTCCTTTTGGGCCTACGCCCGGCTCATGCGCGGGGCCTCCCTGGTCATTGTGGTGCCCACCTCCATGCTCGATCCCATGGCCGAACAAAGCAGCCGCGAGATCCTGGCCGCCACGGACCAGATCGTGCGCCTGTCCGGCGCGGTCATGGCCGCCGCCCTTTTCGCCGTGGCCCTGGCCGCCTTTTTCAGCACCAAGGCCTTTGTCCGGCCCATGGTGCGCATGATCGAGGCCTGGAAGCGTCTGGGAGCCGGCGACTTTACCGTGCGCCTGGACGAGCGATTAAGCGACGAGAGGCAAGCCCTTGTCGATGCCTTCAACGAGACCGTGCCGGTGTTGGCCGACCATGTGCGGCTCCAGCGCTCCTTGGAGCTGGCCCAGGAGGTGCAACAAAATCTTCTGCCGGCCGCGCCGCCGGTCCTGGACGGCCTGGACGTGGCCGGGACCGCGATTTCCTGCGATGAAACGGGCGGGGATTATTTCGATTACCGCGTGGTGTCGCGCGGCGGCGCGGTCTGCCTGGATACGGCGGTGGGCGACGTCACCGGCCATGGCGTGCCCTCGGCGCTGCTCATGGCCACGGCCCGGGCGCTGCTCTTGGCGACGGAAGACTCCGAGACGCCGGCCGGCCGGGTGCGCCGGGCCAACCGGCTCCTGTGCCGCGACGTGGGCGATTCCGGCCGGTTCATGACGCTTCTGGCCATGGAAATACGCCCTGGGGAAGGCCTCGCCCGCTACGTGCGGGCCGGCCACGACCCGGCCCTGTGCTACGATCCGGCCCGGGGCGTTTTCGAGGAATGGCCGGGCGCGGGCATACCGCTGGGCATCGACCCGGACTACGCCTACGCCGAATACGCCATGCCCTTTGCCGCGCCCGGGACGGTGCTGGTCCTTGGCACCGACGGCATCTGGGAAGCCCGAAACGAGGCCGGCGACATGTACGGCAAGGCCCGGTTCCGGGAGGTGGTGGCCGGCGCGTCGGCGCGGTCCGCCGCCGGCGTCGTGGCCGCCGTGCTGGACGATCTGGTGGAATTTCGCGGTTCCCGCCGTCAGGAGGACGACGTGACGCTGGTGGTGGTCAAGCGGCTGTAGCGTTGCGGAGGGAGGCTGACCAGGGAGATTGCGCCACTTGAGGCCGAGTTGGTCTTCGCCAGCTCGGCATTCTTTATGATGGAAGGCAACCTGGCGTTGCCTTCCCCAAAAAGCCGCTTCCGTCTTGCGAGGAGCAGGCCGGGCCAAATGCTGTGCTTGAGATGGGGCAACGCCGCCGCGTTGCGCGGCGGCGAAAGCAGAGAACGTCTGTGGCGGGGCCGGCTACAGC
Source organism: Solidesulfovibrio magneticus (assembly GCA_002482565.1). Classification (GTDB taxonomy): domain Bacteria; phylum Desulfobacterota; class Desulfovibrionia; order Desulfovibrionales; family Desulfovibrionaceae; genus Solidesulfovibrio; species Solidesulfovibrio magneticus_B. The sequence goes on from DLGG01000125.1 coordinate 6,355, forward strand.
CCCCGTTCCCTTCAGGCCTCGGCCTCGGGCCGGCCTTCCAGCAGGGTCACCACGATGGCCCGGCGCTTGCCGATTTTTTCCGCTGCCTTCCTGTCCGGCACGGCCACGTCGATGGTGCGGCGGTGGCGCTGGTGCATGGTGTCTTCGATGGTGAAAACGCCCAGGCCCTCGATGTGGACCTTGTCGCCGAAATTCCAGCCGGTTTTGAGCAGATCCCGGGACACGGCCACGATGCCGGGCCGGATGCGGGTGCCGATGGCGGTGCCGGATTTCTTGCCTTTGCCGCCGTTCTCCCGAGGATCGGGGGTGTAGGCGGTGACCGTGGCGGCGATGCGCTGTTTGTTGGAAAGGTTGCTGATGGAAATGTTTTTGTGGGTTGAGGCCTGCGCCGCTGCGACGCTGACAAGCAAAGCAAAAACGACTGTAAAAACTCTCATGGATGCACGTCCTCCATGTAGTGTTTCGCACTGGCTCCGGTGTGGACAAAGACACCGGGCAGGCGTCCCGGGTGCATGATCCAGATGGCGGCGGACATGGATCAGGGGGAAGTTGGCGCTGTGAAGAATCCTCTCGGAGATGAAGCGAGCCGCGAGGATGATGCGGAGTGATTCTTTGGCCGTTGTGAGGGGCGGTTCCTAGTGAAGCCCGGGCGGGATGTCAACCCGAAACGGGCGGTTTTGCCCTGCCTGAATTTTATTTTATTTTCATCTTTTTAGTTTGATATTTCGGCGTGATGGGGCTTTATTTGCGCGGTCTGGACGCCCTCGGGTCTGGTTTTTTTTCATACCGCGCCAGTCTGTGATCTTTCTAAAAAATGCAATGATTACAGCATAAGAACAAAGACGGTCCGCCCCCTTGCGCCCAGGCCGGCGCAAGGCTACCTTGCCGGGACGCGCCGAAAGCCGTTTGAGCGGCGCGGCCAAGGATTGCCCATGACCATCACCCGCGCCGCCCCCGTGCTCATGGTCGACGATGTCGCCCGCTCCGTCGCCTTTTACCGCGACGTCCTGGGTTTCACCTTCCTGGCCGGCGTCACCGAGGCCGACCGGGAGACCGTCGTGCATTGGCCGCCCCCCGGACCGCTGATCTTCGCCATGATCGAAAGCGGCCAGGCCAGGCTCATGTTCGAGACGCGATCCTCCATGGCCGCCGATCTGCCGCGCTTCGCCGAGGCCAAACGCGGCGGCTCGCTGATCCTGTATCTTGAATGCGACGACCTCGACGCCCTCTACGAGCGCCTAAGCGAACACGCGCCGTTTTTGAAAGCGCCCCACGACACCTTTTACGGAACCCGCGAGTGCAGCATCGAGGACCCAAACGGCTACGTCCTCACCTTTGCCCAGCGCCTCGAAAAACCATCGCCAACCCCGGAGACTGCCCCATGACCCTGTCCGCCGACCTGTTCGCCAAGGCCCAAAAGCTCATCCCCGGCGGCGTCAACAGCCCCGTGCGCGCCTGCCGCAGCGTGGGCTGCGATCCGCTGTTCATCGCTTCCGCCGCCGGCTCCAAGATGACCACCGTCGAAGGCCGGGAGATGCTTGATTACGTCATGTCCTGGGGTCCCATGCTCCTTGGCCATAAAGACCCCGACGTCACCGCCGCCATTCGGGCCGCCGTGGAAGCCGGCGTCAGCTACGGCGCGCCCTGCCCCGGCGAGGTCGCCCTGGCCGAGGCCGTGGTCGAGGCCGTGTCCGGCATCGACATGGTGCGCATGGTCAACTCCGGCACCGAAGCCACCATGAGCGCCGTGCGCCTGGCCCGGGGCTACACCGGCAAATCCATGATCGTGAAGTTCGAGGGCTGCTACCACGGCCACTCCGACGCCTTCTTGGCCGCCGCCGGCTCGGGTCTGGCCACGTTTTGCATCCCCGGCACCCCGGGGGTGCCCGCCGACACCGTGCGCCACACCCTGCTCGCCCCCTACAACGACCTGGACGCGGTGAAGGCGCTCTTCGAAGCCCGGCCCGACATCGCCGCCGTCATCGTCGAGCCCGTGGCCGGCAACATGGGGCTGGTGCTGCCCAAGCCCGGTTTCCTGGAAGGCCTGCGCGAACTGACCGCCGCCCACGGCGCGCTGCTCATTTTCGACGAAGTCATCACCGGCTTCCGCCTGGCCTACGGCGGCGCCCAGAGCGTGTTCGGCATCGACCCGGACCTCACCTGCCTGGGCAAGATCATCGGCGGCGGCCTGCCTGTGGGGGCCTACGGCGGCAAGCGCCACATCATGGAGCGCATCGCCCCCTGCGGCGACGTCTACCAGGCCGGCACCCTGTCCGGTAATCCCCTGGCCATGGCCGCCGGTCTGGCCACGCTCACCAAGCTCAAGACCGCCGACTACGACGCTCTGGCCCAGCGCACCAAGGCCCTGGCCGAGGAAATGGCCGCCATCCTGCGCGACAAGGGCGCGCCCGTGACGCTGACCCGCATCGCCTCGCTGTTTACGCTGTTTTTCTGCGACGGCCCGGTCACCAACTTCGACGAGGCCAAAAAAGGCGACGCCGCGCGCTACGCCAGCTTCTATAACCAGATGCGCGAAGCCGGCGTCATCCTGGCCCCCTCGGCCTACGAATGCGCCTTCACCTCCTTCGCCCACTCCGAAGACGACTACGCCCGCACCCTCGACGCCGTGCGCAGCGTGAAGTTTTAAAAGCGGGGCGCTGCCCCGCGCCCCGCCAGGAGAGGCGCTGCCTCTCCTGGACCTCTCCGCCGGGGGGCTTAGCCCCCCGGACCCCCAAATGGGGGGGCGTCATGTGGCGGGCGAGGGGCGTTAGTGGTCGGGCGGCAGACAGGAGCGCGGTGTTTCCGAGAAAACGAGACAAGGACGCGACGCCAGCCGCTTCCGGAGCGGCTCCGCCCGGGCCGCCGCCCGCGCGGTTCGCCGCTTTTCAGCCCGACGCCCTGGAGATCGTGGCCACGCCCACGCCCGTGCGCTACCGGCTGACCCTCTATCTGCTGCTGGCCTTCTGTCTGGCCGCCCTGGCCTTTGCCTGCCTGGCCGAGGTGGACCGCATCGTCGTCGCCCCGGGCAAGCTCGTCTCGGCCCGAAAAAATCTCACTGTCGCGCCCCTGGAAACCGCCACCGTGCGCGAGGTCTACGTCTCGGCCGGCCAGGCGGTCACGCGCGGCGACGCGCTCATTGCCCTGGACCCGGCCTTTGCCGAGGCCGGACTGGCCGAGCGCGACAAGGACCGGGCCGCGCTTTCGGCCAAGGTCTGGCGACTGCGCTGCGAGGTCTCGGGCCTGTGCGCCCAGCCGTCCGACGCGTCGCCGTCGGTCCCGACGCCGGCCGAGCTGGCCTTGGAGCGCGAGGTGCTTTCCGCCCGCCGCCGGGAATTCGCCGCCAAGGTCGATGCCCTCACCCAGCGCCAGCGGGAACTGTCCGCCAAGCTCGCCACCAATGCCGCCGAAGCCGCCAAGCACAAAAAGCAGATCGCCCTGGCCAAGGATCTGGAGCGCATGTACGGCGACATCTACAACCAGGGGGCCAGCTCCAAGGTCGAGTACATGAAGGCCCAAAGCAGCCGCATCGAGGCCGAGGGGCAGCTGGCCAGGCTGCAAAACGAGGCCGGCGAGCTGCGGGAGTCCCTGGCCCGGGCCGAGGCCGAGAAACGTGATTTCGTGGAGAACTGGAAGGCCGGCGCGGCCAAGGAGCTGGCCGACGCTTCGCGGGAGCTGTCCGGGGCCGAGGAGCGCCGGAAAAAGGCCGAGCGGCTGCGCGATCTGGTGGTGCTGCGCGCCCCGGAGTCCGGCACGGTGCTGGACGTGGCCGCCAAGTCGGCCGGGGCCGTGGCCCAGGCCGGCGAGACGCTTCTCACCATCGTGCCAGCCGGCGAGGAGCTGGTGGTGGAGGCCGAGGCGGCGGCCCAGGACATTGGGCTTTTGCGGCCCGGCGACCCGGTGCGCGTGAAATTCGAGGCCTTCCCCTACCAGCGCCACGGCGTGGCCGAGGCCAGGCTCGCCACCATCAGCCCCGACGCCCTGGAAAAGACCACGCCCGAAGGCCAGCGCCTGTTCTACCGGGTTCGCGCGACCCTGGGCGTGGTGCGCCTGACCGCCGTGCCCCCGGATTTTCGCCTCATCCCCGGCCTGAGCCTCACCGCCGAGATCCGGGTGGGCAGCCGCCGCGTCATCACCTACCTGCTCTATCCGCTGCTCAAAACCTTTGATGAAAGCCTGCGCGAGCCCTGAGCCGGCGCGGCCGTCGAGGGGACGGCCGCGTCCGGGTCACGCAGGGTGAACAGGGCGGCCGCGGGCATGGCCGGCCGTCCCCAGGCGGTACGCTCACCCCGTCTGACGGTTTGCGCCGCAAGATAGGCGCGTCAGGCCGAAAGCGCCCAGTCCGTGCCGTAGCGGCTGTGGACCAGGGTGCTGCTTAAAAGCGGCAGCGGTCCCTGGGGCAGCAGGATGGGCAACTCGGTGCAGCACAACAGCGCCGCTTGCGCGCCCCGGGCCTTGAGGCCTTCCAGGATGGCGATGAACTTCGCCCGGTCCTCTTCGGTGTAGACATTGCGGCACATGCGCTCGAAAATGGCGGCATGGATGTAGTCCCGGTCGGCCTGGTCCGGGGTCAGCACCGTAACGCCGGCCTTCTCCTGGATGCGGTCGCGGTAAAAGGCCTCTTCCATGAGCGGGCGCGCCCCGAGCAGGGCCACGGCGGCGTAGCCGGCCTCCTTGACCGCCGCGGCCACGGCGTCGCCGATGTGCAGGATGGGCACGCCAATGGCCTGGGCCACGGCATCGTGGTAGCGGTGGATGAGGTTGGAGCACAGCATGACGCCTTCCGCCCCGGCCCGCTCCAGCTGCCGGGCCGCGCCGGCGAGAATGGCCTCGGCTCCGGGCCGGTCGTCGGCGCGCATGGCCTGTTCGAGTTCGGCGAAGTCGATGCTGGCCAGCACGAGCCTGGCCGAGTGCAGCCCGCCCAGGCGCGCGGCGACGGCTTCGTTGAGATAGCGGTAATATTCCGCCGTCGAGGTCCAGCTCGTGCCGCCAACCAGTCCAAGGGTCTTCATAGGGGTCCTCCGGAAACAAGGTTGCCCATGATGTCGGGAAATCCGCGCCCCGGGTCAATGGACAGATTTTACAACTGTGCCGGCGGCAAAACAGCACAGATGGTTCTTCCGCTTGACGGCCTATGGCTGTAGGATGACTGCAACCACAACGGATCACGGAGCAAATCCCATGAGCGAGGAAGTGTTCGCCGACGGCATATTGGGCGTCGGCTTTGGCAAGGGGGCCGTACGCATCGATTTCTTCGCCCTGTCCGCCGAGACCACGGACGCCAAGGGCCAACCGGCCAAGGAGCGCCGCCAGCGCATCGTCATGACCACCGAAGGCTTCATCGAAGCCTACGCCATGCTGTCGGGGGTTATGGAAAAACTGCAGGCCCAAGGCCTGGTGCGACGCCAAGGCCCGGGCGCGGCCGCCCCGGACAAGGCTGGCAAGGACCAGACCCCGGCTTCCGGCAGCCCGAGTCCGAATTTCTGAAATCGCTTCTGTCGATGCAACAGTTGCCTCCGGCCTGCTGCCCGGACGCTGCGATCCCGGGCTTGGGACTTGCGGCCCTTTGGCGCGGATGTGCTGGGAAACGTGGCGCGTCTTGCCTGATTCGGCCTTGTGCGGTAGGCCAATGCAACAGGTGATATATGACGCACGAAACACCATTGGATGATCTCATCGCCCGGGCCAAGGCTCGTGGCGCGGCCGCCCGGGGCATCCTGGACGAGCTCGGGTTGGTGGCGGCCTGGAGCCGCTACGGCCGCCCGGTGCTGGTCGGGGCCGTGGCCAACGATCTGGGCCTGGACCCCGACATCGACCTGGAAGTGTATTGTCCGACGCTGTCGCCGGACCATGGTTTCGCGGTGCTGGCCCAGGCCGCCCGCCATCCGGCCGTCAAGGAAACCCTGTTCCAGAACCATCTGGACGGACCGGATGGGGCGTATTACTGGCGCATCCGTTACGCTGGGCCCGACGGCGAACTCTGGAAAATCGACATGTGGTCCGCCGCCGACGACTACGCCCTGCCGCGCGGCGAACACCTGGTCGGTCCCCTTGGCCGGGCGCTGACCCCGGAAATCCGCCGGGCCATTCTGGCGCTCAAGGCTTGGCGCGCAACGTCCGGCTTCGACTGTCTGTCCATCGACCTGTACCGGGCGGTGGTTTCGGACGGAGTACGCGACGTCCAGGGGCTTCTGGACTGGAAAGCGGCCAACGAAACCGGGCAGCTCAGCGATTGGCGGCCGCAAACAGGGTCGGCCGGCTAGGATTTTTCTGGACCACCGCCCACGCCGCGCCTTATGCAGGACGGCAGGGATACGAAGCGCGGAGGGCAAGCGGCGGCATGGAAGAACGCGAAATCACCATTTCCGAACGGGTGCTGGGGCTTTTGCGCCGGATGCCCGCCTTCGCCGACCTTTCCGACGGCCAGATCATTGCCCTTTTCGCCGACAAGGGGCTGCGTTACCGCGAGTATCGCCCCGGCGAGACCATCATCCGCGAGGGCGACCACGACAGCTGGGTCTACTACCTCATCTCGGGCCAGGCCCGGGTGCTGGCCCAGGAGGCCCAAGTGGCCCGGCTGGCCGATTACGGCGACATCTTCGGCGAAATGGGGCCGCTGCGGGGCCGGCCGCGCAACGCTTCGGTGGTGGCCGACTCGGCCGTGTCCTGCCTGGCCATCGATCTTTCCATCCTCGACCGCCTGCCCCCGGACGAACGCCGGGCGGCCAGCCGGCTGTTCGAAGAGCTCATCACCGACGTGGTCCACGACCGCCTGTCCCGGGCCAACCTCGACGCCGCCGCCCTGCGCCGCGACCTGGCCATGGCCGCCTCGGCCCTGGCCGGCGTCAACGCCAGGGTGCGCGACCTGGAACGCCGCATCCTGGAACTGACCCGGGAAAACCAGGAACTGCGCCGCCAGTGCGGCAAATAGCCGCCTGTCCCGTCGTCGGGCCATGAACGTCGTCCGCTTCAGCCCGGCCTGGCTCACCCCGTATAATTCCTTTCGCGTGGCGGCCTGGGCCGAAGCCTGCTGTTTTCCCGAAACAGCAGACGATCTTGTTGCGGCCTTGCGGCAGTCCGTTGGAGTCCGCACCGTGCTGCTCGGCCATGGCTGCAACGTCATACTCTCCCGGAATCATTACGACAGTTCCGTCCGATTCATCGCCACGTCGCGCCTGGAGCCGGCCCTTGCGGTTGCTGGAGGCCGCTTGTCGGCCGGGGCCGGGGCGCGGCTTCGCGACGTCTGCCGGCTGGCGGCCCGCGCCGGCCTGTCCGGAGTGGAACGGCTGTGGGACATCCCCGGCAGCGTCGGCGGCGCGGCCCACATGAACGCCGGAGCTTACGGCACGTCCTTCTACGACGTGGTGGGGTCGGTGGAGGTCTTGTATCCGGCCACCGGGGAACGCGCGGCCCTGTCCCGGGAGCAGTGCCGGCCGGCCTACCGGATGACCGCCTTCCAGGGCACGGACACGGTGATCCTGGGCGTGCATCTTGCGCTCGCGCCGGCCGATCCGGCCGCCGTCCTGGCCGAGATGGGGCGCATCGGGAAGCTGCGGCGCTCCAGGCTGCCCTACGATTTTCCCAGCGCCGGCAGCGTGTTTCGCCGCCCCGACGGCGCGCCGCCGGTGGGGCAAATCATGGAAGAGGCCGGACTCAAGGGATTTCGCATCGGCGGGGCGCAAATCTCGCCGCGCCACGCCGGCATCATCGTCAACGCCGGCGGCGCGACCGGGGTCGATATCCTGGCCGTGGTCGAGGTCATGCGCCGCACGGCGCGGCAGCGTTACGGCGTGGAGCTGGTCTTGGAGCAGGTGGTGGTGTGAGGCGGCTGCCCGGACGCCGCCATGGCCTCCCGGACCAGGCGCAACAGGCTGCCGCCCTTATACAGATAGCCCCGGATGCCGGCCCGCCGGGCGGCTTCAAGGTCCGAGGCCTTGTCGCCAATAAGCAGGCTGCGCTCCCGGTCCACCCCCCAATCGTCCATGGCGGTCAACAGCATCCCCGGCTGGGGCTTGCGGCAGGAACACTCGATAGCCAGTTCGGCTTTGCAGCCGTCCTCATGGTGCGGGCAGTAGTAATAGGCGTCGATATGCGCCCCGCGCCGGCCCAACTCGTGCTGCATCCATTGGTGCAGGCGGGTGACGTCCTCGGGGCCGTAGTAGCCCCGGGCGATGCCGGACTGGTTGGTGACGACGATGGCCAGCCAGCCGGCGTCGTTGACCTGGCGGACGGCTTCCACGGCCTCGTCGGTCCAGACAAAGGCCTCGGGCGTATGCACGTAGCCGGCGTCGTGATTGAGCACGCCGTCGCGGTCAAAAAACACAGCCGGCCGGCTTTGTTTCGTCATGGCTTTCCATCCTGCCGCCTGTGCGGCCGTTTGGCCCGTCCGGCTCGTGTCGCGAGGCGAGACGAGGGGGCGGCCGGAAAAATTGCTACAGCGCGCCGCTGCGGTCAACGATCATCCGGGCAAAGGCGAAGCTGCCGGTGAAGGCCGGGGAGATGGCGTTGAGCACATGCAGGGTCTTGCTGTCGCCCTCCAGGATGTAGTCCATTTCCAGGCGCTTGGCGGCGATATTGACGAGCTGGGGCCGGATGCCCGCCTTGGTGGTGGGCACGAGATCGTCCAGCCTTAGCCCGGGAAAGAGGCGTTTGGCGCACTGGTAGAAAAAGTGTTTAGAATACTTGCGTATTTCCGTGTGTGCCAGGAGCCGGAAGTTGTCGTGATCGGCCAGGTAGAGCCGGGCCAGGCGGCCGAGGATGGCGGCGGCCTCGCCCCATTTCGCGCCGGAGACCAGCCCGTAGTTCTCGCGGCCCAGGGCCGGAATGGCCGTTGGCCCCACGTAGACCTCGCCGCTTATGCCGCGCGTGAAATGCACGCCCAGAAACGGCATGGCCGGGTCGGGCACGGGGTAGATGTTGCCGCGCACCAAAGGATTTTTTTGGGGCGAGAGCTTCCAGTAGATGCCCTTGAACGGGACCAGCTCGTATTGCCGGGCAAAGCCGCAAGCCTTGGCCAGCACGTCGGCATAGGCCCCGCAGCAGTTGAAGAGAAACCCCCCCCGTATGGGGCCGCTGGTGGTTTGCAGCGACCCGTCGGCGGCCGGGCCGAGGACGCGGCGCTGGAAGTAGAACCGCGCCCCGCGTTCGGCCAGCAGACGGCGTAGGGTTTCCAACACGGCCTTGGCGTCGATGACCGAGGTGTCCGGGCAATGGATGGCGGCCACGGCGTGGGGCGGCGCGGCCGGCTCCAGGGCAAGCAGGGTTTTGTTGTCGATGCGCTCGGCCCGTATGGCATTGTCGGCGGCGTTTTGCATAAGCCGCTCCACGGCCGGAAGTTGGTCCGGCTCGGTGGCCACCAGCACCTTGCCGGTATTTCGCCAGGGGATGCCGTTCGCGTCGGCAAAGGCCTTCATGGCCCGGCCGCCGACGGCGCAGACCTGAGCTTTTAGGGTGTCGCTGCCGTAGTACAGGCCGCAGTGCAGCACGCCGCTGTTGCGGCCGCTGGCATGGCGTCCCGGGGCGTCTTCCTTTTCCACCACGGCCACCCGGGCCGACGGCGCGCGGTGTAATATCTCGTAGGCCGTGGTCAGGCCGACGATGCCGGCTCCGGCGATGATGTAGTCGAAGTGTTGCATATGGACGTCGCGTAATTTTTAGGGGCTGGTCTTTCTATTTACGTCCGGTAGGGTGGATAGTTTTGTTCGGAATCAGATTGATACAACAGGTAGTGCAAGAAGGCTACGACGAAAAGTTGAGGATGACCCCGCTTGATGCGTAATTGATATTGACGGCAGTTTGATTTGCTATTAAAAATAAATAAAAACTTACAAGGATTATGAATATGTTTTTTAGATCATTGGGCTTTACTAGCCACCCTTTTGTCAAGACTAACGCAGACGAAGAACCTCAGTTGTCCCAGTATTTTGTTCCGCCACCATTCTTCTCTGGCGTTATAGGCGATCCTAACAATCCAAGTGCATGTATTGTGAAAGCCCCGCGAGGAGGCGGCAAAACCGCTCAAAAGCGAATGGTTGAAGAGTGGGCTGCTAAGAATGGTGTTCTTGCTGTTGCTTATGATCGTTTTGAATTTTCAGCAAGTCAGCAAATTGAATCTGTGTCATTGCAGTATCATGCTAAGAATATTATTATAAAAATATTAGCCACTTTTTTGTCTTACTTATCAGAAAACAGCAATTTGCTTAGTAACTTGCCAAAAAGCAAGAAAAAACAACTTTCAATTTTTGTTCATGCTTATCTTGGTGATATGACAAGTGAGAAATTTAATATAATTCTGAATGACATTAAGTCGTTGCCCCAAAAGATTAGAAGTTTTTGGACGACAAATGTCGGAGTTTTTGAATCTATTGTCAATATTTTGTTGAAAAATTATGGACTGGAAGCAATTGATCTTCCTGAGTTAAATCAAGAGGAGAAGAAACTGTCGTCTACATATAAGTTCCAGCTCGAATTGCTCTTTGAGTTAATTAAGGACATCGGTTTAAGTTCTATATATGTACTTATAGATAAAATTGATGAAACAGAGAAGACAGGCAACAATGCAGAGGCTGCATATGGTTTAATCCGGCCGTTGGTTAAGGACCTTGAATTGCTTGGCTTGCGTGGCTACGGGTTTAAATTTTTCGTGTGGGATAAGATTGAAGAATACCTACGGGTTGACGCGCGCCCAGATAGAATAACATCGTACCAATTGTCATGGAAGCGAAACGAGCTGGAGAACGTTTTGAGTAAGCGGCTAGCAGCTTTTAGTGAAGGAAGAATTTTGAAGTTTAAAGATATAGTTGATAAAGAGATTGATTACGACATAGATTCGGTTATTTGTATCCTTGCAAATAGGTCCCCAAGAAATGTTATTCGGATATGTGAAAAAATACTATCCTCGCAGGCGCAGATAAATCCCTTGTCAATGTGTATAGAACTTAAAGCCCTTGAAGTCGGAATTGATAATTACTGTAATGAAGTTGCACTTGATATTTATGGAGAAAAAGTTGTTAAAGAAATCCGTCGAATTGGCAAAGAGCTGTTTACAATAAATTTTATTGCGAGCGAGGTTTTTAAAGAAAACCATGAGGTGACAAGTAGAAATAAAGTTGTCGCTTGGACTAATGCAGGTGCGGTTAAGCAGATATGTTCGATCGTAGTAAAGGGGAAACGACGGCCGCTAAACTTTTATTATATTTGTGATCCGGTTTTGGTGCGAATGATTCATTCATCGCAGCAAATTATTAAATTTTTTCAGGATCGATGGATAGCGTGTGATTATTGTCATCATGACAACTTGATGGATTTTGGGTTGTTTCCAGAAAACAATCCACCCATATGTATAGAATGTGGGAGAGATTTGTTTTAGATTTTAGCAAATAATAGTGTCTGTATCTCAGTATTTCCTTCTTCTGGCGAACACCAAAATTTAAAAGCCATGGCCGCCCATGGCCTGTTCCCATGTTGGTTCTATCGCGGCACATAGCCGGTAACGCTCGTTGCGTTCTAGCCAAACCTTGTTCATGAAAGAAGCAGCCTGCATAGTTATAGCAAAGCCTCTATTTGGCATCGGTTTTGCATAAATTCCGGGCATCACCCAGCACATGGAGGTTTTTGCCCATGTCGGACGCCGCCTACCAAGTCGATCTTGCATCCGTGACGCCCATCACCGCCAGCCTCAAGGCCGTGCCCCTGGCCGAAGCGCCGGATGACCTGTTTCAGATGATGATGACCGCCAAACAGGACATGCTCGAACAACGCTATTCCACGCCCCCCGACACCTCGAAAAACCCGGCCTACTCGCCCTACGCCACCGTCGTGGTCAACGGCAAGGTGGTGGCGAAAATCGACAACCACGGCTTTGTCGAGACCTCCAACGCCATGGGCGGCCAGTGCGCCGACGCCATCAAGGCGGCCGACGACCGCTGCGGCGGAGCCAGCGGCCCGCTTCTGGCCCAGGCCCGGGCCGAGGAAATCGCCAAGGCCCTGGGCGGCAAGGTCAACAAGGCGCCCACGGCCATGACCCAGCGCGCCTTCGAGGCCACGCCCCAGCCCAAGGCCTCCGTCAATGAAGCGGCCATGCGGGCCGATCCGGAGTACGCCCAGATCGAGCAGCTCAGGCAAGCCCACGCCGCCTTCCTCGCCCAGCATATGGACGAACAGCAAGCCACGGCCTGACCGACCCGACGGGGCGCGTCGTCAGCCGGCGTGCTCCGTCACGGACGAACGAACCACTCTCCCCAGGCTTTGCGCGCCCGCTCGGGATAGGCCATCTTGCGGTTGGCCTTTTTCATTTTCTCTTCCAGGGGCGGGGTCAGCCCGAAATTGACGTTGCTGGGCTGGAATTTCTTGGCCGGGGTGCGCAGGTGATTTAAGAGCGCGCCCAGGGACGTGACCACCGGCGGCGGCGGCAGTTCCTCCCCGCGTGCGAGTTTCGCCCCGAGCCGGGTTCCCAGCCACAGGCCGCAGGCCGCCGACTCCACATAGCCCTCCACCCCGGTGATCTGGCCGGCCAGATAGACGCCCGGCCGGGCGACAAGCTCCAGCCGCTCGTTTAACACCTTGGGCGCGTTGACAAAGGTGTTGCGGTGGATGCTGCCCAGACGCGTGAACTCGGCGGCGTGCAGGGCCGGGATCATGCGGAACACCCGCTCCTGCTCGCCGTAGACCAGCTTGGTCTGGAACCCCACCAGATTCATGGTGGAGCGGGCCACGTTTTCCGGCCGCAGCTGCACCACGGCATAGGGCCAGCGGCCGGTGCGCGGATCGGTGAGGCCCACGGGCTTCATGGGGCCGAAGGTCAGCGTGCGCTCGCCGCGCTCGGCCATGGCCTCGATGGGCAGGCAGCCCTCGAAATGAATCTCTTTCTCGAATTCCCGGCTGGGGACCTTACGGGCGGTGAGCAGGGCGTTCCAGAAAGCCAGGTATTCGTCTTTATCCATGGGGCAGTTGAGGTAGTCGCCTTCGCCGTCCTGCCAGCGCGAGGCCCAGAAGGCCTTGTCCATGTCCACGGATTCGGTGGTCACGATGGGGGCGATGGCGTCGTAGAAATAGAGCCCCTCGCCGCCGATGGTCTCGAGCAAGCTGGCGGCCATCCGGTCCGAGGCCAGGGGTCCGGCCGCCACCACGATGGCCTCGAATCCGGCCAGGGCCGGGTCGGCCAGGCCCATGATTTCGCGGCGCACCAGGGTCACCAGCGGCTCGGCCTCGATGCGGGCGGTCATGTTTTCGCTGAAGCGGTCGCGGTCCACGGCCAGGGCCTTGCCGGCCGGCACGGCGGTTTCCCGGGCGGCGGCGATGACCGCGCTGCCAAGCTCGGCCATCTCGACCTTGAGCAGGCCCACGGCCGTCACCGGCTCGTCGGAGCGCAGGGAGTTGGAGCACACGAGTTCGGCCAGCCCGGGAAGCAGGTGGGCCGGAGAATACAGCGCCGGCTTGCACTCGAAAATCGTCGAAGCGACGCCGGCCCGGGCCAGGGCCAAAGCGCATTCGCACCCGGCCAACCCGCCGCCAATAATACCAATAGCCATAAAACGTTACACTCCCTTCTCAGCAGAATAATATGGGGGGTCCGGGGGCCTCAGGCCCCCGGCCGCCGGAGCAACGGTTCGGGGTTCATGGAAGAAGAGAGCGGCGATCATGGCTCCGGCACGAACTCAAGGTTCAAGGCACTTTCGACCTACCGCTCTCTGACCCTCCTGGGCTTACGCCCATGGGGGAAACATACAAGGCCTCTTCCCGCTTCTCCTACTCTTCCACCACCGCCACCACGTCGCCGGCCGTGACTTCACCGCCGACGAGCACCTTGGCGAACACGCCTTCCCGGGGCATGACGCAGGTTCCGGCCGCTTTTTTGATGGCGCAGCCGGCGTCGTGGCAGGCCTTGCCGATGGCCGTGACTTCCAGCACCACGTCCGCGCCGACCCGGATGCGCCGCCCCACGGCGATGTCGAGGGTTTCCAGGCCGTCCACGTTGAGGTTTTCGGCAAAATCCCCGGGGGCCAGCCAGTCGAGCTTTTGGCGCATCCGGGTGAGCGCATCCAGGGACAAAAGGCTCACCTGCCGGGGCGAGCCGGCATGGGCGTCGCCTTCGATGCCGTGGTCGACGACCAGGGTCGCCTGGCGCACGGCGGTCTTGCGCTCCCCTTTCTTGAGACTCAAACATACGCTATGAATGACGGCCATGGGTTCGTTCTCCACAAGGCGACCGGCCCCCTCGGTCGGGGGCCATAGTCGATTAAACCGATCAATTCGATGATACCACTTGCCAAAGGAACCGGGCGCGCGTCAAGGCGCGTCCGTAAACCCGGGCCAAGGCCCGGCCAGCCCCGGAGGCGGCCATGCCGACCAGCTCCCCAACGGAGCAGCCAAGCGCGCTGCTTTTAATCGACATCCAAAACGACTATTTCCCGGGCGGGGCCATGGCCCTGGCCGAACCCGAGGCCGCCGGCCGCAACGCCGCCGCCTTGCTGGCCAAGTTCCGGGCCGCCGGCCGGCCGGTGTTCCACATCCGCCACGAGGCCGCCCGGCCCGGGGCCACGTTTTTCCTGCCCGGCACGCCCGGGGCGGAAATCCATGCCGGCGTGGCCCCGCTGCCGGGCGAGACCGTCATCCTCAAGCACTGGCCCAACAGCTTCCGTGAAACCGGCCTTGGCCAGGCGCTTCGCGCCTGCGGCGCGAAGCGCCTGGCAGTGGCCGGCATGATGACCCACATGTGCGTGGACGCCACGGTCCGGGCGGCCTTTGACCTGGGCTACGCCGTGACCGTGGCCGCCGACGCCTGCGCCGCCCGCGAGCTGGCCTACGGCGGTCGGACCGTGGCCGCGGCCGATGTCCAGGCCGCCTTCCTGGCCGCCCTAGGCGCGGTCTACGCCGAGGTCGTGGCTACGGCGCAGATTGCCGTCTAGTGCTCTGCCTATGCAAAACGCCTGAAATCCAATTTCAAGGGGCGCGGCACGAGGCCATGCAAAAAGCGGAGCAATTGCGTAGGAAATAACGCCGCACGTCGCCGCTCAGGCCGGGCGGCGGCCGCAAATATAGGCCCGGCCGAGCTTGACGGGCGGGGTGGGAGATGAAGTGGCCCGGTGCGCCGTCCGGTGTCAGCGGCGGCGAATCCCATAGAGCGGCGCTTTTTGACCCAAAGCCGCCGCCGGCCGGGGCGTTTGGATGCGCCGGCCGGGAGCCACGCCCGTTGTCCCGGCGGCCAAGGGCCAGCCGGATGCGGCACTGTCGCAAAGCCGTGGAGGATCAAATACCGCGCGCCACGGCCGGAGTCGGATGCAACCGGGCCGGCGGGCCGGCGGCGAAGCGGGAGCAGGGCAAGCGGCACGTGGCTGCCAGCCCCGGCCCGTCAGCCCATTTTCTTGAAACCCAACAAGACGCGGTAGGGTCCGGGCACGCCCGGCGGGGCCAGGGCGACACGGTCGCCGCCGGCAACCGTGGCCGCCTCGGGGCTCGTCGCCTTGCCGTTGACGAAAATCACCTCGACCCGCTCCCGCCCGACGTCAAGCAGGGCCAGCAGCTCAGGCCCGGTCATCGTGTCCGGGACAGCGACCTCGTGGGGCGTGTTCCAGCCCCGTTCCCGAAACAGCTCGGACAGTTCCATAAAACCACGCAATTCAATGGACTTCGCCATGGACGATCCTCCAACGGCAGGTTTGGTCGTAGGCAATTGGGGCGAGGATAACAAAAATCCCCTTGTCCTGGCGAGGCCTTGGCTCGACGCGGCAAGGGGATGTCCAGGTCCCGGGAGGGACGGCAGAGGCCGTCCCCCCCGGGCGGAGCAGCGAAGCCTTGCGGCGACGCCCTAGAAGTTGAAGACCTCGTCGATCTCTTCGTCGGTGAAGTCCCAGGTCACATTGTGCGGGGCGCAGGGTTCCTCGAAGAACTCCGGCAGCCGGTCGTGGGCCTTGGTGAAGCCGGCGCGCTCGTTGAAGCCGCGCTCGGCCTTGAGGATGGTCTTGCCAAGAGCCACGACGTCGTCGCCGGTAAGCGACAGGTTGTAGCGGGCGTTGATCATCTCCACCAGGGCGTTGAAGCCGTCGGCGATGTCCAGGATGGCAAAGGCGATAAACAGGCACATGCCGGTGCTGTCCACGGCGGCGGTGGCGATCTGCAGGTTGCGCGACAGCTCGACCTGGCCGGCCTTGCCCAGCGGATCGACGAAGCCGCCGACCTTCAGGATGTTGGTGGCCACGGCGTAGCCGGCGGTGTGGTCCGCGCCCATGGGCGTGGTGGCGTAGGTCAGGCCGACGCCCTTGACGGCGCGCGGATCGTAGGCCGGGATGGCCTGGTTTTTCACGGTGGGCACGCGGCTTAAGCCATACATCTGGCCAAGGGCGCCGGCGCCGCTGCCCAGGATGCGGCCAAGGGGGGTGCCTTTGCGGATTTCCAGGATGAGGTCCAGCATGGCCTTGGCGTCGCCCCAGGGGATGATGCCGGCTTCCATGGCCACGCCGACGGTGACGGCGGTCTCGATGGAATCCACGCCCACGTCGTCGAACTCGCGGTCGGCGTAGGCGATGGCGTCAAGGTCGTCCACGCAGGCGTTGGCGCCAAGGGCCCAGATGGTCTCGTATTCGAAACCGCTGGTCAGGTACTTCTCGTCCTTGTCGTTGTAGTGCTGGGAGCAGCGGATGATGCAGCCGGCGTGGCAACCGTGGGTGGTCTTGCCCTTGCGGGACTCGATGACGGCGGCCATGGTTTCGCCGCCGACGTTGTTGGCCCATTCGTTGCGGCCGGAGCGGAAGTTCTTGGTGGGCAGGCCGCCGGCTTCGTTTAAGATGTTGATGAGGATGTTGGTGCCGTACTTGGGCAGGGCCTGGCCGGTGACCGGGTGGGTGGTCAGGGCGTTGGTGAAGCGCTTGGACGCGTCCTTGAAGGCTTCGGGATTGGCGATGGTCACGCCGGGCGCGCCGGTGTCGTCGATGACCACGGCCTTGATCTTTTTCGCGCCCATGACCGCGCCCAGGCCGCCGCGGCCGGCGCTGCGGATGTTGCTCTGGGGATCGGCGAAGGAAATGTTGGCGGCGGTCAGGCGCATTTCACCGGCCGGGCCGATGATGGCCACGCCGACCTTGGGGCCGTACTTGGCCTGCAGGACCTTGATGGCTTCGTAGTTGCCCATGCCGATGATTTCGGCCGGGGCCTCTTCAATGGTCGCGCCGTCCATGGTGACCTTGACGACGTAAAAGCCGTCGCCCTCGGGCAGGCCTTCGAAGACCAGGGCCTTGATGTCCATTTTGGACATGCGCTGGGCGAAGGTGCCGCCGGTGTTGCTTTCCTTGATGCCGCCGGTGAGCGGGCTCTTGGCCCCGCAGGACAGGCGGCCGGAGTTGGCGGCGCTGGTGCCGGTCAGGTAGCCGGGAGCGAAGATCAGCTTGTTGTTCTTGCCCAGGGGATGGCAGGTCGGCTTCACCTCGTCGGCCACGAAAATGGAGGTCAGCCCCCGGCCGGCCAGGCCGGCGTACTTTTCGGGGCATTCCTCGATCTTCACCGCTTTCGCGCCCATGTCGATCCGAATGAACTTTGGCATTATACCCTCCAACCATGGTGTTTTCTTGGCCAACCGGCCTTGCATGCCACACGGCAACGAAACGCTTCGTGTCGTCCCGCCGCCCTTCAGAGGAGAGCTTCGGCGGAATACGTCCTTGATCGAAAGGCAGGGACTGGACGGACACGTTTGTGTTAAAACTAGCAAGTATCACTCCACGCCGATAATATCAATGGAATACAGCATGTTAGTATTTTTTGACGTCAGGCGCGGGTGTGGCTCCGCGTCCCATCGTGACCGTGCCGGCGGTCCCGGAAAGCGGCAAAAGACTCTGCAATCTATGTTATTTTAAATATTATAGCGAGTTGCGAAGCCGCCCCAAAAACGAAACACTTCTTGGACGACTTGGGTCAAAATGCACCATCGCCTCAAGGCGCGAGACAAAATTCGCCCGCAATGCCGTAGCCTACGCCTCGGCTTGACCTTTTGCCGGGCGGCGGGCTACTTTCGAAAACGATATCCTGAAAGCGCCAGGGCTTCCCCAGGCGCGGCCGGCCGGCATGCGGTCCAGAGCCGCGCGGCGGACCGGCGGTTTCGGCCCGCGTCGCGCGCGGCCGCCCCCGGGCGCGCGCCAAGGAGCCTCATGCGGATCAGCAAGTTCGCCATTCCCGAAATCATCTTCGGCCGGGGCAGCATCGTCCACCTGGCTTCCTGCGCCAAGCGCGTGGGCGCGCGCCGCGTGCTCTTCGTCAGCGACAGCGGCCTGGCCAAGGCCGGCTGGGTTGACCGCATCCAGGAGATCCTGCGCGACAACGGCCTGGAGTGGGTCTATTTCGACGCCGTCAACTCCAACCCCCGCGACCACCAGATTCACGAAGGGGCCGACATCTACGTGCGCGAGCGGGCCGACGTCATCATCGCCGTGGGCGGCGGCAGCCCCATGGACGCGGCCAAGGGCATCGGCACCATTGTCGGCAACGGCGGCAGCATCAGCGACTACGAAGGGGCCAACCGCATCATGCGGCCCCTGCCGCCCATGATCTTCCTGCCCACCACCGCCGGCTCAAGCTCGGACATCTCCCAGTTCTGCATCATCACCGACGTGGCCCGCCAGGTGAAGATGTCCATCATCAGCCGGTCGCTGGTGCCCAACGTCTCCATCATCGATCCCCTGGTGCTTTTGACCAAAAGCGAGGAACTCATCATTTCCTCGGCCGTGGACGCCTTTGCCCATGCCGTGGAATCGTACTTGTCGCTGTTGTCCTCGCCTTTCACCGAGCATCAGGCCTTAAAAGCCATCCGGCTCATCGCCCGCAACATCCGTCCGGCCCTGGAGAACCGCTCCATCGAGGCCCTGGAAAACCTGAGCATCGCCGCCACCTGCGCCGGCATGTCCTTTTCCAACGCCGGGCTGGGCATCGGCCACTCCCTGGCCCACAGCCTGGGCGGCATGTTCGACGTGCTCCACGGTCTGGTCCACCCGATCCTGCTGCCGCCGGTCATGCGCTTCAATTTGGCCGTGAGCGTGGACAAGCTCGCCAACATCGGCCGCATCCTGTGCGGGCCGCGCATGTGCTCCAACGAGTACCTGGCCCAGGCCGGCATCGCCTGGCTGGAACACTTTTTCGCCGATCTGCGCGTGCCCGTGCGCCTGCGCGACATCCTGCCCGACAGCAGCTGCCTGGAAACCATCGCCAAGGCCGCGGTCAACGACGCCTGCACCCTGACCAACCCCCGGCCGGCCAGCTGGGAATCACTGCTTGGCGTGTGCCAGGAGGCCTGGTGATGCCCGGGAAGGGGCCTTCCCTGGAAGACCTCATCGGCATCGAGCACAGCAAGCTGGGGTTTTTCCAGGAGCTGCGCCAGACCATCGAGGCGCTCAAGGACGCCAATACCCAGTCGGCCCAGCGCCGCCGGGAGATCGCGGCCATCCTCGACGGCATCACCGACATCATGATGGTGCTCACAAGCGATCTGCGCATCCTCTCGGTCAACCACGTCTTTCGCCAGACCTTTCCCGACGTGCCCCGGCCCGAGGGCATGTTTTGCCACCAGATCTTTCGCGGCGAGGACGTGCCCTGCCCGGGCTGCCCGGCCAGCGCCTCGTTTGCCGCCGGCGACATCTGCCGCGAGACGGCCATTTTCAAGATCGGCGGCAGGAACGTGCAATTCGAGATGGTGGCCTCGCCCATAAACCGCCCCGACGCCCCGGACCGCCACATCCTGGTCTTCAAACGCGACGTCAGCCGGGAAAAGGAATATCAGGCCAAGTTCTATCAGGCCGAAAAGATGGCCACCATCGGCATGTTGGCCACGGGCGTGGCCCATGAGGTCAACAATCCGCTGACCGCCATTTTCGGTTTCGCCGAGGGCCTGCGCCGTCGCCTGCCGGCGCTCAAGGAAAAAGTCGATCCCCGGGTCATGGAGGATGTGGAGGACTATGTCGCCACCATCCTGCGCGAGTGCCGGCGTTGTCAGGACATCGTCACCACGCTGCTGACGTTTAGTCGCCAAAAGACCGTCAGTTTCTCGGCCGTGAGCTTAAACGCCGTGGTCAACGACACGCTTAAGCTCCTGCGCAGCCATCTCAAACAGCGCAATCAGGCGAAAATCACCGTGCGGGTGGACTTAAGCGAAAACCTGCCCATGGTCCACGGCGACGAACATCAAATCAAGCAGGTCATGCTCAATTTGCTCGTCAACGCCATGGACGCCATCACCGGACCGGGCCGCATCGTCATCACCACCTACCAGTCGTCCAAGGGGGCGGTGTGCCTGTCCGTGGAAGATTCCGGCTGCGGCGTGCCGCCGGAGAACATGGACAAGCTCTTCGAACCCTTTTTCACCACCAAGCGCTCCGGCAAGGGCATCGGCATCGGGCTTTCCACCTGCATGTCCATCGTGAAAAAACACCAGGGCGACATCACCCTGAAGAGCACCCCCGGCCAGGGGGCGATCTTCACCGTGAGCCTGCCCGTCAACCCGGAAAAGACTACGTGACCAGCCCTTATTCCGTACTCGTGGTGGACGACGAGCCGTCCATCGGCAAGCTGCTCAAAAAAGAGTTGTCCACGCCCTCGCGTCTGGTGTCCACGGCCGAGACCGCCCACCAGGCCAGGGAGGCGCTGCGCCGCAACACCTTTGAAGTAGCCGTGCTCGACCTGCGTCTGCCCGACGCCGACGGCCTCGACGTGCTTGTGGAGCTGCGCCAGCACTCCCCGGACATCGAGGTCATCATCATCACCGGCCACGGCAACATCGACAGCGCCGTGGAGGCCATGAAGCTCGGGGCCTACGACTACATCACCAAACCGTTCAATCTCGAAGAACTCGAACTGGTGGTGGAGCGGGCCTACCAGCGGGCCTGCCTGCGTTTTGAAAACCGCCAGCTGCGCCACGCCCAAAAGCAGGCCCAGCCCCAGCAGATCGTCGGCAACTCGGCCCCGGTCAAGCAGATCCGGTTCTTGATCGACAAGGTGGCTCCCACCGACGTGCCCGTGCTGATTACCGGCGAATCCGGGGCCGGCAAGGAAGTGGCGGCCACGGCCATCCAGGCCCGCAGCAAACGGGCCGAGAAGCCCTACGTCATCAAGAACTGCGCCACCCTGCAAAAGGAGCTGGCCCGCTCGGAACTCTTCGGCTACGTCAAGGGGTCGTTCACCGGGGCCACCGAGAACCGCGAGGGCCTTATGACCTTCGCCAACAAGGGCACGCTGTTTCTCGACGAGATCGGCGAACTGCCCCTGGAGGTCCAGGCCTCGCTGCTGCGCACCCTGGAAAACAAGACCTACCGGCGCGTGGGCGACAAGGACGAGCGCACGGCCGACATCCGCCTCATCTTCGCCACCAACCGCAACCTGGCCAAGGAAGTGGAGGCCGGGCGGTTCCACGAGGCGCTGTATCACCGCATCAACGTCTTCAACATCGAGCTGCCGCCGCTGCGCGAACGCAAGGAAGACATTCCGCTTTTGGTGGAATATTTCCTTGGCCGCATCGAAGGCGGCGGGGCGTATCGCGTCTCGGACAAGGCCATGGGGTGCCTCATCAACTACCACTGGCCGGGCAACATCCGGGAGCTGCGCAACGTCATCGAGCGCGGGGTCATCCTGTCCGAGGCCGGGGTCATCACGGAAAACGCCTTGCCCCGGGAGTTGTCGGTCAAGGCCGAGGGCGAAAGCGATTTCCTTTCCCTTGACGCCGTCGAACGCGAGCATATCGCCAAGGTGCTGGCCTGCTTCGGCAACAACCGGACGCTGGCCGCCACGGCGTTGGGCATTTCCCGAAAGACGCTCTATCGCAAGATTCGCGAGTATAATATCATGTAGGCGACGGAGACCCTTTTAGGGCCCAGGCCGAGGCCACCGTCGCCGCCGCTTTCGCAAGCGGCCAACCTCTCTCCAAGTCGCACCTGAGAGTTGCCGCCATGACCGCAAGCTTCGACATCGCCACGCTGGCCATCTGCCTGGGGCTCGTCAACCTCATGCAGTTCGTGGCGTTTATCATCCAATACCGCATCGACCCCAACCGGCCGGGGCCGGGCTTTTGGGCCACGGCCAGCGCAATCGGCTGCGCCGGGCTGGCCGCCAGCTTCCTGCGCGACCTGCCGGGCTTTCGCGCCCCGGCCATCGTCGCCTACAACTTCTCCCTTCTTGGCGGACAGTTCCTTGTCTACATCGGCATCATGCGCTTTCTTGGTAGGACCGAGCAGCGCGTCCCCCTGGCCGCCCTGGCCGTCCTGGCCGCCGCCGCCGCCCTGGCCTTCAGCGTCGTCCAGGACAATTTCATCGCCCGCCGCGTGTGCGGCTCCCTGGTCTATGCCCTGCTTTGCCTGGCTTCCTGCCGGGCCCTGGTGCGCCATGCCGGACCGGACATCGCCATGGGCGCGCGGGCTGTGGCCGCCATCTTCGCGGCCGCCGGCCTGATCGTGGCCGCCCTGGCCGCCTCGGCCGCCCTGCCTGTCCTGGGGCTGCCGCCCTTGCCGCGCCCCATGCCCACGGCCCTGACCTTCCTCGTGCTCCTGGCCGCCGGCCCGCTGACCAGCATCGGACTCATCGTCCTGTCCAACCAGCGCCTGGCCGCCGAAAACCGCATCGCCGCCGAGGACCTGCGTACCTCCAAACTGTTCCTGCAATCGGTTCTGGACAGCCTCACCGCCCACATCGCGCTCATCGACGCCGACGGCGGCATCATCCTGGTCAACAACGCCTGGCGGGCCTTTGCCCAACACAACGGCCTGGACCCGGTCAAGGTCTGTGAAGGCACCAATTATTTGTTTGCCTGCGACGCCGCCGCCTGCCGCGACGCCCCCGAGGCCGACTCCTTCGCCGTCGGCATCCGCAAGGTGCTCTCCGGCGAACTCCAACAGTTCGCCATGGAATATCCCTGCCACGCCCCCCACGAACGGCGCTGGTTCGTGGGCCGGGTCACGCCCTTTCCCGGCGACGGCCCGCCCCGGGTGGTGGTGGCCCATGAGGACATCACCGCCCGAAAACTCATGGAAATCGCCCTGGCCGAGTCCAACCGCAAGCTCGAAGCCCTCAGCGCCACCGATCCGCTGACCGGCATCGCCAACCGTCGCCGCTTCGATGCGGCCTTCACCGGCGAATACGCCCGCCATGCCCGCACCGGCGCGCCCCTGTCCCTGGTCATGCTCGACATCGACTATTTCAAGAACTTCAACGACGCCTACGGCCATGCCCAGGGCGACGCCTGCCTGGCCGCCGTGGCCCGGGCCATGGCCGGCTGCCTGCAGCGGCCGGGCGACCTGGCCGCCCGCTACGGCGGCGAGGAATTCATCTGCCTGCTGCCCGACACCGGCCCCCGAGGGGCCCGGGCCGTGGCCGAGTCCATCCGCGAGGCCGTGGCCGCCCTGGCCATCCCCCACGCCCGTTCCTCGGCCTCGGCCGTGGTCACCGTCAGCATCGGCGCGCTGACCGCCGCCTGTCCTCCCGACGCCGACCCCGGCGACCTCTTCAAGCAGGTCGATGCCCTGCTGTACAAGGCCAAGGAAAACGGCCGCAACCGGGTCGAGGCCGGCGGCGACGGCCCGCCGGCCCAAGGCGGCGGCCCGGACAAAGGCATTGTCCGCCTTTTTTGGGATGAAGCCTTTGAAAGCGGCAATCCGGCCATCGACCGCCAGCACCAGCTGCTCATCGCCAAGGCCAACGACCTGCTGCTGTTGACCACCCACGCCGCTGACTGCGAAACCCTGGCCGCCGCCGTGGACGACGCCTTCCTCCATGTCGCCGAGCACTTCCGCGACGAGGAGCGCCTGCTGCGCGAAACCGGCTTTGCCGGCCTGGACGAACACGCCGCCGAACACGAGCGCCTGTTGCAACAAGGGCTGGCCCTGGCCCGGGAGTGCACCGAGGGCAAATCCCCGACCGACGCCATCATCCGCTTCATCGTCCACGATCTGGTCATGGTGCACATGCTGGCCGCCGACGTGCTTTACCGTCACTGTTTCGAGGAGCCGGCCGGGCCACGCTTCACCCCGATTGAGTAAAAACGCGCCGGCTCTGGCGCATCTTGTCCCCCTCACGGGGCAAAGCCCTGCCGCCGCCCTTCCAAGCGCAGCCTTTACCCGCCTAAAAAGTTTCAGCAACAACGATTGGTTGAAGCAGCTTTTCCGGATCGTTCCAGGTCTCCCTGGACCGCCTTTTCTTCCGCCTGTCCGGTATGCAACTTGCTGTAGATCACGAAAGCATTTTCCCTGCGTGTGACCGGTTTCGGTTGGGGCGACGGCGGTGAGCGGCCGGGCCAGCCGGTTTGCCGGCAACACGCGGCGTTTGGCACGAGCGGTTCGGGGCCATGATCTGGCGTTTTCCGGGTCGAAAAGCCCCAACCCCGCGCCTCGTTCAGGCAAGGAGTTCGCTATGGGAAGGCCAATGCTCCGTTTGCACCTCCCGGTTCTGCTGGCCGCCTTGACCATGCTGGCCGCCTGGGGGCGGCCGGCTGAGGCTTCGGCCCAGGCCGAAGCACCGCGCTATGTCGGCTCGGCCGTGTGCGCCGGCTGCCATCCCGGCCAGTACGAACGCTACCGGCAATATTCCAAAAAGGCCCATTCCTCCCGGGGCGTCAAGCTCATGGCCAAGGGGCTTACGCCCGAGGAACTGGCCTCCTGCTACGGCTGCCACACCACCGGTTACGGCAAGCCCGGCGGATTCACCGACTTCGCCGCCACCCCGGAGCTGGCCGACGCCGGCTGCGAGGTCTGCCACGGCCCGGGCTCGGCCCATGTCGATGCCGGCGGCGACCCCGCGCTGATCAAGAACAAGCTCGCCATGGCCGACTGCGAAGGCTGTCACAACGCCGAGCGCGTACGCAATTTCAACTTCAAGCCCATGCTCTTCGCCGGTGCGCACTAGCGGTGCGCGCCGTAAAAATACGCAAGTATTTTTCCAGCGTTCCAACCTTTCAAGGACAACGCCCCCGGATGTCGCCGTCTGATTCCGGGGGCGCGATGCGAGGAGTGTCGTGATGGGCGTCGTTTCCCGTTCCCTCGGCCTCAAGGTGCTGCTGCTCGTCTCCGGCCTGACCGTCCTGGCCTTCGCCGGCCTGTTTCTGGCCAACGCCCACTGGCAGCGCCAGGGCTCCATGGCCCAGATCGACAGCACCGCCTCGCGCATGAGCGCCATGGTGCGCATGGCCATCGAGGAGCCCATGCGCCTGGGCAAGAACGCCGAAACCGCGGCGCAGTTCGCCAGGGTGGCGGCCGCGCACGGCGACACCAAGGTCTACCTCACCGACTTCCGGGGCAACGTGACCTATGCCACGGACACGGGCGCGGCGCGCAAGGATTTCTCCGCCGTCGCCGCCCGGTCCGGCGACGCCGACGTGGCCGCCCTGGCCGCCAGGAGCCTCGCCGGCGCGTTCCACGGCGGAAAGGTCCTGCCCTGGAACGGCAAGACGAGCTTCGTGGCCGTCACTTCGGTGGAGAACGAGCCCGAGTGCCACCACTGCCACGGCGGCTCGAAACCCATCCTCGGAGCCATGGTCGTGGTCCAGGACATCGCCCCGGAACTCGACCGCCTCGCCGCCGACCAGCTCAAAAGCGCCGGCTTGTCCCTGGCCGGCATGGTCGCCCTGCTCTCGGCGCTGCTCCTTTTCATGAAACACTCCGTGGTCGGCCGCGTCCGGAAACTGGCCGCCATCTCCGACGCCATCAGCCACGGCTCCCTGGACATCGCCTTCAACGTGCCGGGCGAGGACGAAATCGCGGTCCTGGCCAAAAACCTTTCGGCCATGGTCGGCAACATCAAGGACCAGCTCGAATACAACCGCGGCATACTAAACGGCGTGATCATCCCCATTTTCGTGGCCGACCGGGAGCGGCGCTTCGAATTCGTCAACACGCCCCTGCAGCACATCCTCGGCAAATCAGACGCCGAAATGCTCGGCCAGCTCGTCGCGGACAGCTTCCGGCGCGAGGACGGCCGTTCGGGCTGCGCCGGCGTCCTCGATTCCGGGGAATGCGCCAGCGGCTTCACCCGCTTCACGCGCAACGACGGCCAGGTCTTTCCCCTGCACTACGAGATCAGCGCGCTCAAGAACGCCTCCGGCGAGACGGTCGGCGTCATCGGCGTGCTCATCGACCTGACTCAGGAGGAAAAGGACAAGGACCACATCCGTGCGCAGCGGACCAAGCTGCTGGCCGTGGCCGACGAGGTCACCGCCGTGGCGCGCAACCTGTCCGAGGCTTCGGACATGCTCACGGCGCGCATGGGCGAACTCACCGGCGGCGTGGAAAATACCGCCAAGGAAACCGAGCGCGTGGCCACGGCCATGGAGGAGATGAACGCCACCGTGCTCGAGGTGGCGCAAAACGCCGGCGACACGGCGCAGGCCTCGGATTCGGCCTCCCAGGCGGCCATCGACGGCGGCCGCGAAGTGACCCGCACCGTGGAGGAAACCCGCGCGGTCTCGGCCAGGACCGCGGACCTCGCCAACTCCCTGGGCACCCTGGAAACCCGGGCCGAGGCCATCGGCGCGGTCATCGGCGTGATTTCCGACATCGCGGACCAGACGAACCTGCTGGCGCTCAATGCCGCCATCGAGGCGGCCCGGGCCGNNGGCTTCGCCGTGGTCGCCGACGAGGTCAGGAAGCTCGCGGAAAAGACCATGACCGCCACGGGCGAGGTGTCCACGGCCGTCACCGACATCCAGGCGAGCACGCACCAGGTCGTGGCCGGCATGAACGAGACCAAGGTCCGGGTGGAACGCAGCGCGGACATGGCCGAACAGTCCG
Organism: Solidesulfovibrio magneticus; assembly: GCA_002482565.1. Classification (GTDB taxonomy): domain Bacteria; phylum Desulfobacterota; class Desulfovibrionia; order Desulfovibrionales; family Desulfovibrionaceae; genus Solidesulfovibrio; species Solidesulfovibrio magneticus_B. The sequence goes on from DLGG01000125.1 coordinate 33,090, forward strand.
GGGCGGTGCTCTCCCGCATCGTGGAGCAGTCCAACCACATCGCCGACATGGTGCGCAACATCGCCGCCGCCTCGGAGCAGCAATCCGCCACCAGCGAAGAGGTCAACGGCAGCGTGAACCACATCAACGCCCTTTCCCAGGACATCGCCCGCCAGATCGCCGACGCCAACACGCGCATCGGCGAGGTCCGTTCCATGGCCCACCACCTGGCGGAGCTCGTGGAGCAGTTCCGGGAGGAATGAAACGCAACCCTGCGAAAACGCCGGCCTTGACAATTTGGTCCAAACTAAAGGATAGACTCGGGCAGGCGCGGTCGTTACGCTCGACCACGCCGCAGTCGGCAAGGCGTTGTCCGCCGTGGCGGCACAGCGGCGTTCCCGTACAGGGGCGGCCGCGCCATGGGGATATGACCTTGTTGCCGCTCAGGCAAGGGCGCATCCGCGGACCCGGCGCTGAGGGCAAATAAGGACGCCGCCGAAACCCAAAAGGAGTCTTCCATGGACAAATACGAGTGCACCATCTGCGGTTACGTGTACGACCCCGCCGCCGGCGATCCCGACAACGGCGTCGCGCCCGGCACCAAGTTCGAGGACATCCCCGAGGACTGGGTCTGCCCGGTCTGCGGCGCGCCCAAGAGCGAATTCAAAAAAGCCTAACCCATCCCTGCACGCCGCCGCGTTCGGGCGGCTCTCGAGGAATACCATGCGACCCGTGGAAATCTGCAAGGACGTCTATTGGGTGGGCGCCGTGGACTGGGAGTGTCGCGACTTCCATGGCTACATGACGGCCCCCACCGGGACGACCTACAATGCGTTTCTGATCAAGGACGAGAAAATCGCCCTGTTCGACTCGGTCAAAGCCGGCCACGGCGACGAGATGCTGTGCCGGGTGGCCCACGTCACCCCCCTGGAAAAAGTCGACTACCTTATCATCAACCATGTGGAGATGGACCACTCCGGCTCGCTGCCCGAGCTCGTGGCGCGCACCAGGCCGGAGAAGATCCTGACCTCGCCCATGGGCGAACGGGCCATGCGCGCCCACTTCGACTGCACGGACTGGCCCATCGAAGTGGTCAAGACCGGTTCGACGGTCTCCCTCGGCAAGCGCACCCTCCAGTTCCTGGAGACGCGCATGCTCCACTGGCCCGACAACATGGCCACGCTGATCCGCGAGGACGGCGTGCTCATCTCCTCGGACGGCTTCGGCCAGAACTGGGCCACCAGCGAACGCTTCGCCGACGAGGTGGACCGCAGCCTGCTGCGCAAGCAGCTCGACCGCTACTACGCCAACATCATCCTGCCGTTTAGCCCCATCGCCCAGAAGACCATCGAGGCCGTCGAGGCCATGGGCGTGGAAATCCGCGCCATCTGCCCGGACCATGGGCTGATGTTCCGCACCCCAGACGACGTGGCCTGGGTCATCGACCGCTACAGGGAACTGACCACTCAGAAGCAGAAGAAGAAAGCGGTGCTGGTCTTCGACACCATGTGGCACTCCACCGAGCGCATGGCCCACGCCATCGCCACGGGGCTGGCCGAGCACGGCGTGGCGTTCAAGCTCATGAACCTGCACGTCTTCGACCACTCCGACGTCATGGAGGAGGTCTGGGACGCGGCGGCGGTGTTCGTGGGTTCGGCCACGCACAACAACGGCATGTTGCCCAAGGTGGCGGACATGCTGACGTACATGAAGGGCCTCAAACCCAAAGGCAAGATCGGCGCGGCGTTCGGCTCCTACGGCTGGAGCGGCGAGGCCGTGAAGGACATCACCGGCTGGCTCGAGGCCATGGGCATGGACATGCCCGTGGACGGGGTGCGCATCCTCTACGTGCCCACCCACGAACAGCTCGCGGCCTGCGTCGATATGGGCCGCACCATCGGCAAGGCCATCGCGGACAAGCTCGGCTAGCCCGCACGGCAGACGCCTGTCACGGGGGAATCGTCGGGCTGCCGCGGTTCCCCCGTTTGCGTTACGGCCCCGGCGCGGCGCGCTCCCGGCCGGGCAAGGAGGTTCCCGTGATCGTATCCGAAGGCCACATCGGCCGCGTGTTCGTGCTGCGCCTTTCCGACGGCGACCGCATCCCGGACGCCATCGAGGCCTTCGCCGCCTCGCGGGAAGTGACCTCCGCCGTGGTGCTCGCCCTGGGCGGCCTGGAAAACGGCAAGCTCGTGGTCGGCCCCGAGGACGGCCGGGTCATGCCGCCGAACCCCATGCTCGCGGCCATCGGCGCGGTGCACGAGGCCGCGGCCGTGGGCACGCTTTTTCCCACGGCCCACCACGGCAAGCCGACCCTGCACATGCACGCCGTGCTCGGGCGCGGCGAGGAAGCCCGCGCCGGCTGCGTGCGGCCCGGCCTCGACGTGTGGAAGATCTTCGAGGTGGTGGTGATCGAGATCCTGGGCACCGAGCTCGCCCGCGCCCAGGATCCGGAAACCGGCTTCAACCTGCTCGGCTGGGCGCCGTTGTGAGATCGCGCCGATTCCCGGCGCCTCCGGGATTGACAAGGGACGGCGGCCCGCATACCTTTCACGCCATGAACGAACGCAACGAACCCGAAACCGGGGGACTGTCCCAACAGCAACGGCAGCAGTTCAGCCAGATGCTGGACAAGCTCTACCAGTGCTGCACGGACAGCCACGTCTACCTGTCGGAGAAATTCGACATCCCCCAGGCCGAGTTGCGTTGCCTGATGCTGTTCGGCCACGAGCGCTACCTCACGGCCAAGGGCATCGCCGGAAGGCTCGGCATCGCCCGAAGCCGCGTGACCAAGCTCGTCGGCGGCCTGGCGGACAAGAAGCTCCTGGTCCGCGTGCCCGATCCGGCCGACTCCCGGGTGGTGCTGCTGTCCCTGACCCCGGCCGGGCAGAAGCTTCGCCAGGAAGTGGCGGACCTGCAACGCTCCCTGCGCGACGCCGTGCTCACCGCCATCGATCCTGACCGGCGCCATATCGTGCTGCAGTCCCTGGACATGCTCAAGGCGGCCATGGAGCGCGTGGGCGAGGCGCTGGAGTAGCGTTTTTTTTGACAGCAATATTTCATAGTGTTCATGTTTATAGGCCACTTTTAATATATAATGCTAAAATAATTTGATAAATTACTTTTATGCCGCTGAAGTTTTCCAAAAGCAAGCGTTCCCCGGCCCGCAAGGCCGGTCAGGCCCCGCCAGCGCCTGCGGGCGGGACGCGGTTTGACGGGCCGCCTCGCGCGTGTCGTACCGGGCCGTCTGCCGCGCACATGCGCGCCGTCGCGGCCGGGGCGCGGCAGACGGCTGGCGCTTGCGGACGGCTTGTCATGTGATTTTTTTAACAAAATGGTTCATAGTGATATAAAATTTATATATATTTTGGAAGAAATTCCAAAAATAACGGACATAACCGATGTTCATGCACATCACGACACCTGGAGGAACTATGGATCCTGAAGTGACGGCGCAACTCGAGGAACTGCGGGCGCGGCTGGAGAGCCTGGAGCAGGCCGGCCCGGAGAACAAACTCTCCATGGTCGTTTTCTCCGGCGACCTCGACCGGGCGCTGGCGTCGTTCATTATCGCCACCGGCGCGGCGGCCATGGGGATGGAGGTCATGATGTTCTTCACCTTCTGGGGCACGCCCCTGCTGCGCGACCCGAAAAAGTCGGCGTCCGGCAAGGACATGATGGGGACGATGTTCGGCGCGATGCTGCCCAAGGGCGCGCCCGCCGCGAAGCTGTCCAAAATGCACTTCGGCGGCATGGGCACCAAGATGATGCAAGGACTCATGACCAAGAAAAACGTGGCTTCCCTGCCGCAGATGATCGATCTGGCGGCGGAACTCGGCATCAAGATCTGCATCTGTGACTTGTCCATGAGCCTCATGGGATTCAAGCGCGAGGAAATGCTCGACTACCCCGACCTCTTGTACTGCGGGGTGGCCACGTTCCTCGAGCAGGCCATGGGCAGCAAGGTGCAGCTTTTCATCTAACACGCAACCCATACAGGAGACATGCATGAGCGCCATGGAATACGCCAAGGAATTGGACCTGCGCAATCTCCCCTGCCCCATGCCCGTGGTGAAGATCAGCAAGGGCATCAAGGAAGTGGCCGTGGGCCAGATCGTCAAGGCCGTCACCACCGACCCGGGCGCGCTGACCGATTTCCCGGCCTGGGCCAAGACCAGCGGCAACCAGATCGTGGAAACCCAGGAAGCCTCCGGCGAGGTGCGCTTCTTCATCAAACGCCTGAAGTAGCGAAACAGGGGGCCGGGGCGCGCCCCGGCCCCGCAAGGAGATACTGACGCATGGCGACGCTGAATTACCTCATCCTCGTGCCGATGGTGTACGTGGCCGTGGCCGTGTTCGTGTGCGGCACGCTCTGGCGGGTCTTCCGCCTGCTGCGCAGCCCCCGGCTCGCGACGCCGCTGGCCATCTACCCCGTGAAAAAACCCGGCTGGCTCTATGCCGCGGGCGACGCCCTGCTGCTCCCCACCGTGCTGCGGCACAACCCCCTGCTCTGGCTCGCCCTGGCGCTGTTCCACCTGGGACTGCTCGCCCTGTGCATCGGGCACCTCGAACTCGTTGCGGACATCCGCTGGCTACAGATCGTCCCCCACGCCATCTTCCTCGGCAAGGGCGCGGTCGGGCTCGCCATGTTTGTGTGCCTGCTCTACTTCCTGTCGCGGCGCATGGTTTCCCCCACCAAAGAACTGTCCGTGCCCGAGGACTTCCTGCTGCTCGTCCTGCTGCTGCTCACCGTGCTCTTCGGCGCGCAGATGGACTGGGCGCGCAACTGGTACGACTATTCCACCATGTCCGTGGACGACTACCGGGCCTATCTGTGGAGCCTGGTCACGGGCAAGCCTTCCATCGCTTCCGTCGAAGGCGCGGGGCATTCCTTCATGCTGGTCGTCCACGTCTTTTTCGCCAACCTGCTGTTGCTGGCCTTTCCCTTTACCAAACTCATGCATGCCATCTTCACGTTCGCTCTCAACAGGATAAGGAGGGGCTAGCCATGGAAGCCTCGCTTCGCGACGAGCTGGTGCGCCTTTTCGACACCAAGCTTTCCCGGCAGATGCTGCTCAACCTGGAGACGTGCTCCCGGTGCGGCCTGTGCACCCCGGCCTGCCACGCCTACGCCTCCATGCCGCTGCCCAAGTACGCTCCGGCCTTCCGCGCCGAGGTGGTGCGGCGCATCTACAAGCGCTATTTCACGGCCCTGGGCCGTTTCGCGCCCGTGCTCGGCGAGGCCAAGCCCCTCACGGACGCCGCCCTGGAGGAACTGCGCGAGGCGGCCTATTCCTGCACCGGCTGCCGGCGCTGCATGGTCTACTGCCCCTTCGGCATCGACACCCAACAGATCATGTCCATCGCCAAGCTCCTGCTCATCGGGGCCGAAGCCGCGCCGGAAATCCTCTCTCTGCTGGCCGACGTCTCCATCTCCAAGGGCGAAAGCATCGAGACCTTCAAGGAAGGGTTCCTGCAAGGCATCAAGCGCCTGGAGACGCAGGTGGTCGCGCGCTGGAAGGTCGAGGCCGGCACGACGCCCATCCCCACAGAGGTGGAGGGCGCGGACATGCTCTACGTGGCCCTGGCCGGGGCCCATTCCATCATCCCGGCCGCGGTCGTGTTCAACGCCGCCCGGGAAAACTGGACCCTGAGCTTTTTCGAGGCGGTCAACTTCGGCGCTTTCGTCGGCGACCCGGGCAAGACGCAGCTGATCCTGGACCGCATCGTCCGGGAAGCCCTGCGTCTCGGCGTCAAGGAAGTCTGCATCTGCGAATGCGGCACGGCCGTGCGCGTGGCCAAGCAGCTGTCGGGGACGCAGCCGTTCCGCGTGGTCAGCCTGACCGAGGTCCACGCCCGCTATCTGCGGGAAGGTCGCATCCGGGTGAAGAAGCTCCCCGGCAGCCACACCTACCACGATCCCTGCCAGATCGCCCGCAACGGCGGCGTTTACGACGAGCCGCGCGCCATCCTGGGGCGCATCGTGGAGGATTTTCGGGAAATGTCGCCCGACCCCAAGTACAACTGGTGTTGCGGCGGCGGCGGCGGCCTTGTCGCCATGGGCGAGGACACCCTCGACTTCCGCATGCGCTCCTCCCGGGTCAAGGCGGACCAGATCCGCGAAAGCCGCGCGGACGTCGTGGTGACGGCCTGCGAGAACTGCCACACCCAGCTCGAGAACATCAACGCGCACTACGGACTCGGCAAAGAGGTCAAGTTCCTGTCCTCCCTGCTGGCCGACGCCCTGGTCGCGCCATGACCGCACGGCGCCGGGGCGTGCCGTCGTGGGGAGGCGCGCCCCGGCGTCGCCGGTCGCAACCGGATGACGGAGAAGGAGGCAGCGCCATGACCTAGATTGTGATAAATTTCACCAAGACTGTTTTTGGCCGATGCCGCGGCCCGTAACACGCGTGGAGAGATCTTTTCTGTCGCGGCGGGAGAGCTTTGCGCCAACTTTGTGAAGTTTTTCACTAAACGCGCTCCACGGGTCGCCTGCGAGTCTCGGACACACCGACGGAGAGACGATTCCGCGCCATCGCCGCAACAGATGGCCAAGGATGCCTTCCGTCACACCGGAGGATCACATGAAAGCCGCTCTCACGCTTTGCAGCTTGCTGTCTTGTCTGGCTCTGCTCGCTCCCTCTTTCGCCCTGGCCACCAACGGCGACAACCTCATCGGCGTCGGCTCCGCCTCCAGGGCCATGGGCGGCGTGGGCATCGCCAGTCCGCAGGATTCCATCAGCGCCGTCTTCGCCAACCCTGCGGCCATGTGCTTCAGCCGCTTCTGCCCCAGCTCCGGGGTGGATTTCATGGGCACGATCTTCATGCCCCACGTCAAATCCTCCGTGACCGCCGGCGGAGTCAGCGTGTCGTCCAGCGGCAAGGACAAGGTCTACGCCATTCCCGCCCTGGGCATCTCCTTCGGCCTGGAGGATCTGCCCCGGCTGCGTTTCGGGCTCGGCGCGTACGGCGTGTCGGGCCTCGGCGTGGACTACAAGGACCGGGGCATAGACCAGAAGGGGTTCTTCGGTTCGGGCATGCCCATGGCGTCTGGAACCTACACCGACTTGAGCATCATGAAGTTCGCCCCGAGCGTGGCCTACCAGGTCACCGACTGGCTGTCCGTGGGCGCGGCCCTGCACGTCGACTATTCCACCCTGGACCTCGGCAACGGCTCTTCCTCGGGGTACGGCATCGGCGGGCAGTTCGGCCTGATCCTCAAGCCCGTGCCGCAACTTTCCTTCGGCATGACCTACGTCACGCCCCAGCCCGTCACCTACGACCAGATCACGGACTTCGACGGCGACGGCCGCCGCGACTCCCTGGTGATGGAATCGCCGCAGCAGTTCGGGTTCGGCCTCTCCTACGAATTCCTGTCCGGAACGCTTCTGGCCGAAACCGACATCAAGTGGATCAACTGGAGCAACGCCCAAGGCTACAAGGAGTTCGACTGGTCCGACCAGTGGGTCTTCAGCCTCGGGCTGCAATACAAGCCCATTGAAGCGCTCTCCATCCGGGCCGGCTACAACTACGGGCAAAACCCGGTCAGGAAGCATTCCATCAACGGCTCGCAGATGGTCGGCGTGCAGGGCAAACGGATGCCGTCGTACTACTACGAGAGCTTTCGCGTCATCGGCTTCCCGGCCATCGCCGAGCATCACCTCACGTGCGGCGTGTCCTACGATCTGACCAAGCGCTTCACCGCCCATGTGGGCTACATGCGCGCCTTCGAAAACAGCATCACGGAACACGGCACGGACCTCATGGGCATGCCGGCGCGGTTCCGGTCTTCCTTGAGCGAAGACAGCTTCGAGGTGGGGCTCAGCTGGTTTTTCTAGGCCGCGCGCCGTGCCGTCCGCCCGGTCCGGCCCGCCTGCCCGCAGGCCGGACCGGCGGCGCGACCCGGGTGTATATCCAAACCCAGAAACCCGAGGGAGGGGCGTCATGAGTATCCGCAAACAGGCATGGCTCGTTTGCATCGCTGCCGTCGCGGCCTCGTATTGCGG
>DLGG01000112.1 GCA_002482565.1 Solidesulfovibrio magneticus
AGGGCGGCCAGCTCACGGCCAAGCCGGGCGGTCTCGGCCGACTGGGCCGCCACCTTGGCCCGGGCCTCGGCCAGCCGGACCTTGGCCGCGTCCTGGGCCGCCGACACAGCCTTGGCCGGAACCGTCGGCGGTTTGACGGCCTGCCCCGGCCCAGCCAGGGCTAGCAGCCCAAAAAGGACCAAAAGCGCCGTCTTCATTGCAAAAACCGCTCCAAGGGACAGGCGGCGCATTTGGGCGCACGCGGCCGGCACCAGGCGTTGCCCACGCGCACGAGCAGGGCGTGAAACTCGTTGTAAAGCCCCACGTCCTCAGGCAGCGCGTCCATGAACAGCTCGCGCAGCTCGTCGTAGCCGGCCTCCTCGGGAGCCAGGCCATGACGAAAGCAAATGCGGGCGGTGTAGGCGTCGACCACGAAGGCCGGCAGGTTCAGGCCATAGAGCAAAATGCTGTCGGCGGTCTCCGGGCCAACGCCCTTGACGGCCAGCAGCTTGTCCCGGGCCTGGCTGAGATCGTAGCCGGCCAGGGCGGTCAAGTCGCCGCCAAGCTCCTCCACAATCAGCGCCATGAGATTTTTCAGCCGCCCGGCCTTGACCCGAAAATGCCCGGCCGGCCGGATGCGCTCGGCCACGGCCTCCAGGCTTGCGGCGTGCAGGGCGTAAGGATCAAGCAGCCCGGCCTGGCGCAGTCCGGCCACGGCCTTGGCCGCGCCCTGCCAGTTGGTGTTTTGGGTCAGGATCGCGCCCACGGCCATCTCCAAGGGCGTCCTGGCCGGCCACCAGCCGCTAGGCCCCATGGCGTCAAGCATGGCCCCGTACATGTTGAGAAAAAGCGTCTGGCGTTTCATGCCCGGATGCTCTCTTTCTTGATTGGCGGCGGGGATATCGCCGCTCAAACGTATTCCCGGGGATTCAGGCCCAGCAGGCAAAAGACCTCATAGGGAATGGTGCCCCACCACAGGGCCAGATCATCGGCCGTGACCGCGCCCGGTCCCTCGCCGCCCAGCAAATGGATGGCGTCGCCGGGGCGCACGGCCTCAAAACCCGAGACGTCCACGGCCGTGAGCTGCATGCACACCCGGCCCAGGATCGGCACGCGCCGGCCGGCCAGGCACATGAAGCCCGTGTTGGACAGCCCCCGGCTGTAGGCGTCGGCGTAGCCGGCGGCCACGATGGCCACCCGCATGTCGCGCTCGGCCACGTAGGTGCGGCCGTAGCTGATGGAGGCCCCGCGCGGCAGGTCGTGGACCGAGACGATGCGGGTTGCGGTCTCCATGGCCGGCAGCAGGCCATGCCCAAGCTCCTCGTGCTCACCGCCGGCAAAGGGATTGACGCCGTAGAGGGCGATGCCGGCCCGGCGGGCGTCAAAACCGATGCTGCCGCTGTGGGCCAGGATGCCGGCGGAATTGCACAGCGAGGCCCGAAACGTCAGCCCGCCGTGGCGCAGGGCCTGGCAGATGCGGGCAAAGCGCGCCCCCTGCTCGGCCACAAATTCGAAGGCGCCCGGATCGTCGGCCGTGGCCAGATGGGAGCTGACCATGACCACCTCGATGCAGGGCGAGGCGCACAACATCTCGGCGAGCCTCGGCGCGTCGGCTTCCACGAACCCCAGCCGGGCCATGCCGGTGTCGAACTTCAGCGCCACCTTGGCCACGCGCCCAAGCCGGGCGCAGGCGGCGGCCAGCCGGGCCAGCTGGTCGAAATCGTGCATGAAGGGCACGAGATGTTTTTCGATGATCAGCTGCTCGTCCTCGGGCAGCACCGGACCAAGGAGCGAAATGATTTCCGCCGTGCAGCCGGCATCGCGCAGGGCCGCGCCCTCGGCCACCGAACCCACGGCAAAGCTCTCGCAACCGGCCCCGGCCAGGGCCGTGGCCGTTTCGAGAAGCCCGTGGCCATAGGCGTCGGCCTTGATGACGCTTACGACCTGACCGCCCTGGGCGCGCAGGCGCGTATAGTTGGCGACGATGTTTCCCGTGCGTATCCGGGTGCGCAGGTAATTGTGCTCGATGGGCATGATCGGCTCCTTTTGCATGGGACACCTGCCCGTCTACCCCCGACGCCGGCGTTTTTCCAGTCGAAACGCGCGGGTGGCCTGGGGCGGCGAAAGGTCGTATATGGCCCCCATGACAGCTTCGACGACCCATCGCACCATCCGCGTGCTGCCCCCGGAACTGCAAAACCAGATCGCCGCCGGCGAGGTGGTGGAGCGGCCGGCCAGCGTGCTCAAGGAACTCGTGGAAAACAGCCTCGACGCCGGAGCGACCCGCATCGAGGCGGCCATCGACGGCGGCGGCCGCACCGCTGTCATCGTCAGCGACGACGGCTGCGGCATGACTCCCGAAGAGCTGCCCCTGGCGCTGACCCGCCACGCCACCAGCAAGATCGCCTCCATCGACGAACTGGAGCGCATCGGCAGCTTCGGCTTTCGCGGCGAGGCCCTGCCGAGCATCGCCTCGGTGTCGCGGTTTCGCATCAGCTCGCGCCACGAGGCTTTCGAAGAAGGGGCGTTCGTGGCCGTGGAAAACGGCCGTCTCGTCGAGCGCGGCCCGGCGGCCGTGGCCCAGGGCACGCGCATCGAGGTGCGCGACCTTTTCGCCGCCGTGCCGGCCCGGCTCAAATTTCTCAAATCCGAGGCCGTGGAGACCAAGCGGGCTTCCGAGCTCTTTTGCCGGGCGGCCCTGGCCAGGCTCGACGTCGCCTTCAAGCTGACCGTGGGCGGGCGCACGGCCCTGCGCTTCCCGGCCGGCCAGACCCTGCCCGCCCGACTGGCCGCGTTCTGGCCGCCGGCCGTCACCGAGGATCTCTTCGAATTTTCCAGCGACGCCGCCGGGGCCAGGGTCCACGGCGTTTTGGGCAAGCCGCTTCGCGCCCAGGGCAAGGCCGACCGGATGTATTTCTACGTCAACGGCCGGCCGGTCCTGGACCGGGTGCTCTTGGCCGCCGTGCGCGAGGCCTACAAGGGGCGGCTGCTCGCCCGGGAATACCCCCAAGCCGTCATTTTTCTCGAACTCGACCCGGCCGACCTCGACGTCAACGTGCACCCGGCCAAGACCGAGGTGCGTTTCCGCGACGAGCAGGCCGTGTTTCTCACCCTGCGCCGGGCCGTGGGCGCGGCCCTGGACAAGGCGCTCGTCCACCGCACGGTCCCGGCTCCCGAGCCCTGGGTCAAGGCCGGAACCGAGCCGCCCAAATTCGCCAGCCGCCGCGACTTTTTCGAGGAGCTCGGCCGGGCCAGCGCGCCCTCGCCCCATGAGACCACGCCCTCGGGCCAGTCCGTGCGGGAACGCGCGCCAGCGGCCGGCGATCCGCGAATCCTCAGCAGCAGTTCCTTTGACGAAACCCTGCCGCCCCTGGCCCCGCCCGAGAGCGCGGCCCAGATGACAGGCCAACCAACAGGCGGAGCGGCCGGCCGGCCGACATCCCGGCCGGCCGCCCCGCTGGCGGATCAAGGCCCGGGCCGGCTTACGCGCCAGCCCCACGGCCAGTCATCGGACCAGAACGCGCCCCAGATTTCCGGCCGAGAGCCGGGCCGCTTCGCGCCGTCTCCTGGGACGGCCCAGGACATGTCGGACCAGGCGTCGGATCGGGAAGGCTGGCCGGCCCGGCCGTCCAGGCACGGCGTGGCCGAAGCCCC